>JANSYF010000075.1 GCA_024742575.1 Paracoccaceae bacterium | reverse complement strand
CGGCATCTAGCGTGGACAGAAATTGCGGCATTGCGCCCTCCGGATCAGCAGTTGCCGGGTACTTAGACCGCGCGGCACCAACCCTCAAGCGTCGCGCGTCAGGTCTGCACCATCCAAAGCCTTGATCATGAGGAAATCGTCGCGCCCTGCCCCGTCGATAACGACCGACCGGGGACGCCTGCCGAAGACGTGAAAGCCCAGCGCGTCATAGAGCTTTTGCGCGCCCTGGTTTTCGACATCGACAACCAATTCGGCCTGCTGCACACCAACGTCAATCAAGTGCTGCAACACCGCCTCCATCAGCGCGCGACCATAGCCCTGCCCTTGCGCGTCTGGATGCACGTAAAGCGGTCCGATATCAGCCATGTGCCGCATCCGTTTAGGCCCGCCGCGCCGTGCAGAGACAAATCCAACCAGCCGCTTGGCATCATTGAACGCACCCAGCGTGAGATTGACTTCAAGCCCGCGCTCCACGTCCTTGTTGGGAAAGGCGCGCACTTCTTCGGCGCTGAACAAAAATGCGGTCGGCACCCGCATCAGACCATCGGCCCAAAGTGCGCGAAAGGCGGACAGGTCTTTCGGCGTCAGCCGCCGAACGATCATACCGGGTGGTCCGGGACCTTGCCCGACACGGCGGCGTATGGCTTAGTCACATCGCGCAGCGCAACTTCGAGTTCGGACACCTGCAAGCGGATCGCGCCGTCACCCGCAAGCGTCAGGATCACCGCACCGCCGCCAGACTCGTCCGTCTCAAAGACGACCGACAGAACAGACAGGATCGTATCCGCATCGCCCCGCGGCACCCCTTGGCTGGCCACACGCTCCACATTTTCGACAGCCATGACGGATTGAACCCGCTCCGGTTTGCGCCCACCCCGTTCAGCAAAGGGAATGTCTTCCCAGCGGAAGCGATTCAGAAGAATGCCAAACCGCTGCTTGCCGCGCTGCCATTGCATTTCGGTAGACGGAAAGACGGCATCCTGACACAGCGCAGACAGCACTTTCAGGTCGTCATCATCCATAGCGACCAGCCGAAGCGGCTTGGCCGCACCATCTTCGAATGTGGCGTCAGCGCTCACTGTTCTTTCACCCGTTCGATTTTGGCCCCCACACTGGAAAGCTTGCGGACTACATGTTCATAGCCACGATCAAGATGGTAAACGCGGCTGACGATAGTTTCGCCTTCTGCCGCCAATCCGGCAAGGATCAAAGACACAGACGCCCGAAGATCGGTCGCCATCACCGGTGCGCCACGCAATTTCTCGACGCCCGTGACTTTGGCCGTCCCGCCATGCACCTCGATCTTTGCCCCCATCCGCAACAGTTCGGGCGCATGCATAAAGCGATTCTCGAATATCTTTTCTTCCAGAACGCTGGTCCCCTCTGCCGTGCAAAGCAGCGCCATCATCTGCGCCTGCAAATCCGTCGGAAAGCCGGGGAACGGTTCGGTTGTGACATCCACCGCCGACACCCGCCCGTTCTTGCGCGCGACTTTCAGTCCGGTCGGCGTTTCCTCAACCGAGATCCCCGCCGCATCCAGCTTTTCGCAAAACGCAGCCAGCAATTCGATCTTGCCGCCAAGGCATTCCACCTCACCGCCGCAGATCGCCGGGGCCAGCATGTAAGTGCCCAGCTCGATCCGGTCGGTGACCACGCGATGGGTCGCGCCGCCAAGGCTGTCGACACCCTGAATGGTAATCTCGGATGTGCCTTCGCCGTCGATCTGTGCGCCCATCTTTTGCAGACAGCGGGCAAGGTCGACGATTTCGGGTTCGCGCGCGGCGTTCTTCAGCACGGTTGTCCCCTTGGCCAGCGTCGCCGCCATCAGCGCGTTTTCTGTTGCCCCGACCGAGACAAATGGAAATTCGACAATTCCGCCTTTCAGACCGCCTGTCGGGGCCTTGGCATGGACATAGCCGTCGCGCAGGTCCAGTTCTGCCCCCATCGCCTCGAACGCCTTGAGGTGTAGATCCACGGGACGTGCGCCAATGGCACATCCACCGGGCAGCGACACTTCGGCATGACCGAACCGCGCCAGCAGCGGCCCCAGCACAAGGATCGACGCCCGCATCTTGCGCACGATGTCATATTCAGCCCGTGTGGAGGTCAGATCATGGCTCGACATGGCCAGAACCTGACCGTCCTGCAGCGCCTGCACTTCAGCCCCAAGCGACTGCAACAGAGTAGTCATGGTGCGAATGTCACTCAACCGCGGTGCATTCGTGAGGGTCAGCGGTTCTTCACTCAGCAAGGTTGCCGGCATCAGGGTAAGGCAGGCATTCTTGGCGCCCGCAATGGGAATCTGGCCGCTGAGCGGGCCGTTCCCGGTTACGATAATCTGGTCCATCGGTTCTAACTGCCCTCGCTTGTGTTCTTGTTATCTTTGGCCTCATCCTTAACCCCGACCGAGCGTGCACGCGCCTGTGCTTTGCGCTTGGCCATATTCGCCTTAAGCGCGGCCTTCAGCCTGTCTTCCCGCGCCTGTGGGGTCGATTTCCCGGATGATGGTTTCTGTGTCATGACCACTTCCTATCCCAGAGGCAAAAAAGGGTCCAGATTGCGCTTGCACCGATTTCCGTTTGAGTCTAATCACCCGCCACGTCGCGTACGACACCCCGGCGCTGTGGTAGCTCAGTGGTAGAGCACACCCTTGGTAAGGGTGAGGTCGAGAGTTCAATCCTCTCTCACAGCACCATCTCATCCCGCTAATTCATCGCGCAGGCCTAGCATATCGCTTGGGACAGCAAGCTTTATGGCGGAAAATGCAAATGCCCAATGAGGTCTGGATTTGTTGCCCTGACCGAAGCACAATTGACCCAAGTGTCAAATCGGGGGCCACGCTTTGTCGGATATGCAAAACGAAGAAACCGCACATGTTGTTCTTGAAAAAGACGAAGTCGAGGCGTCAAAGATCGTAGCGCGTATAGAAGACGTACGCGTACTTATTGACTCGGGCGATGCAGATGCGGCGATGGCGCTGTGTGAAGACATCCTGCGAACGCCGGGAATCCCGATTAACACTGCAGTAAAAGTCGGGCTATTGGTTAAAGAACTTGGCCATACAGAAATTGCAGCGTCCATTTTCGAAAACGCCTACACAAAGCTCCAATCCGTCATCGACCGCTTGGAAGATCCCGAGCGGGCCTTGCTTCCAGCAGCGGAAACGCTGGCGGACCTAGGGCATTTTGACGAAGCTGAGGCGCTGTGCCGGAAGGCGATCCAAAGCGCACCCGAAAACCTGACTGTCGCAGTGGGATATGCAGCTTTTCTTGTTCACCGAGACCGAATTGACGAGGCGCTTTCAGTCTTCGAACAGCATAACGATCTGACGAACAGCAAGTTCAATAGCGCGATTCACTTCGCCATGGTTTTTGACCACCTGCAGTCTGACGATGCCGCGCGTGCCTGCCTCGAACAGGCCAAGATGTATTGTAAGACGAAAACCCAGCGGGCCAAACTGGATTTCTTCCTTGCCTCGAAAGGCATGAGGAAAAACGCTGAGGATCAGCATGGCATGGCGGTTGAGCTTTTCGACGGTTTTGCCGAAAACTACGACAAACAGCTGGCCAAACTCGACAATAACGGACCCAGCATGGTTTTCACAGCTCTTGAAGAGCTGGGCCTTCCTAAAACGCCGTCCCGGCGCATCTTGGATGCAGGTTGCGGCACCGGTTTGTGTGCCGGGTTCCTGCGACCCTACGCCAAAGAACTTTTCGGCGTCGATCTGTCGGTCAAAATGTTGGAAATATCCCGCGATAAAGGAGGCTATGACTTTCTTGCCCGTACCGATCTATCCGAAATCGTCACCTATCCCGAAGGCAAATTCGACATGATCATCTGCGCCGATGTCCTTGTCTATTTCGGTGCATTGACAACGGTGTTCCAAAACTTTGCCAGCATTCTCAACCCGGGAGGCTGGCTCGTCGCAACTGTCGAATTTGAAAACGACCCGAAGGTCAAGACAGGCTTCAAGCTTTATCCCTCGGGGCGTCACAAACATACCGACGAATATTTGCTCAAGACTTTGACCATAGCAGGTTTTCCAAAACCCAAGTCGATTAAACATGCGCGGCTGCGCAACGAATTGGGGGCTCCAATCCTTGGCACTATGATAGCTGTTCAAAAGCCAGCGCTGGTTTTTCGTTGAACAGCGCAGCGGGTATCCAAGACGATTAGGCACGCGTCGCCACGTCCAGCCTTGCTGGTGCCACACTGTGCTGATACCTAGAAAGCCGGTTTTCTATCGGACCATGTTTCATGCGCGCAGCCATCGCAACTGGCGAATACCACCTTGGCGGAGAGACATTCATCAACCGCCACATCGAACATCTGTTCGGTGGCGATACAGTTGTGGTTTGTGGACGGTTCCGCGGCGATAACCCCTATGGCAAGCCGTATTTCGTCCGCCGGGATGGGTTGTCAGGCCGGGATATTATGGTCGCGCCTTGGTGGCTGCTGAGCAATAGAATGCGCCACGGCACGTCCCGTTTGCCCTTTGGTGAGGCGAAAGAAGCTCTGATCCGGTTCCTTCGTGATGAACAAGTCGATGTGATCCTTGCCGAATTCGGAACGCAAGCTCTGGCGTTGGCACCTTTGGCGAATACGCTTGGCATCCCGATCTTTACCTATTTCCGCGGCACCGACGCCTCAAAGGCGATCCGCACCGAACGGATGCGTGCGGCTTACCGCAAGATGATGCCACGCCTCGCGGGTGTCTTCTCGGTCTCGCGCTTTCTTCTCGATAACCTCGCAAAACATGGTATTTCGCACCCAAACAGCACGGTGATCCCGTCGGGCGTCGACATTCGGCGATTTGCGCCGCAAGCCAAGGTCCCGCACAGCTTTCTCGCGGTTGGGCGTTTTGTTGAGAAAAAGGCACCCATGACCACATTGCGCGCCTTTGCCGATGCGACGGCAGATTTGCCGAGCGCGCGCTTGGATTTCATTGGTGACGGCCCTCTCTTGGAACAAACCCGCGCATTGGCCGAAGAGTTGGGCGTGTCTGGCAAACTCCGCTTCCACGGTGCACAACCGCACAACACCGTGCGCGACCGATTGATGAGCACTCAGTTTTTCCTGCAACATTCGGTCACCGCCCGCGATGGCAACACAGAAGGCCTGCCCACCGCAATTCAAGAGGCGATGGCCTGCGGATGTATCACTGTCTCAACGCGCCATGCCGGTATCCCCGAAGCGATTGACGAAGGCGAAACAGGATTTCTTGTCGACGAACACGACGAAGAAGGATTTGCCAAGGCCATCGCTGCGGCAATCAACGTGCCCGACCTGTCGGCAATGTCGGCACGGGCGCGGCAAATCGCTGAACAAAGGTTCGACAATCACGTTTTGCTCAAACTTCTGGAGCGGCACATTCAAGATGCGCTCTCTGCCGCACCGCGCGATGTCGGCGGCGTGCCCAACCAAGCCCCTGCCTAGGCGGGACGCAGGTTCGGATCGGGACAAACAATGCTGACATATCGCTTCTTGATGATGATCCTGGCCACCAAGGAAGTGTCCACACGCCTTTGGGCGGGGGATTGGAACGCCTCTCGCGCGCGACTTGGCCAGCTGAAACCGGCACAAGAGGTGGACCGCATCTGGCTACACGCGGCCTCAAACGGCGAACTGACCTCGGCCCGCCCCGTTATCGACGCGCTGATCAAACAAGGTCGGGACATACTGATAACAGTGAACACCGACAGCGCACTGAAAATGGCGCAAGACTGGGCCCTGAGCGGGGTAGAACTTGTCCTTGCCCCAGTCGACCTACCCCGCCCGACAAAACGCATTTTGCGCAACTGGCGCATCAAGGCGCATATCACGCTGGAATCTGATCTTTGGCCGATGCGTATCCTGAATACCCCCGGCCCAGTCTTGGTATTGGGCGGACGCTTAACGGCACGATCAGCCAAAGGCTGGGCGCGGTTCGATAGGTTGGTGCGCCAAGTCATGGCGCGGGTTACGTACCTATCTGCCCAAGACAGCGCGTCGGCGGATCGCTTTGTTCAGGCCGGACTGCCGAAAACCGCGCTCGGTCCGGTATTTGACCTCAAAGCGCTTTACACTCCGCCACCGGGCCATCCGAAAACAGCGCTGATTCAGGCTTTCGACCATACAAACACATGGCTTGCGGCATCGACCCATGAGGGCGAAGAGGAAATCATCCTTAGCGCACACAAATCCGCACTGGCAAAGCGCCCAGCGCTTAGGTTGATCCTAGCCCCCCGCCACCCCAAACGCGCAGACGACGTGGCCCGACTGGTCAACAGCCATGGCCTGACCTGCGCCAGACGCAGCAACGGCGATGATCCAGCATCGGCTCAGGTTTACCTTGCAGATACGCTCGGCGAGATGCACCTGTGGTACAGATTGGCAGGTGTGACCTTTGTCGCCGGTTCGTTCACCGACCGCGGGGGACATACGCCCTACGAACCTGCGGCGTTCCAATCAGCCATCTTGCACGGCCCGGACACGGCCAATTTTCGCGCAGCCTACGACCGACTGGCAGACGCAAATGCAGCCCGCTGCATTTCGGACGCCAACAGTCTCAGCGCAGCGTTGATCGCGCTCGATACCGTGGAAAAGCAAACACAATTGGGACAGGCGGCACAAAACGCACTAAAGCAAGACACAGACTTCGAAGGCCTGATACGCAGCATCAAACACGCGCTTGACGCTTGATGTCCCCAGCCAAACGCTTACGTTTAATCCAACAGCCAAAACGAAACAGAAGAGCACCCGTCGCAGGCAACGCAATGATCCAGTTCACACTGAAATGCGCCAATGACCATCACTTTGACAGCTGGTTCCAATCCGGAACCGCTTTTGACAAGCTGCACGCCTCCGGCATGGTCAGTTGCTCAGTTTGCGGCACAACTCAGGTGAACAAAGCCATTATGGCCCCACGGGTAAGCACTGCCGAAAAAGCGGCTACACCCACGGCAAAGCCCAAATTGAACGAACCGGCAAACCCGACAGAGCAAGCCTTGGCCGAGCTCAAGAAATACGTCGAAAAGAACTCGGATTATGTCGGCACAAATTTCGCCACCGAGGCCCGTGCGATCCATACAGGCGATGCGCCACAACGCCCAATCTGGGGTGAAACCCGTGGCGATGAGGCGAAGAAACTGATCGAAGACGGCGTGCCTGTTGCCCCCCTGCCCTTTACTCCGACACGGAAATCCAACTGATGAACATTCTGATCACCGGTGCAAATCGTGGCATCGGCGCCGCCTTGCTGTCTGCTGCAAAAGACCGGGGCGATACTGCCTTTGGCACCACCCGCAGTGCAGGGCACGACACGCTTTTACCGCTCGATGTGCGTGATCCCGAAAGCTGTGCAGCCCTTGCAGAACGGCTCAAAGACACGCCTATCGACCTTCTGGTCTGCAACGCTGGCGTTTATCTTGAAAAGGGTATGCCATCCGACAGCCTGACCGACACGCAGCTTTGGGCCGATACGTTTGCCACCAATGTGACCGGTGTTTATCTGACCACGATGGCGTTCCTTCCACATTTGAAACAGTCCCAAAGCCCGAAACTGGCGATCATCTCTTCGCAGATGGGATCGAATTTCCGCGCTAAGGGCCAAAGCTATATCTACCGGGCGTCCAAGTCCGCAGCACTCAACCTTGGTCGCAACCTTGCTGTTGACCTTAAGCCACAAGGCATTCCTGTGGGTATCTACCACCCCGGCTGGGTTCGCACAGACATGGGTTCGGATGCCGCCGACATTGGAACAGACGATTCCGCACACGGTTTGCTTGAACGCTTTGACGCGCTGTCGCTGGACACCACTGGCTGTTTCGAGATGTGGAACGGGGACGCGATGCCGTTGTGACGGTCTCCGCACCCGCTGATTTCCCCAAAGCCTTTTCTGACGCATGGCAAAGCCGCGATGGGCAGCGCATCGGTGCGTTGTTTGCTGAAGACGCAGATTTCGTGAATGTGACTGGCCTGTGGTGGCGCGACCGGGCGGCAATCTCAAAGGCGCATGACTACGCACTTAAATCCTTTTTCAGCGACACAATCCTGCAACCCGGAGTGACGACGACACGAATGTTAGGCTCGGATCATGCCGTCGTCCATTGCAGGTTCAGATTGTCCGGCCAGATAGCGCCAAACGGCGAAACCGCTGGACCGCGTCAAACCATCTTAAGCTTCGTCCTGCGCCGCACGCGAAACGGCTGGCAGGCCGTGTCAGCGCAGAACACCGACGTCGTGCCAGGCAAGGAAACCCATGTGAATACCGGAAGCCTGACCGCTGTTGACTATCGGGACACGTAATCAACACACATTGCGTACCGCCCTTGCACGGCACCGCCACCCGACGTAAAGCACCCGCTGAGTCTGACCCGGGAGGCCAATATGCCCGTTCTCGTGATGAAATTCGGCGGAACGTCCGTCGCGACGCTTGATCGGATCAAGCGCGCCGCAAAACGCGTCGGCGTTGAAGTGGCCAAAGGCTATGACGTGATCGTCATTGTATCCGCCATGTCTGGCGAGACGAACAAGCTGGTGGGCTTCGTGAACGAAACGTCTCCGTTGTTCGACGCGCGGGAATACGATGCCGTTGTGTCCTCAGGCGAAAACGTCACCGCTGGCCTAATGGCCCTGACGCTACAGGAAATGGACGTACCTGCGCGCAGCTGGCAGGGCTGGCAAGTACCGGTAAAGACCACCTCGGCACACTCCTCGGCCCGGATCGAAGAGATCCCTGCTGAAAATATCACCCGCAAATTTGCTGAGGGCATGAAAGTCGCCGTGGTCGCAGGATTCCAAGGTATCAGCCCCGAAGGTCGCATCACCACGCTGGGTCGTGGTGGATCGGACACCACCGCCGTCGCCTTTGCCGCCGCTTTCAATGCCGAGCGCTGCGATATCTACACGGATGTGGACGGTGTCTACACCACAGACCCGCGCATCTGCGACAAAGCTCGCAAGCTTGACCGAATCGCGTTCGAAGAAATGTTGGAACTGGCGTCCCTTGGCGCCAAGGTTCTGCAAACCCGGTCGGTCGAATTGGCAATGCGCTATAAGGTGAAACTGCGGGTGCTTAGCAGTTTCGAAGAACAATCTGACGATGCAGGCACATTGGTCTGCGACGAGGAGGACATCATGGAAAGCAATGTTGTAGCAGGCGTGGCCTATTCCCGCGACGAGGCCAAGATGACCCTCGTGTCCGTCGCAGACCGCCCCGGCATCGCCGCGGCGATCTTCACCCCGCTGTCCGAAGCAGGCGTGAACGTCGACATGATCGTGCAGAACATCTCGGAAGAGGGTCGAACCGACATGACCTTCTCTTGCCCCACAGATCAGGTGAAGCGGGCCGAGAAAGCTATGCGTGACGCCAAAGACAATGGCGCAATCAATTTTACCGAAATCGTCGCGGATACAGACGTCGCCAAGGTTTCAGTCGTTGGCATCGGCATGCGCAGCCACACGGGTGTTGCCGCCAAGATGTTCCAAGTGCTCTCCAAAGAGGGCGTCAACATCAAGGTGATCACCACATCAGAGATCAAAATCTCTGTATTGATCGACCGGAAATACATGGAGCTGGCCGTACAGGCGCTGCATGACGCTTTCGAACTCGAAAAAGCAGGCTAAGCGGCGCAACCGCCACCCAAACTGCCAGATACCATCACCCGGACCATAGCGCCGTGTTCGGGTGAAACTGCGACCACGCAAACCAAAAGGCCTGATGACTGCCGATATCGGTCCCATCGGCGTCAATTGCACGAATGCCGCCCGCATCAAGTTCCAGACGGATATTCTCGAATGTGATGGGATCACCGTTTCGCAGGGCGATCAAAGCCGCGCTGCGCTGAAACGCGATCGGTTTGCCGGACCTGGTGATTGCGCCAATTACGTCTTCATGTACGGGCAGTCGCGGATCGACGTCGCCAACCGGAAAGATCGGGCCATTGGCATCGCGCCCATTGCGGAAATCAAAGTCGCGACCAAGCGCCAGCGCTTCGATCAAAACCGTGGTGTCAGGATGTTCCGCTTTCCACGAGCCCCAATCTGTCGTGATCACCGTGGCCTGCTCTAGTTTCAATCCCCGCTCAGCCAATGGCCCGGTAACAGCCTTTCCAAGAAACGTATCGAACACCGACGACGTCACCACGTCATACATGACCTTGTTGGACCGGATCAAAAGGCCAGACGTACGCAGAACAGGCCGCTCTACCCCGTCAGGCATCCGATCCGTGAAATAGGCCTGCGCCGCACCGCACAGCGTGCAATAAGGAATTCCCAGATCCCGCCCGCCCAGCGTATCGTTCACCATTTCCCGCACTTCCATGATTTGCCGCGGATAAGCGCGGTATTCGCCGTTCACCTCGATGCCGAAGACAATGTCGCTATCCCCGAGCCATGTGGCGTCCTCGGCAGACGAAACGGCGGGATTGTCCGCCGCGGGGATGCAGTTGCAGGGTGCATTAGTTTGGCCGTAAGCCCGGTCGTCAATCAGGACACCGCCCCACGAGACATGCCGCCAGTCGATGTCGCCCTCGACAAACAAAGCCCGCCACTGTGGGACGACGCCCGTGAAAATAGCGCGCTTCACACTCAGGTAATCGGGCGGCGCGGGGATGTCCCAGGCGATCAGGTGATCCGTGATGATACCCCAGTGATTTGACGTGGGCGGTTCGATCTCCAAAAGATCGGCGGCTGCAGTTCCCAGTGTATTGGCGAGGTTTCCACCAGTCACAAAACGCATCAAATCGGCAATAATCCAGGCAAGCCGTGGATCGCCTGAGGCCTTGATGATCTCCAGCGCCGCTTGCTGCTCCGGCCCCCATGATGACGAGGTTATACTGTCCACAAACGCTGTCTCTATCGCCGATTGCACAGCTTCGGTCAGCGAGACGTCCTGCACCTGCGGCGGTGTTCCAAAAGTGGCGACCACATAGTCAGGTAAAGGTACCCCGTTTTCCGCATGACCCGAAGTGCCCACAACCACGAGACCCGCTGCAAGGAATGCAGACAGATACGAAAGACGCGGGACGTTCAATATCGGTGCCTTCATCTTCAGCCTTCCCTAAACTGCGCAAAGCCAATCGTCTCAGAAAGTGTCCGCGCAAATGTGGTCCCCGGCAAATCACGTTTGATTCACCATTTGGTGCATCACATCGCGGTTATTCAGCAAGACTGCTCACTGAAACGAGCCCAATGCTTGAACGCCACATGACAAGTCCCTGTAGCTCGGAACGAATAGCTGTTTCCCCATCCCCTCTCCCCGCCTATAAATGCCTTGGAACCATAAAGCAGTTGGGCGGATGCCAAATACATTCGAAAGCGAAAGCCGCAAGCTGCTCGGGCGGTTGCGCGACACCATGGCCAATCAGGCCGCAGGTCAGGAACGGTTGGATCAGATCACCCATCTGACGGCTGATTCCATGGGTACCGAAGTGTGCTCGATCTACCTGTTCCGGGACGACGAGACGCTCGAGCTTTGCGCAACACAGGGCCTTAACCCCGAATCCGTACACCAAACCCGGATGAAGCTGGGCGAAGGTTTGGTGGGACGCGTTGCCCGCACCGGCAAGGTAATCAACGCCGCTGACGCTCCCTCAGCCAAAGGGTTCCGCTACATGCCGGAAACCGGGGAAGAGATTTACTCAAGTTTCCTCGGCGTTCCAATCCAGCGCCTCGGCGAAAAGCTCGGTGTTCTGGTCGTCCAATCCAAAGAAGCCCGCGAATTCAGCGCCGACGAAGTCTACGCGCTTGAAGTGGTGGCCATGGTGCTGGCCGAAATGACCGAATTGGGCGCGTTTGTCGGTGAAGGTGCAGCACTGCGGGCCCGTCACACGCAATCTGTCCTGATCCGTGGCGTCACCGCACAGGAAGGCACCGCCGAAGGCCATATCTGGCTGCATGAACCGCGTGTCGTGGTCACCAACCTTGTCGGCGATGACCCCGAAAAGGAACGGACCCGCCTGACGGACGCGGTAGAACACCTGCGCGTCAGCGTCGATCAGCTGATGGCGGTCGCCTCTGGCGATACCGAACAGGTACAGGTCCTCGAGGCCTATCGCATGTTCGCCAATTCCAAAGGCTGGCTGCGCCGGATGGAGGAAAACATCGACCGGGGTCTGAGCGCCGAAGCCGCCGTCGAGAAAGAACAATCCGACGTCCGCGCCCGGATGCTACAGGCCAACGACGCCTATCTGCGCGAACGTCTGCAAGACCTCGACGACCTATCCAACCGCCTGCTCCGCATCCTGACGGGCCAAGGACACCAGACCGGCGCAGAACTGCCCGAAAACCCGATCCTCGTCGCGCGCAATATTGGCCCCGGTGAATTGCTGGAATACGGCCGCCAATTGCGCGGCATCATCCTCGAAGAAGGCTCCGTCGGCAGCCACGCCGCCATCGTGGCCCGCGCACTGGCGATCCCCCTAGTGATCGGCGCAAAACGTATTCAGAACGAGGCGTTGAACGGCGATCACGTGATGGTCGACGGCGATCAGGGCGTCGTACACCTGCGCCCTGACGATACCGTAGTCAGCGCGTTCCGCGACAAGATGGCAATGCAGGCCAAAGCGCAGGAACGCTACGCCTCAATCCGCGACAAACCCGCCGTAACCCTGTGTGGCAAGACCATCCGCCTTGACATGAACGCGGGCCTGATGGCCGACCTGCCGTCACTGGAAAGCTCTGGCGCCGAAGGCGTGGGCCTCTTCCGCACAGAACTGCAGTTCCTCGTCCGCAGTCAGATGCCAAAACGCACCGAACTGGCCGCACTCTATGCCCGCGTTCTCGACGCGGCACAGGGCAAGCGCGTGGTCTTCCGAACGCTCGATATCGGGTCGGACAAAGTGCTGCCCTATATGCAGGCCCAGGATGAACCGAACCCGGCACTGGGCTGGCGCGCGATACGCGTGGGCCTCGACAAACCGGGTGTGATGCGGATGCAGCTTCAGGCGCTTCTGCGCGCCGCGAATGGCCGCCCGCTGTCGATCATGTTCCCCTTTGTGGCGCAATACGAAGAATACACTGCTGCCCGCGCCGAGGTGGACAAGGCCATCGCCCGAGAGAAAAAGCTGGGCCACCCCCTGCCCGAAAAACTCGAAATCGGCGCGATGCTGGAAACCCCGTCGCTCGCCTTTGCGTGCAAGAAATTCTACGAGGATGTGGAATTTCTGTCGATTGGCGGCAATGACCTCAAGCAATTCTTCTTTGCCGCCGACCGCGAAAACGAACGCGTCCGCCGCCGCTATGACACGCTGAACGTCAGCTTCCTGACCTTCCTCGAGGACATCATCAATCGCTGCGCCGCCACCAACACCCGCCTGTCCTTCTGTGGCGAAGACGCTGGCCGCCCCGTTGAGGCGCTCTGCCTCGCCGCTATCGGGTTGCATTCCCTCTCCATGCGCCCCGCCTCCGTCGGCCCCGTCAAGCACCTGCTGCGGCGCTGCAACCTCGACGACGTGCGCAAGGTGATCCACGAGGCGCGCGATGCGGGGGAACAGTCGGTACGCCCCGCTGTGATGGAGTACCTGCGCGGGTTGAGTTGAGATTTGATCGGGGTGGATCGGACGTCCGCAATGCGGACAAAGTTACCCTTCAAGCTTTTCCAACCAATGTCCGCTTACTCAGCCCAGTTGAATTGACTTAGTTCTCCGGACACGCAACGGTCTGTGTTGAACTTCGAGGTGTTTTTACATGACGGAAATATCTGTGCGGCTATCACGCGATGCGAAGGACATGGAAGCGGCACGTGCACTCTGTCGAGATTGGTTGGACTGGCATTGGAAAAACTACCCAATGGATTGGCCAAGAGGTGGCGATCATCCGATGAACCCAGTCGCATTCGAAGCGACCCTTGAAAATCTACCCGACATTCACAAGCGACCCCTTGGCGGGATTCTGATTGCCTCGGTGGATGGGAAACCCTCTGGATGTGTCATGTACAGCGAAGCAGAACCGGGGATTGCTGAATTCAAACGAATGTTTGTGAGTGTCTCTGGTCGAGGCCATGGCCTTGGTCGCAAATTGCTGGACGCAATGTTTGAGCAGATGGTTGCCGACGGATACCAGCGCGTTTTCTTTTCATCAGCCACATTCTTAACGCATGCGCGCACAATGTATGAGAATGCTGGTTTTGTCCCGATTGCACACCCTAGTGGGTTCCCAGATGAGTGGCGCGACAAAGTCTATTTCATGGATCGTTCGCTCCAGTAGTCGCAAATGTCGATCGCATTGAACCAACTCACCGATGCGCGTAGCGGACATTCGCCTCCCTTGCAGGATTAGGCCCTTTGGGCTCACGGACTAATACCAACGGCCCTATGAATTGACCGCTTTGGCATATTCTCGGTCACTGATAGAACGGACGCGTTCCTGATCGTTTGCGAAGAAGTTCCACGCGTCACAGCATCGCGCAACGATGTCGTCGTAGGTATCGAACACGG
>JANSYF010000030.1 GCA_024742575.1 Paracoccaceae bacterium | reverse complement strand
GCCGATCTCTTTGGCGAGCTTTTGCAGCGACTTCTCCAAACGGGCCTTTTCCTCGGCCACGTCGATGATATCCGCCAGCGGCAGACCAAACGTCGCGCCGTCCATTGGCACGGTGGCGCAGCCCTTGGGGAAGGCATCGACCACGGTCAACTCGTCGATCCGCGCCAGACGCTTGATCAGCACCTCGTTGCGGTCCCATGCGGCCTTTGCAGCATCGCCCATATCCTTGACCACCAGCGGCAGATAGAGGCCCACCGGCACGTGCATCTGCTGCCGTGCCGAGCGGATGCCCTCGATCAGACCGATCACCCAGTTCATCTCGCGGTCGGCCTCTGCGTCGATCATGTCGGCGCCAAAGGTCGGCCAGTCGGCATGGACGAGCATCTTCGACCGGTCGCCAGTGACCGCCCACAGCTCTTCGGTCATGAAGGGCATGATCGGGTGCAGCAGGATCAGACACTGGTCGATGACCCAGGCCATGGTTGCCTTTGTTTCCGCTGTTTGCGGGCCTTCGTCTAGAAGCAGGGGCTTGGAGAATTCCACATACCAGTCGCAGACCTTACCCCAGACAAAGCGATACAGCGCCGCCGCTGCGTCATCAAAACGGTAGGCGGCGAGTGCTGCATCTACCTCACCGCGCACGCGGGCGGTTTCGCCGATGATCCACTGGTTCACCGTTGCGGTGGCGTGGGGCATGTCGGCGCTGGGGGTCCGGTTCTCGAACACACCGTTCATCTCGGCAAAGCGCGTCGCATTCCAAAGCTTTGTTCCAAAGTTCCGGTAGCCCGCGATCCGCTGCATATCGAGCTTTAGCACCCCCCCGAGCGAGGCCATCGCCGCATTGGTAAAGCGCAGCGCATCCGCGCCGTATTCGTCAATGATCTCAAGCGGATCGACGACGTTGCCCAGCGATTTGGACATCTTCTTGCCCTTGGCGTCGCGGACAAGCCCGTGCAGATAGACGTCCTTGAACGGGATCTGATCGACGACGGCGAGTTGCATCATCATCATCCGCGCGACCCAGAAGAACAGAATGTCCTGCCCGGTCACCAGAACGGATGTGGGGAAGTATTTGGCCAGCTCCGGCGTCTGCTCCGGCCAGCCCAGCGTGCCGATGGGCCAGAGACCGGAGGAGAACCACGTGTCCAGCACGTCGGGATCGCGATACAACGCATAGCGCAGAAGCTTTCCTTCTCTTGGGTCATCATTTTCCCAAGCCGTAAGGATACAACTACGCGCCGCTAGCTGATTATCAACTTCGATTATTTCGACATCCGCAAAGCGTGGGCCGAGCTTCTCCAATTTTTCGCGGAATCTTTCGCAAACTTCCTCAAAACTAAAACCGGCCTCATAGGTGTCTTTCGGTCCGAATAGATCTTGACCAGGACCAGGTCCACCGTCGAATTGAGCATAGAGTTCATTTTTATCTTCCGCTCCGACCATTCCCGGTAAGCTCAGGCCATACCACACCGGGATCTGATGCCCCCACCAAAGCTGGCGCGAGATGCACCACGGCTCGATGTTCTCCAGCCAGTGGTAATAGGTCCGCTCGCCCGATTCCGGAACGATCTTCACATCGCCATTTCGCACGGCTTCAAGCGCGGGGCCGACGATTTTGTCGGCGTCCACAAACCATTGGTCGGTCAGCATCGGTTCGATGACAACCTTGGAGCGGTCACCGAAGGGCTGCATGATCGGCTTGGCTTCGACCAGTGGCACCAGCTTGGACGGGTCGTCATCTTCGCCCAACTTACGGCCCAGAACTGGGTTGTCCGCGCGGGTCATCACCGCCAGACCTTCGGCTGTGATTTCGTCAATCACGGCCTTGCGCGCCTCGAACCGGTCCAACCCGCGCAGGTGATCCGGCACAAGGTTCAGCGCGTCGGTCTCGGCTTCGGTGAGGGTCTGTTCGCCGCGTGCCACCGCACCGGCGACCAACGCCGCCTCTTCGTAAGGCACACCGTCGTCACGCATGTGGGCCTTGGTGTCCATCAGGCGGTAGCACGGGATATTTCCCCGCTTGGCGACACCGTAGTCGTTGAAGTCATGCGCACCGGTGATCTTGACCGCGCCCGAGCCAAAGGTGGGGTCGGGGTATTCATCGGTGATGATCGGGATCAGGCGGCGGTGTTCTTTCGGGCCAACCGGAATTTCGCAGAGTTTCCCGACGATTGGCGCGTACCGCTCATCCGACGGGTGAACCGCGACAGCGCCGTCGCCCAGCATGGTTTCGGGACGCGTCGTGGCGATGGAGATATAGTCGCGCTCTTCCTCCAGCACGACACTTCCGTCCTCGTCCTTTTCGATATAGGTATAGGTGGCCCCCCCCGCGAGCGGGTATTTGAAGTGCCACATGTGGCCGGGGTTTTCGATGTTCTCGACCTCGAGATCGGAAATCGCTGTTTCGAAATGTGGGTCCCAATTGACCAACCGCTTGCCGCGATAGATCAGGCCCTTGCTATACATGTCGACAAAGACCTTGATCACCGCGTCGTGGAAATTAGGTCCGTTGCCACGATCCGGGTCCCCGGCAGCACCGCCCATCGTGAACGCCTCGCGCGACCAGTCGGCGGATGCGCCAAGGCGCTTGAGCTGCCCGATGATCGTGCCCCGCGATTTGACCTTCTGCTGCCAAACGCGGTCCAAAAACGCCTCGCGCCCCATCTCGCGGCGGCTTGGCTCGCCATTGGCGGCCATCTCGCGTTCAGTCACCATCTGCGTGGCGATGCCTGCGTGGTCAGTGCCGGGCTGCCAGAGGGTGTCGAAGCCGCGCATCCGGTGCCAGCGGACAAGGATGTCCTGCAACGTGTTGTTGAAGGCGTGCCCCATGTGCAGCGACCCGGTCACATTGGGCGGCGGGATCATCACGCAGAACGTGTCCTCGCGCGAGGCATTGGCCCCCGCCTTGAAGGCACCGCTGTCTTCCCACGCCTTGTAAAGCCGCGTTTCGGCTTCGCTTGCGTCGAATGTCTTTTCCATCGCCATGGGGTCAGTTCCCGCTGTTTCGCCGCCCCGGCAGGGCCGCATGAATTCCGTTGCGCCTCATCTAGCGAATGGGCGGGGAAAGGAAAACCCAAGGCATGCGGGAAAATGGTTGGCGTACTGCTGTGACCGTTGAACGGCACGCCTTCGGTTTGGGCGCCTCCCGGTGGTCAGGCGGGCAACTCGGTCTCGGCGTCCTCGACAAAGGCATATGAGTGCAGGTTGATGTCGCCACTCCAACGCCACAGCGCGACAAAGCCTTCGGGGCCAGTGCGGAACGCGTGTGGCATCAGGCTTGGATGATGCACCATATCGCCCGGTCCGCGCATCTGAACATCATCTCCTGCCGTCCAAAGGGCTTGGCCCCCAAGGATCACGTAGGTTTCGTCTGCATCGTGAATGTGCAGCGGATAGTAACAATCAGGCCGCATATAGACCAAACCCAGTCGCACGTTTGGTGCGGGAATGGGCCCCTCGGGACCCATCAAGGTCGCAACGCTGATCATGGCCGCGATACCGGCTTCGGTGTTGTCTTCAACTGGGTTTGACCCCCAAGGCAACCGATCCTGTACCGCCAAAATCGCCGACGCTGCCGGATGTGCGCTGCTTTGCAGAACATTGCGAATTCCGGAGTCGAGGAAACAGGCGGGCCGTGCATCAAAGGCCACCGGCGACGGTGTGATCAAAAGCGTGTGCGCAGTACGCGGGCCCTGCGGATCTGCTTCGCCTTCGTAGATCGCTGCCAGCGCCTTGAGCATGGTTTGTAAGGGGTCGTGTCGCACCGTGAATGCACCTCCGCAAGATGCGGAAAAGTGCGACGCAAACGTGTCGCGATCCAAAAGATTAGCGACCGGTTCTGGTCGCTTTTGGGTGCCATTAAAAAAAATTAGGCGGCCGTTGTGCCGGGAAAAACAAAAAAACGGTGATCCCAAGGGAGGAGAGGGATCACCGTTTCAGTTCACGGCTAACCCAGGGAGGAGGAGAGGGCGCCGATGTCGTCTGGGCCGCAGCCCGAATGGGGTGACGGTGACACCAGGGAGGAGGAGAGGTGCCACCGTCGAGTTCACGACATCCAGGGAGGAGGAGAGGATGCCCGAGCCGGTTTGGCGAGGGGCCCGAAGGCCATGCTCACCGAATGTCGTTCAGCTTTCGTAAGCTGCCTGATACGCAACGCGCTTGATCTCGGAATGGTTCAATCCCAGATCACACAATTCGCGGTGCGACAGTGCGCTGAGTTCGCGAAGCGTGTCGCGGTAGATCTTGCGGCGCGCTGCTTTGGCGCGGGCCTCTGTGATCAGGGTGTTGACCCGATCCATGATACCGATGCCGACTGCGCCGATACTGTTTGTTTCGTATGCCATGTGTCTGCTCTGTTCGAATTTGTATGTTTCCGTTCGCTTGAGTTGAAGATAGGCAAATGCTGCGATTGCACAATGGAAAATTGCCTCAATGCTGCTATGCAGCAATTGCATAGGCCCAATGGTTCAAATTTGTGCGTTTTGCGCTAACGGGCCTGTTTACGCAGCAACAGATTGAAACCGGACTATGTGACTGTCATCTCTGTGACACAAAGATGAAAGGTTGAGCATGGCCGTAACGAACGAACAGATTCGCACAGCTCTGTCGCGCGTGGCGATTCCCGATGGCAAAGACTTGATCTCGGGTGATTTGGTCAGGGCGCTTCAGATCGATGGCTCGGTTGTGCGCTTTGTCATCGAAGCACCTTCGCCCGAAATCGCCCGATTGATGGAACCTGTGCGCAAGGCGGCTGAGGCCGTTGTCGCGGATTTGCCGGGGGTTTCGCAGGTGACGGTCGCGTTGACCGCGCATGGTCCGGCCGCGAAACCACCGTCTGGGCTTAAAATCGGCGGACACATGAAACCGCAGACCGGGTCTTTGAAACCATCGGGCGTGGCGCGGATTCTGGCGATCGGGTCGGGCAAGGGCGGCGTGGGAAAATCTACCGTGTCATCCAACCTTGCCGTAGCGCTGGCGCGGGCGGGCCGCCGCGTTGGACTGCTTGATGCCGACATCTATGGCCCCAGCCAGCCGCGCATGATGGGTATTTCGCAAAAACCCGAAAGCCCGGATGGTCAGACAATCATTCCGCTCAAGGCGCATGGGGTCACGATCATGTCGATTGGCCTGATGCTGCCCGAGGAAAAAGCCGTGGTCTGGCGCGGGCCGATGTTGATGGGAGCGTTGCAGCAGATGCTTGGGCAGGTGGCATGGGGCGATCTGGATGTGCTGATCGTTGATCTGCCACCGGGCACGGGGGATGTGGCGATGACGCTTTGCCAGAAGGCACAACCCTCGGGGGCCATCGTGGTGTCGACCCCGCAGGACGTGGCGCTGCTGGATGCGCGCAAAGCTTTGGATATGTTCGAGACGTTGAAAACGCCGGTGCTGGGCCTGATTGAGAACATGGCCGTGTTCACCTGCCCGCATTGTGGCGGGAAAAGCCACATCTTCGGGTCTGGTGGCACGGTGGCCGAAGCCTCGGCGCGCGGCGTGCCTCTGTTGGCGCAATTGCCGCTGGATCTCGAGACGCGACTCGCAGGCGATGGGGGTGCCCCGATTGCGGCGGGGGATGGGCCGATGGCCGAGGCCTATGCCAAACTTGCCCAAGGGTTGATTAAGGGCGGTATGGCCTGAGCCGGGTGCGATGCGTCGACGCATCGCCGCGCTCCGTCGACGGAGCGCTATCGCGCGACGGTCAATCGTTGGCTGAAGCGATAGCTGGATTTCGTCAGTCCCTTGGGTGCGCGCGGAAACCTTGCCCGTTTGACAGCGGCCAAGGCGGCCTGATCCAGTCGGCTGTTGCCCGAGGATGCGGCCACTGACACACCCGCCACCTGTCCGGATGGCGTGACCGCAATCACCAGCGACACAGTCCCCTGCGTTCCTCGGGGTGGTCGATGTGCGCGTCGCAGCGCCGACGTGATCTTTGCGCCCCATTGTTGTTCCAACCGTGCAAGCTGTGCCTTGGAGGGTCCGCTGGCCACGGGGGCTGCACGGGTCGCTGCTTTGGTTGTGGTCGAAGTTGATCCGCTGCCCTTGGCCGTTTGCGCCCGGCGCGGTGCAGATTGCTGTGTCTTTACCGGTGCAGGTGTCGCTGCAACACGCTCCGGCCGCAGTTCCGGGCGGAGCGACGCGATCGGCGCGGTTCGGCTCTCAGCAGGGCTTGTGTCCACTTGCGGTTCTGTCCGGGCGAAATCGGTCGGGGCCGTCAGTTGCGGCGATGCAAGGCGCGGTGCCGAATGTGCGCGGGGCAGGTTGGGCAGGCTTGGATCGCGTGTCTCGGGCAGGGCCAACGCATCGGGGGCGGGCGCGGCCAAGGGTACGGGCGGCGCTGGCAGGCGCGTTTCGGCCTGTGGCAGGGTCGGCGGGGCGCTTGGGGTGGCCAGCGCCATCTGTGGCGGGCGCATGTCCGAACTTGCCTCGGCTGTCGGGCGGTCTGGCGCCGGGGTGGCCTTGGGCTGCAGCAAGGACGGTGCGGTGCTCACCTCTGGCGGGCGGTCCCAGTCCTGCACCATCGCGGCCAGTGTCGGCGTTGCGGCCTGCAGCGTGACATCTTCTGCGCCGCCATCGCCACCGCTGCTTCCGCCAACGGGAAACGGGGCTATGGCAAGCGTCGCTGCATGAAGCGCACCGGACAGTGCTATGAAAGCGGTGATCTCGATAATGCGCATCAGCCGCCCTCTGTCACGATCTCGACCCGTGTCGCGCCAAGCGCGGTCAACTGGCCAAGCACTTTGGCAAGGGTTTGGGCGGATAGGGCCGCGTCGGCATAAAGGCGCAAAGGCGTGTCGGCAGTTGCTGCGACAGCTAGGGCGAGGGCGGCATCGCCTTGGTGAGTGTCGAATGCGATTTCGCCGTCGGCGCTGATGAAAAGCGTGGTTTGGCCCGCATCTTCTTCACCGCTGGCATTGGGCAGGGTCAGATCGAATGGCGCAGGTGGGACAATCTGCGCGGTCATCAGGAAGAAGATGAGCAGCAGAAATACCACGTTGATCATCGGCACAATCGGTTCGCGCGCGGTACGACGCATCCGCGGCGTGATCAGCGTACGGCGTCTCATTCCAGCACCACAAGGTTGGGCCAGCCCGCTGCACGCAGTGTGCCCATCGCGTCAAGCAGGGTTTGTACCGATGCCCCATCACCTGCACGCAGAATGATGATGTCAGAGTCGGTGCCCATCAGCGGGGTCAGGGCGTCGACCGGATCGGTGGTGTCGATGCCGTTGACGCGCAGTCCGTCGGGCAGGACCGTCACAAGGCGCGGTGGGCCGTCATAGCTTTGCGTGGCACCGCCGGACAGGGTAACCGGGATCGCGTCGGTCACACCGAACCGTGCGGCCAGCATAAAGAACACCAGCAGCAGGAACACGACGTCGATCATCGGGGTCAACCCGATGCGCCGTCTGCGTGTCTGCTGGCCCAAATCTAACATGTCAGCCCTGTTTGCCTTTGCTCAGAATGCGGGTGGCGAGATCGTCAAAATCATGGGCAAGGCGGTCATTGATGCTGTCAAACCAGCTTAGCGCCATCGAGGCTGGGATCGCCACGGCCATGCCCGCAGCGGTGGTCAAAAGCGCCTCCCAGATGCCGCCGGCTAGGGCTGACGGGTCGGCGCGGGCGCCGCTGTCTTGCAGCGCTTGAAAGGCGTCGATCATACCCAGAACGGTGCCCAGCAGACCCACCAGTGGCGCGATAGTGGCAATAAGGTCGAGCGCGCGCAATCCGCTGCTTGCATCCATCAGTGCGCCACGGGCGACGCGGGCGGTTTCATCGCGGGCGTCTTCCGAAGACAGCGTCTGGCTTGCGTGCATCGCGGCCTTGGCCACGCGGGCGCGTAGGCCAGTGCGATTGCCCAAACTGCCAAGGGCAGTGTCATTCTTTCCGTTTTGCCATTGGGTAACAGCGGCTTCGGTCGGGTCCCGGCGCCACGCACCCATCAGGGACAAGCGCCATAGTTTCCACAGGATCAAGCCAAGGGTTACTACGCTTAGCCCCGCAATCACCCAGAGCGCGGGGCCCCCGATGTTCAGAAAGGTGACGATCTCGGTCATGTGAGCACTCCCAAGGGCTGTATGATGGGGCCTTGCGGCGTATCCAGAACCTCTGCCCGAAGCCGAAAGACCTGTGCCAAAAGGTCTGGCGTCAGCACATCGCGTGGTGGGCCGTCGGCGATGATGCGGCCTGCGCCCATCAGGATCAATCTTGTGCAATAGCGGCCCGCAAGAGACAGGTCATGCAGAGAGGTCAGCACCGCACGGCCTTCTTGGGCCAGCGTTTCAAACACCTGAAGCGTTGCGATCTGTGCTGCGGGGTCTAACCCGGCGATGGGTTCGTCTGCCATGAGCAGCGGCGTTTCCTGTGCCAAGGTGCGCGCGATCAGCACGCGGGCCTGTTCGCCGCCAGACAACGCGTTGGCAAGACGTGTGCGGTAGGATTGCAAGCCCATACGGGAAAGAGCGGCGTCCACGGCGCTCTGGTCTTTTGGAGAGAGTGACGCGCCACGGGCGAGATAGGGCAGGCGGCCTAGCGCCACGATCCGCTCTACGCTCATCGGCCATGCGATTTCGCGGTTCTGCGGCAGCCATGCTGCTTGGGCGGCGCGTTTGCGCGGAGGCAGGGCGGCAAGGGGGCTGGCCCCTTCAAAGGGCAGCAAGCCAAGCGCACCGCGCAGCAACGATGTCTTACCTGCGCCATTGGGGCCGATCAGACCGACACATTCGCCGGGGCTGATGGCAAAGGATGCGCCGTCCACCACCGGGCATTCGCCGCGTCGGACGGTAAGGTTTTGCACGGTCAGAAGGGTCAAGCGATCTCCCTCCGTGTCTTATATATAAGGTGCAGAAACAGCGGTGCGCCGATCAGGGCCATCACAACGCCAAGTTTCAGGTCGCGTTCCGGCAAGATAAGGCGGGTCACGAGGTCCGCTGCGAGGACCATGGCAGCGCCGCCAAGTGCCGAGGCCCAGAGCAGCGTTGACGGTCGTCCTTGGGCAAAGCGGCGCAGGATATGCGGCACAACCAAACCCACAAACCCTACGGCCCCGGCAACGGCGGTGGCTGCGCCAACGGCGGCGGCTGTGCCGAACAACAGTTGCAGACGCAGGCGAGAGAGCGAGATGCCCAACGCCTCGGCCGCATCTTCGCCCAAGGTAAGGGCATCAAGGCCACGGCCCAGACTGGCCAGGGCGATCCAGCCCAAGGCCATGATCGGTAGGGCCAGCCAAACATGGCTCATGGCGCGATTGGCGACAGAGCCCATCATCCAGAACATGATTTCAGACGCGGCATAGGGGTTGGGCGACAGGTTCAGTGTCAGTGAAGTGAGTGCTGCGGCAAAGGCCGACACGGCGATCCCCGCAAGGATCAGGGTCAACGACGACCCGCGTGGCCCAGCGAGCAACAGGATCAGTCCGACCGCCAGCGCGGCAAAGGTAAGCGCTGCGATTGGCAGCGCCAGCAGAAACGCAGCGGCGAACCCGGTTTGCAGCGCGATCACCGCGCCAAGTGCTGCTGACCCCGACACGCCGATCAGTCCGGGTTCCGCCAGAGGGTTGCGCAGATACCCCTGCATCGCAGCCCCCGACAGGCCAAGCGACACGCCGACCATCGCGGCCAGCAATGCGCGGGGCAGGCGAATATCTTGCATGATCGTCACGTAAAGCGGATTGCCCTGCCCAAGCAGCGCGCCCAATCCTTCGGGGACAGAGATCGCTGCATAGCCGACAAAAAGCGAAGCGAGAAACATCGCCCCTGTCAGACCCATCAGCGCACCAAAGAGCTTCACTGCTCTGCCTCCCGCGCATCGAACATATCAAGCCTTCGGGCGCGCCCAAAGACGGTGACTGTCACCACACCGGAGTACCGTCACATCCCGCGCACCCCGCGCGAGTGTAGGGTGATCCGTCACGGCAGGTCTCCTGACTTGCGGGTCGGGGCGTGTGTCGGGCCTTCCCGGTTTCCCAGTGGCATGTGCCGAACACGCTCGCCGCTTACAGTTGCGGGGGCAGTCGTGGGATTTCACCACGTTCCCTTTTCACCGGGTTTGGCCCGGACCATGACCTGGTTGGCGTACAACCGGGCAGGGCGCATTGCAAGCATTGCCGATCTTTGGGCCTGATATGGGAATGCGTGGGATGGGGCATGGGAAAAGATGGGACGGGCTGCCTTGGTTCCGTGCGACATCTCGAATCAATCTGTTGATTCGGGTGGAAATTAGGGAAAAACCGCCTGATTCAGAGTTTCTATCCATGGCCACTTTGTGATGTTCTTGGTTTGTTTGATTCAAATGTGGGAAATTATGGGCAATAGTCCTGCGCGTCGTGGAGGCCTATATCTTGTGTTTGATTCTTCCCTGTGTGGCGTATTTTGCTCAAAATTGATCACTTATCCACAAGATGCAGTTCTTTGCGCGGCGTGGGAACAGCATGTAGATGCAAGTTTCCCATAAAAAACTGTTGCGACCCATGTTTTCCCATGGCATCCCTAATGCACGAGATGAGAGCAGGAACAGCAAACGAGGCGACACAGACCTCGACGCGGTATCCAAACAATAAAAAAAGCAGGTTTCATACAGGCACCCGCTTTCATCTAACACAGAGATCCGGCGCGCGGGCGAGCAGACATCCCCCCAGGTGGCGCGCGCAGTCGGACTTCCCGGAGACGGGACACGGACGGCGGGTTGATCAGTGGCAGCAGATCAACCCGCCGTTTCCGTTTCCAGGGATCAGAGGCAAGAGAGGACCAGAAGGGCAGTGACCCGTAGACTGAGGTTCAGAGGCGAAAGTCATCACAAGGTTGATGGCAAGGGCAGGGTGTCTATCCCGGCCTCGTTTCGTCGTGTCCTCGAAGCGGGCGATCCCGTGTATACGGACGGTCTGAACCCCGAACTGGTTATTGTCTACGGCGACAAGCGCCGCAAATACCTTGAATGTTATACGGTTGAGGCCATCGAAGAGGTGGATGCCAAGATCGAGGCGCTCCCAAGGGGATCGGTTGAGCGCAAGATGCTGCAACGTCTGTTCAACGGGCAATCCCACGCAACCAACGTCGACGAGACCGGGCGGCTGGTGCTGCCGGCCAAGCTGCGCGAGAAGATCGGCCTGAGTTCCGAGGCGTTCTTTATCGGCGCGGGCGACACGTTTCAGATTTGGGATCCGGAGACGTTTGAAGCGGAAGAGCAGGCAGCGACCGACGAGTGGCTGGATGAGCTTCCCGATGATGTCGATCCGCTCATCTTCCTGGATCAACAGCCGGGGGGCTGATCGGATATGTCTGCTGCCGCTGCTTCCCCTTCGACTGACCCACACATTCCCGTCCTTCTTGCTCCGCTCTTGCGGGCGGTGGCGCCGGTTACAGGTGTTTGGGTCGATGGTACCTTTGGTGCTGGTGGCTATGCGCGCGGTTTGATTGAGGCCGGAGCGGACAAGGTTATCGGTATTGATCGCGATCCGCTGGCGCATGAAATGGCTGCGGCCTGGTTGCCCGAGTTTGGCGGCCGGATCGAACTGCACCGTGCGAATTTTGCAGAGATGGACCAGATCGCGTCGGAGGTTGACGGCGTGGTGCTGGATCTGGGTGTGTCGTCAATGCAGCTTGATCTGGCAGAGCGCGGGTTTTCGTTCATGAAGGACGGCCCGCTGGATATGCGGATGGGGCAGGATGGACCGTCTGCTTCGGATATCGTCAACACTGCGGACGAGTTTGATATCGCGGATATTCTGTTCACCTACGGGGAAGAGCGTGCCTCGCGCCGGATCGCCAAGGCGATTGTGGCGGCACGCAAGGTGGCACCGATTACGCGGACGCTGGAACTGACCCGGATCGTCGAATCCTGCTTGCCGCGCCCCAAGCCGGGGCAATCGCACCCGGCGACGCGCAGTTTTCAGGCGCTTCGGATCGCCGTGAACGATGAATACGGCGCGTTGATGCAGGGGTTGATGGCCGCAGAGCGGGCGTTGAAGCCCGGTGGATTGCTGGCTGTGGTCAGTTTCCATTCGGTCGAGGACCGGATGGTCAAACGCTTTCTGCAGGTGCGGGGTGGTCAATCGGGGCGGGCCAATCGCTATGCGCCTGAAATCGAAGCCGAAACCCCCGCGTTCAAGATCGTAACCCGCAAAGCGGTGGGTCCAGATGATGATGAATTGGCGGTCAATCCGCGATCCCGCTCGGCCAAGCTGCGCGTGGCGCGGCGCACCGATGCCCCCGCGGGCGATATTGATGCCGGGCTGATCGCTTTGCCCATGTTGAAGGAGGATCGTTGATGCGTTCGCTGCTTTATGTCCTGACCTTTCTGACCGTGATCGCAGCGGCATTCTGGGCCTATCACGAGAATTACAAGACGCAGGCGGCGTTGGGCGATGCGCAAAGTGTCCGTGGCGAAATCGCGGATGCGCGGGCGCGACTGGCGGTGTTGCGGGCGGAATGGGCCTATCTTAATCGTCCTGATCGGTTGCGTGATCTGGCCGAGGTAAATTTTGAGCGTCTTGAGTTGATGCCGCTTGAGCCGGATCAATTCGGGCGGGTGGATCAGATTGCTTACCCGCAGCCGCCTGAATTGCCGATCACTGATCCGGTCGAGATTTCAAGTGCAGGCGCACAGGAGCAAGAGCCATGATCCGCACTCCGCTGCGCCCTCTGGCGCGAATCCTTGATGCCCGCCGTAAAGGCGAAAACCCGGACGCGATCGAGCGCGAGAACTTGCGCATTCGGCACGAGCAGACCCGCGACAAGGCGCGGTCGCGGGCCGAGGGGCGGCTGTTGGTCATGGCGGTGATGTTCTTTTGCGCTTTCGGTGTGATTGGGGCGCGTATGGGGACGTTGGCGGCCTCTGAGCCAGCAGAGCCGCGTGCCCAGTCGACGGGCGCGTCGATCATCGCCAGCCGTGCGGATATTGTCGACCGGCAGGGACGCATTCTGGCGACCAATATGGAGACCTTTTCGTTATACGCTCATCCGCATCAGATGATCGATCCGAACCGAACTGCAACTGAATTGGTCAAGATATTTCCAGAGCTTGACGTAGAGCGTTTGCGCAAAGATTTCACTGGCAAGCGCAAGTTCATGTGGGTGCGCAAGAAATTGAGCCCAGAGCAAAAGCAGAAGGTCCATGATATCGGGGAACCCGGATTGCTGTTCGGGCCACGTGAGATGCGCCTATATCCAAACGGTGCGCTGGCATCGCATATTCTTGGCGGGGCGAGCTTTGGCCGGGAAGGCGTTCATTCTGCGGAAGTAATCGGCACCGCAGGTATCGAAAAATTCTTTGATGAAGAGCTGCGCGATCCAGCCCGCGAAGGTGCTCCGCTCAAGTTATCTCTGGACCTGACCATTCAGGCGGCAACCGAGCGGGTTTTGCTTGGCGGGATGAAGCTGATGAATGCCAAGGGCGCGGCTAGCGTTTTGATGGATATCTATACAGGCGAGGTGATCGCGATTGCCTCCTTGCCGGATTTCGATCCGAATGATCGCCCGCGCCCTTTGACCCAAGGCGAAGCGGCAGACAGCCCGTTGTTCAATCGCGCGGTTCAGGGGGTGTATGAACTGGGGTCGACCTTCAAGGTGTTCACATCTGCACAAGCGCTGGAATTGGGGCTGGTGAACCCCACAACGGTGATCGACACATCAGGACCGATGAAGGTTGGCGGGTTCAAGATCGGCGAATTCAACAACAAGAACTATGGGCCTTTGTCGGTCTCGGACATCATCGTCAAAAGTTCGAACCGAGGCACTGGGCGCTTGGCATTGGCGATTGGTACGCAGCGTCAGCAAGAATTCCTGAAAGGGTTGGGGTTCTTTGAGCCGACCCCGCTAGAGATTGTCGAAGCCGCAGGGGGTAAGCCTTTGTTGCCGCAGCGCTGGACCGATTTGTCGAGTGTGACGATTTCCTACGGCCACGGTCTTTCTTCCAGTCCGCTTCATCTGGCGGCAGGCTACGCGGCGATTGCCAATGGCGGTTTCAAAGTAGAGCCGACATTGCTGAAGCAGAGCGGGGCCAAGCTAGGTCCGCGCCTGATGGCGGAACGCACAGCACGGCAATCGCTTGATATGCTAAGAAAAGTTGTGACCGAAGGGACTGCCAGTTTTGGCGAAGTGCCGGGCTATTCTGTTGGTGGTAAAACCGGAACGGCTGACAAACCCAAGGCGCGCGGGGGCGGTTATTACAATGACAAGGTGATCAACACCTTCGCGTCGGTGTTCCCGACCAACGACCCGAAATATGTGTTGATCGTGACCTTGGACGAACCGGTGGAAACCAGTGGAACCAAACCGCGCCGCACGGCGGGGTGGACGGCTGTGCCTGTGGCGGCGGAAATGATCCGTCGTGTTGCGCCGCTTCTGGGCTTGCGTCCGGAGGTCGAAACGCGGCAATTGACAGGCATCATCAACACTTCGAACTGAGGGCATCCGCCCCTGATCGGGATCAAGAACACGAGGGGGTCGTCATGGCAGCAAAGGGCAAGAGCCTGAGCGAGCTGGGTCTGACGGCGCGCGGCGGCGCGGATGCGATTGTCACCGGGCTTGCAGTGGACAGCCGGGATGTCAAAGAGGGCTATCTGTTTGCAGCGCTGCCGGGCACCAAGATGCATGGTGGCGAGTTTATCCAATACGCACTGCGCATGGGGGCTGCTGCCATCCTGACGGATATGGACGGTGCCGAGATTGCCAAAGACGTCCTTGCCGGATCAACTGCTGCGGTGGTGATCGCGGCTGATCCGCGTCAGACATTGGCATTTTGCGCGGCGCTTTGGTTTGAACAGCAACCCGACACGATGGTTGCTGTCACCGGAACCAACGGCAAGACCAGTGTCGCCAGTTTCGTGCGGCGGATTTGGCAATTGCTTGGCATTCCAGCGGTCAACCTTGGCACCACCGGTGTCGAGGGTGATTGGCAGGCGCCGTTGATGCACACCACACCCGAACCGATCACGCTGCACCGCGCTTTGGCGGGCGCGGCTGAGGCAGGGATTGAACATGCGGCGATGGAGGCGTCCTCGCATGGGTTGGCGCAACGGCGTTTGGATGGCGTAAACCTGCGCGCGGCAGGGTTCACCAACTTCACGCAGGACCATCTGGACTACCACGACAGTTTTGAGGCGTATTTCGACGCCAAGGCGGGGCTGTTTGCCCGCGTTTTGCCCGAAGATGGCATCGCCGTGATCAATATCGACGACGCGCGTGGTGTGGACATGATCGCCATTGCGCGGGCGCGCGGGCAGGAAACCATGACCGTCGGTCGTGACACTGGCGCGGATATGGTGTTGCTTGGGCAACGTTTCGACGCCACCGGTCAGGACGTGCGGATCAAGTTCGGCGGCGAAACGTTTCAGACCAGGTTGAACCTTGTCGGCGGATTTCAGGCTGAAAACGTCATGGTCGCAGCCGGTTTGGTGATTGCCAGCGGTGCCGCACCTGATCGGGTGTTTGCAGTATTGCCCGAATTGGAAACCGTACGTGGCCGAATGCAACTGGCGGCGACGCGCGATAACGGCGCTGCGGTTTACGTGGATTACGCGCACACGCCGGATGCCGTGGCGACCGCTTGTCAGGCGATCCGCCCGCATGTGATGGGCCGTCTGGTGGCGATCATCGGTGCCGGGGGCGACCGTGACCCCGGCAAGCGGCCCCTGATGGGCGCAGCGGCGGCAGAGTTTGCGGATCAGGTGATCGTCACGGACGACAACCCGCGCAGCGAAGACCCGGCCTTGATCCGGGCGGCGGTGCTGGAAGGCGCACCCGAGGCAACAGAGGTGGGTGATCGGGCAGAAGCGATCCTGCGCGGCGTTAATGCGGTGGGACCGGGTGATGCGCTGCTGATCTGCGGCAAAGGTCACGAGACGGGGCAGATCGTGGGCGACACGGTTTATCCGTTTGACGATGTGGAACAAGCGAGCGTGGCAGTCGCGGCTTTGGACGGGAAATTGGCATGACCCTTTGGACAAGCGCAGAAGCAGCAGAAGCGACAGGCGGCCGTGCGACCGGGGCGTGGGCGGCTACGGGAGTGTCGATTGACACGCGCACGATCCAGCCGGGCGATTTGTTTATCGCGCTGACGGCGGCACGCGATGGGCATGACTTTGTAGCGCAAGCCTTGGAAAAGGGGGCTGCGGCCGCTTTGGTGACCCGCGTGCCCGAAGGTGTGGCCGAAGATGCACCGCTTTTGATCGTGGATGATGTGCAGGCTGGGCTTGAGGCCTTGGGCCGTGCTTCGCGGGCGCGGACGCAGGCCAAGGTGGTAGGGGTGACCGGGTCTGTTGGCAAGACCTCGACAAAGGAAATGCTACGCAAGGTTCTGGGGGCGCATGGCAAGGTGCATGCGGCTGAGGCCAGCTATAACAACCATTGGGGCGTGCCGCTGACGTTGGCGCGGATGCCGCGTGATGCCGAATTCGCGGTGATCGAAATTGGGATGAACCACCCCGGTGAAATTGCGCCGTTAAGCCGGATTGCGCGCCCGCACGTGGCCATGGTGACCATCGTGGCGCCAGCGCATCTTGAAGCCTTCGACAGCATTGACGGGATCGCGCATGAAAAGGCGTCGATCTTTGATGGTTTGGAGCCCGGCGGCGTGGCGATCTGGAACGGCGACTTGCCGACCAGTGGGATCTTGCAGGCCCGGGCGGCCGAAATGGCGCAGGTGAGCGTGTCATTCGGCGAAAGCGAAGGCTGCGACATGCGCGTGGCCTCGGTCCGGGAAAGTGACGGGCATAGCGTGGCGCAGGCGGTGTTGGACGGAGGCGAGCTTCTTTACAAGATCGATGCGCCGGGACGGCATTTCACCATCAACGGGGCGGCGGTTCTGGCGGTCTGCGAAGTGCTGGATCTGGACCGGGCGCTTTCGTTGGCGGCGATGGGGCGCTGGCATCCAGGGGCGGGGCGCGGGGCGCATGTGACAATCCAATTGGATGAGGCGGACCCGAATGCAACGCTGGCGCTGTTTGATGACGCGTATAATGCCAATCCAGCCTCGGTTGCGGCGTCGCTTGCGGTTCTTGCCGCAGCCCCTGTGCAGCACGATGTGGGGCGGGTGAGCAAGGGGCGGCGGATTGCCGTGCTGGGCGACATGAAGGAATTGGGGCCGACCGGGCCGGATTTGCATGCCGCTTTGGCCGATCTGGACGCAACCAAGGCTTTGGACAAGGTCTACTGCGTCGGGCCGCTGATGCGGCACTTTTATGATGCGTTGCCTGAGAACCGGCGGGGACTTTGGTTCGAGACATCCGAAGATATGGCGGCGCGGTTGCCACGGCAGCTTGACGCTGGGGATGTCGTGATGGTGAAGGGATCGCTGTCAATGCGGCTGGCGCGTGTGGTTGACGCCATACGGAATATGGGTCAAGGCAGCCCGCGCGACGAGGCGGAAGGATAAGAGTTCATGTTGTTTTGGTTGACCGCACTGTCGGACGGGGGGGATTTCTTCAACCTCTTTCGCTATATCACGTTCCGCGCCGGGGGGGCGTTTCTGACAGCTTTGATCTTTGGCTTCCTGTTCGGAAGGCCTTTGATCAACGTGTTGCGCAAACGGCAGGGCAAGGGCCAGCCGATCCGATCAGACGGGCCAGAGGGGCATTTTTCCAAGGCAGGCACACCGACCATGGGTGGTTTGTTGATCGTCGGCGCGTTGCTGACGTCGACGCTCTTGTGGGCGCGGCTGGACAACCCGTTTGTGTGGATGGTGTTGTTTGTCACCATGAGTTTCGCGCTGATTGGCTTTGCCGATGATTACGCCAAGGTGAAGAAGCAGAACACCGCAGGTGTGTCCGGTAAGGTGCGACTTTTGCTGGGCTTTTTGATTGCCGCCATCGCTGGATACTGGGCAGCGCAATACCATCCTGAAGAGTTGACGAACCAACTGGCCTTCCCGGTGTTCAAGGACACGTTGCTCAACCTTGGCTATCTTTTTGTGCCGTTTGCGGTGATCGTAATTGTGGGTGCCGCAAACGCAGTGAACCTGACGGATGGACTTGATGGTTTGGCCATTATGCCGGTGATGATTGCGGCAGGCACGTTGGGTGTGATTGCCTATGCGGTGGGGCGGGTCGACTTTACCGAATATCTTGATGTGCATTACGTACCCGGCACAGGCGAGATCCTGATCTTTACCGCCGGGCTGTTCGGCGGTGGGTTGGGGTTCCTGTGGTATAACGCGCCGCCTGCGGCGGTGTTTATGGGCGATACTGGATCTCTGGCGCTTGGCGGCGCTTTGGGTGCCATCGCGGTGGCGACCAAGCACGAGATCGTGTTGGCTATCGTCGGCGGTTTGTTCGTGGTCGAGGCGCTGTCGGTGATCATTCAGGTGCTCTACTTCAAGCGCACGGGCAAGCGCGTGTTCCTGATGGCGCCGATCCATCACCATTACGAGAAAAAGGGCTGGGCCGAGCCGCAGATCGTGATCCGCTTCTGGATCATCTCGCTTATTCTGGCGCTGATTGGGTTGGCGACGTTGAAGGTGCGCTAGGCGCTCAATCCGAAAAGTGGAAGCCGGTTTTCGAGATAATTGAGCGCAATAGAAGTGCGCCAAGTTTGTCTCGTCCTTTCGCCTTTGGCGACGTCCTCGGGCGCGTGAACACGTGACGCCTCTGCCTTGCGGTACACCTGTGTTTGCGGCGTGATTGCATATTTGGAAAAAGAAGAAGCGTGGACTCGCTTTTCATGCGGCTGTCAACTAAAGTTGACACGTTGCTGCGTGGAGAGTCTGACATGGATGGTGGTCGCATTGGCCTGACGGTTCCCGAGATCGGTGGCGCGCCCCGGTCAGGGCTTTGTACCGATTGCGGTGTATCGCGGATGGGCGATGGCCGTGCCTGCGGCAAGGCCTGCCAGTTCATTCAGCCGGATTACGAGAGCCTTGAGGCGTCGGTGCATGGGCGTGTGGCCGGGGCCGGGGATGAGGCATTCTTTGGGGTTTCGCAGGCCATGTACCGCGCGCGGCTGGAGCCTGCCGCCGTGGGTGCGCAATGGACTGGGTTGACCACGGGATTGGCCGCAGAATTGCTGCGGGCAGGGGCGGTGGACGCGGTATTGGCCACGGCACCTGATCCGCTGGACCGTTGGAAGCCGCTGCCGGTGATCGTAACCGAAGCCGAGCAGATGGCCCAGTGCCGGGGAATGCGGATGGGTTATGGGCCGCTTCTGGCGCTGCTGGAGCCTGCGCGGGAGGCCGGGTACCGGCGGATCGCGGTGGTGGGTGTGCCCTGTCAGGTCTATGCGTTGCGGGCCTTGGAGGCAGAGCTGGGGTTTGATGAGATTACGGTGATCGGCACGCCTTGTTCGGACAACACCACAACCGAGAATTTCCATGCTTTTCTGGCGCGGCTTGATGACAAGCCCGAGACAGTATCGTACTTGGAATTTCGTGCGGATTACCGGGTAGAGTTGCGGTTCGATGACGGACGCAAGCCACGCTTTGTGCCGTTTCTTAAGTTGCCTCTGTCGGACCTGCCGGCTGATTTCTTTCCCATGACCTGCAAGACCTGCGTCGATTACACCAACCGGCTGGCGGATATCACCGTGGGCTACATGGGCGGTGACGGCGACCAGTGGCTGATCGTGCGCAATGCGCGGGGGGCAGAGGTGCTGGATCGTTTGGGCGACCGGGTGGTGCGGCGGGATCTGACGGACAAGGGCAGGCGTGAGGCGGCGGTCAAGGGTTTCATGGCCAACACCGAGCGTGCTGCCGGGGGTCTGCCCTTGCGACGGATGCCTGACTGGGTGCGGCCCATCGTGGCGTGGTTGCAGCCGCGTACGGGGCCTCGGGGGTTGGAGTTCGCCCGTGCGCGGGTTGAGATGAAAGCGATTGAGACGATTTTGCATCTGCGGCGGGCTCATCCCGCGCGGATCAAGAACATGGTGCCCCCGCATGTCTGGCGTGTTGCCGCCCGCTATGGTCTGGTGCCTGAGACAGACGAGACGCGCGGTTAGGCCAAAGGTCAGATTGCACGGAATATCAACGCGCGTTAGGGAGGTGCGCAGATCAAGGAAGACCGCCTATGACACGCATTGCCCATATCGAACTGGACGACGGTAATCTGCCCCCGCCCACACCTGAGATCGAACAGGAACGCCGCGTGGCGATGTTCGACCTGATGGAACACAACACGTTTGAACTACCCGACCGTGACGGGCGACCTGTGCCGCAGGGGCCCTATAATGTGGGGCTGTCGATCCGCGACAAGCGGCTGGTTTTTGATGTGACCACCGAAGGCCATGAAAAGGCAGCGGAATTTCATCTGTCGCTGTCGCCTTTCCGGCAGGTGGTGAAGGATTATTTCCAGATCTGCAAATCCTATTTCGATGCGGTGAAAACCCTGCCGCCGAGCCAGATCGAGACCATCGACATGGCGCGGCGCGGTATTCACAATGAAGGTGCGCGCATTCTGCAAGAGCGGCTTGAGGGTAAGGTGACGGTGGATGACGACACAGCACGGCGCTTGTTCACCTTGGTCTGCGTCCTGCATTTCGGGGGCTGAGGTTTGGGAGCGCTGCCGCAGTCGATTCTGTTTTGCTGCGATCATAATGCCGTGCGGTCTCCGATGGCCGAAGGGATCATGAAGAAGCTCTATGGGTTTGAGACCTATGTGCAGTCGGTCGGCGTGGTGAATGATCTTGAGATCGACGGTTTCGCGATTTCAGTCTGCAAAGAGATCGGGGTCGAAATGAGCCGCCACCGGTCACGATCTTTCGATGAGTTGGAAGAGAACGGTGAGGCGCTTTCGGGGTTTGATCTGGTGGTGGCCTTGTCGCCGGCTTCGCAGAGGCGGGCGCTGGATTTGACGCGATTTTATCATCTGACGGTAGAATACTGGCCGATCATGGACCCGACGGGGCTGGGTGAGACGCGCGAGCAGAAGTTGAATGCCTATCGGCAGACGCGCGATCAGTTGGTGGATCATTTGAAACGGAAATGGGGGGGGCAGCTATGAGCCGGGCAACACTGGAGCGTTATTTCGATGCGTTCAATCGCAAGGACATTGCAGGTATGCTGGACTGCCTGTCCGAAGACGTGGCGCATCATGTGAACGAAGGCAATGTGCGGATCGGGCGCGCGGCGTTCGAGGAATTCTGTGCGCATATGGCGCGCTGTTATGACGAGACATTGACCGAGATGGTGGTTTTCGTGGCCGAGGATGGCGCACGCGGTGCGGCGGAATACATGGTCAATGGCACCTATCTGACCACAGATGCCGGGCTGCCCGAAGCCAATGAGCAGGGCTATCGCCTGCCTGCCGGGTCGTTCTTTTCGCTGACCGATGGCAAGATCAGCCGCGTCGTGACCTATTACAACCTCAGCGACTGGATCAAACAGGTCTCGTGATGCGGATCGAAGCGCTGACCGGAGAGGCGCTGGACGCGGCTCTGGATGATGTGGCAGGGCTGCGCATCCGCGTGTTCCGGGACTGGCCGTATCTGTACGACGGCGATCTGGAGTATGAGCGCGGGTATCTGGAGACCTATCGGGTCTCGGATGCGGCGATCCTTGTGGGCGCGTTTGATGGAACACGGCTGGTGGGGGCGGCGACCGGAACACCGATGACGGATCACGCGGATGATTTCGCGGCGGCCTTTGATGGGAGCGGATTGGCGCTGAAAGACATCTTCTATTGTGCCGAGTCGGTGCTGTTGCCTGAGTATCGTGGGCGTGGGGTTGGGCACCGATTCTTTGACCTGCGCGAGGCGCATGGGCGCGTCCTGGGGGCCAAGGTGTCGGCCTTTTGCGGGGTTGTGCGGTCGGTGGACCATACGTTGCGGCCAGACGGGTATCGGCCACTGGATGCGTTCTGGCGCAAGCGGGGATATGCGCCGTTGGACGGTGCTATGGCGTGGTTTTCGTGGAAAGACATCGACCAAACCGAGGCGACGCGGAAGCCGTTGCAGGTCTGGACACGGGCGTTGACGGAGGATGAGAGATGAGAGTTGCCGCTGCAGCCTATCCGATGGATTTTTTTTATTCATGGGGAGCTTACGAAGGAAAGTTAACCCGATGGGTGAGCGAGGCGGCGGGTGCCGGTGCCGACCTTCTGGTATTCCCGGAATACGGCGCCATGGAGTTGGCGACGCTTTCGGGGCGCGATGTGGCGTTGGATCTGGAGGCGTCACTCAGGGCGGTGTCAAATCGGATTCCCGAGGCGGATGCGCTGCATGCGCAGCTGGCGCAGGAGTTCGGTGTGCATATTCTGGCTGCCTCGGCACCAGTGTTCGATCCAGCGTTAGGAGTGCGCCCTGTGAATCGCGCCCGATTCTTTGCGCCGGATGGCAGCATGGCGCATCAGGACAAGCAGATCATGACACGATTCGAACGCGAGGAATGGGGTGTAGTGGCCGGGGGGCCGCTGCAGTTGTTCGACACGGCGTTGGGTAAAATTGGGATTCTGATCTGTTATGACAGCGAATTTCCGCTGCTGGGTCGTGCAATGGCAGAGGCGGACCTGATCCTTGTGCCGTCCTGCACCGAAGCATTGACCGGCTATTCGCGGGTGCGGATCGGAGCGATGGCGCGGGCGTTGGAAAATCAGTGTGTTGCCGTCATGTCCTCAACGGTTGGCGCATGTGACTGGTCCGAAGCGGTGGATGAAAATACCGGCATGGGGGGTATATTCGGACCGCCCGACACCGGGTTCCCGCCCACGGGCGTGATCGCGGAAGGTGTGCTGAACCAGCCCGGTTGGACCTATGCAGATGTCGATCTTGGGCAGATTGCCCATGTGCGTGCGGATGGTGTTGTCCTCAACCGGCGGCATTGGGACGATCAGATGGGACGTGACGTGATTGCCGCAACGCGGAAACTGGGTTGAATAGGCCTTGATAAATTGGCCGTTTGGCCCCATTTAGTAGCGCGCCTCGCACTAGGACGAGGTGGTTAGTTAAGGAGAAACCATGGCCAAGGAAGATACGCTCGAATTTCCCGGTGTCGTTAAGGAACTCCTGCCTAACGCGACGTTTCGGGTCGAGCTTGAGAACGGCCATGAGATTATCGCGCATACGGCAGGCAAGATGCGCAAGAACCGCATTCGTGTTCTTGCAGGCGACAAGGTGCAAGTCGAAATGACGCCCTACGATCTGACCAAGGGTCGGATCAACTACCGCTTCAAGTAAGCGATTCATGAAGCTGATCCTTGGCTCCGGCAGCCCCCGGCGGCGGGAGCTTTTGGCTCAGATCGGGGTGGAGGCGGATGATATCCGCCCGCCCGATATCAACGAAGACCCTCGCCCCGGTGAATTGCCGCGTCCGTATTGCGTGCGTCTTGCGCGCGAAAAGGCTTTGGCGATTCCTTCCAGTGATGATGAGATCGTTCTGTCTGCGGACACCACGGTCGCTTTGGGACGGCGCATTTTGGGCAAGCCTGAAGATGCCGCCGAAGCGGCGCAGTTCCTGTATGCCTTATCTGGTCGCAGACACCGGGTTGTGACGGCGGTTGCCGTGCGCCGGGGTGACAAGCTGTGGGAACGGGACGTGGTCACGCAGGTGAAGATGAAGTCACTCAGCGATGCAGAGGTGAACGCCTATCTGGCCAGCGAAGACTGGCGCGGCAAGGCGGGCGGCTATGCTATCCAAGGCCCTGCAGGCGCTTTTGTGCCGTGGATCAATGGTAGCTTCAGCGCGGTTGTGGGCTTGCCTTTGGCCGAAACTGCGAACCTTCTCATGGCCGCAGGTTATCCGCTTTACGGGAGTACGGCATGAAGGGTCGATTGATCGCGCTTGATCATATTGGTGATCGTGAAGCGGCAGCGCTGATGGTAGATGGACTGGTCGAAGACCTATTCTTTGAGACCGATCAGCCCGCACCCGGCACGATCTATCGCGCCATTGTCGAACGCCCGATGAAGGGTCAGGGTGGGATGTTCCTGCGCACGCCCGACGGGTCGGCTTTTGTTCGGCAGGTCAAGGGCCTGTCCCCCGGTCAGACATTGCTTGTGCAGGTCACTGGCTATGCCGAGCCGGGAAAGGCGATTCCGGTCACGCACAAGGTGCTGTTCAAAAGCCGTTATGCCATCGTCACGCCGGATGCACCGGGGATCAACGTATCGCGCCGGATCAAGGACGAAGACGCGCGCGAAGAGCTTTTGGCGGTTGCGCATGAGATCATGGACGAGGGCGATTTTGGCCTGATCCTGCGGTCGTCGTGCGAAGGTGCTGATGCGGACGAGATTTCTGACGATATCGCGGCAATGGCCGATTTGGCTGCCAAGGTGATGGCGGACGCCACCGGTGACGCTGAAACGCTAATCGAAGGTGACGGGCCGCATCTGCTGGCATGGCGCGAATGGACGGACAAGGCCGAGATCGACAGCACCGATGGCAGTTTTGAACGGCACGGCATTCTTGACGTGATTGATGGGTTGAACGCCCGTGATGTGACGCTGGGTGGTCCTGCCTCTATGGCAATTGAACCTACACGCGCGCTTGTGGCGGTCGACGTGAATACAGGCGGTGACACCAGCCCGGCGGCGGGTCTCAAGGCGAACCTTGCTGCGGTGAAAGACCTGCCGCGCCAGTTGCGGTTGCGCGGACTAGGTGGACAAATTGTGATTGATCCCGCCCCCACCGCCAAGAAAGACCGCCGCCAGATCGAAAGCGCCCTGCGAAGCGCCTTGAAGCGGGACAGCGTGGAAACCGTTTTCGTTGGGTGGACTCTTCTGGGGCATATTGAGTTACAACGCAAACGTGACCGACTTTCCCTGAGCGAGGTGCTGACATGAGCTGTCCCATCTGCGGCAAAGAGACCAACCCCGAGGCCCGTCCATTCTGTTCGAAACGCTGCGCCGATGTCGATCTGGCGCGCTGGCTAAATGGCAATTACGCGGTGCCCTCGGATGACCCCGAAGACATTGAAGCGGCGATCGAAGCGGCTGAACAGGTGGCGGCATCCACGGATAAGCTGCACTAACGACTTGTCTCAGCCGACCTGCGTGGTACCGCTTGTTCATGACGAGCGTGACATCTCCTTCCTTTGATCCGGTGATCCGCTCTGCGGGTTTGAACGGTGTTCTGGTCAGCTTTGGCGATACGCTGACCGAACTGGGCAATCGCGCGGCATTGGCTTTTGCCGCAGCGGTCGCACGCGCTGGAATCGACGGTGTCGAGGAATGTTCGCCGTCGTTGGTGTCGGTCTTCGTTCAATTTGACCCTTTGCATTTGAGCCTTGAGGCCGTGACCGCCAAGTTGACCACGCTTTTGGACGAACAGGATTGGTACGCAGCGCCCATGCCCGAGGGGCGGCGGTTCATCAGGGTGCCCACGGTCTACGGCACCGATCTTGCGCCACAGTTGGAAGAAGCGGCACAGGCGGCGGGGCTTTCGGTCGATGACGCCATCGCTCAATTGTCTGGTGCGCGGGTGCGGGTGCAGACCATCGGATTTGCCCCCGGTCAGCCGTATCTTGGCCTTTTGCCCGAGGCGTGGAACATCCCGCGTCAGACTGCGCTGACCAAGGCTGTGCCGGATGGCGCTTTGGTGGTGGCGATCCGGCAGTTCGTCCTGTTCTCGGTGGCCAACCCCACGGGCTGGCGGCATATCGGCCAAACCGCGTTGCAGTTGTTTCGCGAGGACAGCGACACGCCCTTTTTTCTGCGTCCGGGGGATGAGGTTCAGTTCGTGCAGGCAAGCCCTGATGTGTTGGAGCGGCACAAGGATGATCCCGACGGTGGTGCGTTGATCGAGGCGATCCGATGACGCGCATGCTGATCGTCCATCGCATCGCGCCGGGGGCTACGGTGCAGGACCAAGGCCGCATCGGATACCGCGCGTTTGGCGTGTCGCGGGGAGGGGCCGCTGATCCGCTTGCGTTGGCGGAAGGGGCAGCCTTGCTTGGGCAATCGGTTGATTGCGCCGTATTGGAATTGCCGGGGTCGGGAGGCGTGTTCGAGTCAACGGAACCGCTGCGCATTGCCCTGACCGGAGCGCCGATGCGGGTAACACTGGATGGCGCGCCGCTTGTTTGGAATGCGTCCCATGCCATGCCTGCCGGTGCGCGGCTGGACATCGGCGGCGCGACCGCAGGCAGCTATGGCTATTTGCATGTTGGGGGTGGATTTGATCTGCCGCAACGGCTTGGGTCGCGATCCGCGCATCTGGCAGCGGGGATCGGCGCAGTTGTCCAAGCAGGGGATCGTTTGCCCGTGGGCGGGGATACGCGCGGCGGTGTCGGGCTGTGTCTGCCGCAGGACAGTCGGTTCGATGGTGGCATGCTTCGATTGGTCGAAAGTTTTCAGACCGCCTTTTTCGATCCGGCCACGCGCGACCGATTTACCGAAACCACGTTTGCGCGGGATGCCCGCGCGAACCGGATGGGCTTGCGGCTTGATTCCGCAGGCGACGGTTTTGCCACCAGCGCGGGGCTGAACATTCTGTCGGAATCGATTGTGCCGGGCGATATCCAGATCACGGGAGATGGCACGCCCTATCTGCTTTTGCGCGAAAGCCAGACGACCGGGGGCTATCCGCGCATTGCGACCGTGATTCCTGCCGATTTGCCACGCGCGGTGCAGACTCCGTCAGGAGGGACGTTGCGGTTCCGTTTCGTGTCGCGGGATGAGGCGCTGGAGGCCGAACGCAAGATGCGCGATCATCTGCGCGCGTTGCCAAAGCTGTGCGTGCCGCTGGTACGTGACCCATCGCAGATCCGCGATCTGTTAAGCTATCAATTGATCAGTGGGGTCACGGCAGGTGATGCCCCGGACGAAAAGGAGTGAGCCATGCATGTCGATCTGAACGCGGATATGGGGGAAAGCTTTGGGCCGTGGCCCATGGGATCGGATGCTGCTCTGCTTGAGGTGATCACCTCGGCCAATGTCGCTTGCGGCTTTCACGCGGGTGACCCCGACGTGATGTCGAAGACGATGGGTCTGGCCGTGACCAATAACGTGGGCATTGGCGCACATCCCGGCTTTCCCGACCTGCAGGGGTTTGGGCGGCGGCGAATGCACCTGAGCCACGCTTCCCTTCGGAATCTCGTGCGATATCAATTGGGTGCAGCGCAGGCGATGGCGCGGTCCGTCGGCGGTGAAGTTCGCCATCTCAAGCTGCATGGAGCGCTGGCGAACATGGCATCCGAGGACGAGGCGATGGCGACCGCGTGTTACGAAGGGGCGCTGTCCGTGGACCCGGATATCATCATCATGGTGTTGGCTGCGACACAGCAGCAAGATGCGGTCGAGGCGTTGGGCTGTCGTTGGGCGGGCGAAATCTTTGCGGATCGGGCTTATAATGACGATGCAACACTGGTGGACCGAAGCCTGCCGGGTGCGGTCATTCACGATGCGGATGTGGCTGGGCAGCGTATGGTCGACATGGTCAAGGCGGGTGCAATCATCACCGAAAGCGGCAAACATATCCCGGCGGCTGTCGATACGATCTGTCTGCATGGCGACGGCGCGACGGCGGTGCAGATTGCCCGCACGGTGCGCAGTGCCTTGGGCGATGCGGGTGTGACTTTGCGGCGGTTTGAAGGGCGTCAGGGCGCGATCAGCAAGACCTGAACGTCGGCTACATTGGTGCCGGTAGCGTGGGTCATCAGCAGGTCGCCTGCCGCGGCAAGCGCTGCGTAGCTGTCATTGTTCGCCAAAAGCGCGATCACATCCTGACCTGCGGCTTTGATCCGGGGCAGGGTGCCTGCATCGACCAAACCGCCTGCAGCATCGGTCGGGCCATCGCGGCCATCGGTGCCGCCGGATAGAAACACCCAATCGGCCGTGATTTCAGGCGCTTGAGCTGCAACACGCAGGGCAAGTTCCTGATTGCGCCCGCCGCGCCCGGTTCCACTAAGTCTCACTGTGGTTTCGCCACCAAACAGCAGCGCCGTGGGTTCGGGACGGGCGATAAGTTCGGACAGGACCTCTTGTGCCGCGTCGCCAACATCGCCGATCAGTGCATCACTGACGATGCGGGCGTTGAGGCCGATGTTTTGCGCCTCGTCCAGCATTGCCTCGAGCGACAAACGGTTCGATCCGACAAGCGTGTTGCTGACTTCGGGCAAGGTCGAGGACGTTTCGTGCTGCGCCCTTTCGAGATGGGTGCGAATCGAAGCCGGTGTTGCGTCCCAGATTCCGGCGGACATGAGCGTTTCAATGGCGTCTGTGGCCGTTCCGATGGGGCTGACCGTTGGGCCAGAGGCAATGGCACGCAGATCATCGCCGATCACGTCAGAGAGCAGATAGGCAGTGACGGCGGCCGGAGCGGCGTACCGCACAAAACCGCCGCCTTTGAGCAGGCTCACCTGTTGGCGTACGAGGTTCATCTGTACGATGTCGAGCCCGGCAGACAGGAGCAGATCGTTCAGCCGCGCCTTGTCGGTCAGGCTGACACCCGGTGGGGGCGCTGGCAACAAAGCAGAGCCGCCACCAGAGATCAGGGCGACCACACGGTCGTTTTCCGTTGCATCGGCCAAGACTTTAATGACGCGCTGGGCGGCACGAGCGCCAGCTTCGTCGGGAACTGGGTGTCCGGCGCGCAGAAGTTCAGCGCCTTTTACCGAGGTGTCATTTTCGTGATGGGTGACGGCAATGGCAACGTGGGCGTTGGGTATAGCCGTCATAGCTTCGCCCAACATTGCCGGGGCGGCTTTGCCAATAGCGATCAAAAAGGTCCGTCCGCCCGGCTTTTGTGCGGGCAAAGGAGATTGGGCCAAACCGCGCCTTACAGCGCTTGCCGGATCAGCTGCGGTGACAGCAGCATCGTATAAAAGGCGGGCCTTGGTGCGGAGCGTGTCGATTTCGATCATGCAAGGATTAAGAATGCGAAATCAATCAAAGTCAAATGCTTGCGGAGCGTAGTTGCACCACCACTTTACATCATTCTTGAAAGGAAAAGTGGTGGGCGACCCTGGAATCGAACCAGGCGTGCGTCTCCGCGAGGGAGTTACAGTCCCCTGCCACACCTTGCGGCCTGTCGCCCACTTAACCAAAGGCCCTGCCCTTGGCGTGAGCGGGTGATTACAATTGCCCCCTTGCGGCGTCAACAGGAAAATCCCATCAAGCGACACGTACAAAAACCGCAACAAGGAAGGGGCTGTCATGGTCAAAAAACCGAAATGGGTGGTGGCCAAAGAACAGTCCAAGAAAGCGGCTGCGGCTGAGACGGTGTGGCTGTTCGGATTACATGCCGTGCGCGACGCGCTGGTCAATCCAAACCGCGAAAGGTTGCGGTTGGTGGTGACGCGCAATGCGATGGACAAGTTGGTTGATGCCATAGAAGCCGCTGGAATCGAACCGGAAATGAGTGATCCGCGCAAGTTCACAGCGCCAATTGACCCGCAATCCGTGCACCAAGGGGCGGCGCTTGAAGTGAAGCCGCTCAATTGGGGGCGGTTGGAAGATGTGGCACTTGGCGCAGGCGAAGGGCCTCCGCGTATTGTCATGCTCGACCGGGTGACCGATCCGCACAATGTGGGGGCGATTCTTCGATCGGCCGAAGTGTTCGGCGCATCCGCTGTCATTGGCACGTTGCACCATTCAGCGCCGGAAACAGGGGCTTTGGCCAAGACAGCTTCGGGGGCGCTGGAACGTCAACCCTATCTGCGGGAACGTAACCTTGCAGAGTCCATGGAACGTTTGAGATCAATGGGTTACGTGATTTTTGGTCTGGACGGCGAAGCCGAGCAAACGATAGATGACGCGATCGCTCCGGTCCGTGATAGACCCATTGCGCTGGTGCTTGGTGCCGAAGGGCCGGGGTTGCGGCCCAAGACGAAAGACACCTGTGATGCGTTGGTAAAAATCCCTTTCGCACACGGTTTTGGATCGCTCAACGTGTCAAACGCGGCAGCGGTGGCACTTTACGCCGCACGGGCGTGAACTTGCGGTCAGGGGATGGCGTGCCAATATTCCTGACGAAGGAGACGCCATGCCCCATGGAACGAAAATCGCCACTTGTTGTTATTGCGGCACCCGTGCGGCCCTTGTTTTAAAGGGTGAAACCCGGCACGAGTTAAGTTGCTCGGCTTGTGGTGCGCCGCTGCACGACATGAAGATGCTGCGCACTGGGGCGTTGGAAAAGCCGATTGCGACGCAGCATCGGCACGCGAGCAAACCAAAAACAGCCCCAGCCCCATTCCCGGCATGGGATCGAGATGCAAAGCCTTCGAAGAAGAAAAAGCAGAAGAAGCGTAAAACTCTAACGCGGCGATTCTTCGAAGAAGCATTCGACGTGATCGAGGACATTTTCGACTGATCCGCACAATTCGGGTGTCTGTTACGTCCGTTCGGCGCGAAAACTCTGGTTTTGAGAGCGGTTTCGTCGATTTGGGCTTAATTTGACGCAAACCGTACAGGTAGTTGTGTCGCACCATACGTTTCGACAGTACGGGACGTTCTACTGGTCAATTGCAGCGCTGTGTTTTAAGTGCCCAAGGGCAATGACGGAGGTCCGCGTGACAACATTTGAAACCCCCGGTCCGGTCGAAGAGAACTGGAAAGACGCCATCTCTTCGGTGGAAGAGATCATAGAAGATGCGCGCAACGGTAAGATGTTCATTCTTGTCGATCATGAGGATCGCGAGAATGAAGGCGATCTGGTGATTCCCGCACAATGGGCGACGCCGGATGTGATCAACTTCATGGCGACCCATGGGCGCGGGCTGATCTGCCTTGCGATGACGTCGAAGCGAATCGAGGAGTTGGGTCTTCAGCTTATGTCGACCAACAACTCATCGCGGCATGAAACCGCGTTCACCGTGTCTATTGAAGCCCGTGAAGGGGTGACCACAGGCATCTCGGCGGCCGACCGGGCGCGGACTGTGTCCGTGGCCATCGACGGCACAAAGGGCGCGCAGGACATTGCGACACCGGGGCATGTGTTCCCGTTGCGGGCCAAGGATGGCGGCGTGCTTGTGCGCGCGGGCCATACCGAAGCGGCGGTCGACGTGTCACGTCTGGCGGGGCTAAACGCGGCGGGTGTAATCTGCGAGATCATGAACGAAGACGGGTCGATGTCCCGTTTGCCGGAACTTGTAGCGTTCGCGCAGCTGCACGGTTTGAAGATCGGGACAATCAGCGATCTGATTGCCTATCGCCGTCGCAACGACAATCTAGTCCGCGTGCGCAAGGAAGAGACCATCACGTCCGAATTCGGCGGCGAATGGCAGATGCGGATCTACACCGACGAAACACATGGTGACGAACATATCGTGCTGACCAAGGGTGATTTGTCGGGGAATGACCCGGTACTGGTTCGGATGCATGCGATGGATCCGATGCTGGACGTGGTCGGCACAGGGCCACGGGGCCGAGCAGATGAATTCCAGCACGCAATGCAGGCGGTCGCCGACGAAGGACGGGGCGTTGTGGTTCTGTTACGCGATACGTCGATGAAGTTGGATGTGGGGGACGATGTGTCGCCCAAAACGCTTCGGCAATACGGGTTGGGCGCGCAAATTCTGTCGTCGCTGGGTCTGTCGAAACTGACGCTGCTGACGAATTCACCGACGCCCAAAGTTGTCGGTTTGGACGCCTATGGCCTTGAAATCGTTGGAACACGCAAAATTTCGGAGTTGGGCTGATGGCCGCATCTGTTGAACACTACACACTGGCGCGACCGACATTCGACAAGCCCGTTAAGCTTTTGATAGTGGTTGCACCCTATTACAAGGATATCGCGGATCAGCTGATCGCTGGGGCGCGGGCCGAGATTGAGGCGTGTGGCGGCACACATGAATTGGTCGAAGTTCCGGGCGCGTTGGAGGTTCCGACGGCGATTGGCATTGCAGAACGGATGTCGAATTTTGATGGCTATGTCGCGCTAGGTTGCATCATTCGGGGTGAGACCACGCACTATGACACCGTGTGCAATGACAGTTCGCGTGGGTTGACCTTGCTTGGGCTGCAGGGGCTGTGCATTGGCAATGGCATCCTGACGGTCGAGAACATGGCACAAGCCGAAGCGCGGGCGCAGGCGGATGGTCAGAACAAAGGCGGCGGGGCGGCGGCAGCTGCCTTGCACCTGATCGCTCTCAGCCGTAAATGGGGCTCTGCCCGCAAGGGGGTGGGATTTGTCCCTGCCAAGGACGAGTACCAGATCGCTGGTGGCACCAAGGACCCGAACATCGCATGAGCAACGCTGCCAAGCCGCCAAAAAAGGTGGATGAGAAACGCCAGAAACGGTCTGCATCGCGATTATACGCTGTGCAGGCGCTGTTCCAGATGGAGCAATCCGGCCAGTCGGTTGACACCGTGGCGTTGGAGTTCCTTGATCATCGGTTCGGGTTGGCGCAGCAAGATGGTGAAGATCTTGTGGAAGGCGATGTGGACTTGTTCCGCCGGATCACGGAAGAGGCGGTCAATTGGCAGGCCAAGATTGACCAGATGACGGACCGCGGATTGGTTGCAAAATGGCCCATCGCGCGGATCGACCCGACGCTACGGGCACTTTTCCGCGCGGCTGGCGCTGAGCTTGTTGCGACGGAAACGCCGCCGAAGGTCATTATCAACGAATATGTCGATGTGGCGCGCGCATTCTTTCCCGAGGGCAAGGAACCGCAATTCGTCAATGCTGTCTTGGATCACATGGCGCGCGAGGCCCAGCCGGAGGCGTTCTAAGCTGCGACTGCGCGGATTGGACGCTTTGATCTATCGCTCAATCGTCCTACATTTTGCACTAAGCAATGAGGTGGCATATGCCCGACTTGATCAAGATGTATATCCGCCAAACGGTCATCGGGTTCGCTTTGTCGGCAGTGTTCGTCGCGCTGCTGCTTTATTTCAACATCGTAAACCTGTGGCATTTGGTGACGCACACTGATGTCGGTCTGTTGGCGGTGTTTTTACTGTGGCTGTTCAACGGTATCGTCTTTGCTGGTGTGCAGTTCGGTATTTCCATCATGCTGATGAAATACGACGATGAGGATGACGACGATGATGATCATCGTGGTATGCCTGTTGGATTGACCCCAATCCGCGTTGAAGCGCATGCGCCGCGCGGGCAAAATCGTCAGATATCAAGAAGATAAGCGGCGGGAACCACGGCAACCGTGCGGTTCTCTCATTCCCGAGGACCTGTATATACAGGTGGGCGTCGGGTAACCGGACCAGGGCCCGGACAGAGCCAACTCCCTCGGAATTGCTTAAGGCCACCGGAATGCAACCTGTCACGAGAAGCGTAGAAACCCGCCTGTTGGTGAGGTAGGCGCGATACAGGGTTCTGGCAAGGGGTATTTCGGGTCAGGCGCGCAGATCTCTTGATTTTTGTTCACACTTTGTTCATGTGTGTTGGGTATGACTTTCTTACCTGATCAGCGTATCGGCACAGGTGCCGATTTGCAGCCCGGACAAGTTCTGGCGCGCGGGGTGTGTCGCCACCTTGCCAGCCACGGGTTTTCGGTGATCGAAGAATTCGTGCCGGATCGCGGTCTTCGGGTCGATGTGATGGCGTTAGGGCCAAAAGGCGAGATCTGGATCGTCGAATGCAAATCTTCTCGGGCGGATTTCCAGTCGGATCAGAAGTGGGAGGGCTATCTTGACTGGTGTGACCGATATTTCTGGGCGGTCGATCTGGAGTTTCCATCCGAACTGCTACCGGTCAAAACCGGTTTGATTATAGCAGATGGCTATGACGCGGAAATCGTGCGCATGGCACCTGACGACAAGCTGGCGGCAGCGCGTAGGAACAAACTGATCCGCAAATTCGCGCAGCACGCAGCACGGCGATTGCATGCATTGCGCGATCCAGACGCACAGCTAAACGCTTGGGCCTAGTGACGCTGGCGACGGATTAGCGCTTTGGTTTAACCTTGCGGGCTGCTGTAGCAGCGAGGCGGATTTCCTCGGCAATCTCGTCGGCCTCTTCGGGGGAGAAGTCCATCGGGATTTCAAGGCCGTCTGCCAGCACGAACAGGCGCACCATGCCCACATCGGTCGGGCCGATTTGCAGGTTGGCTTCGATGTCGCGTTCGGTGTTGATGCCCATGACAGGTCTCCGGCGGGATTGAAGGTCAGGACACGGGCCATAGCGCCGGGGGGCTTGTTTTGCAAGACAGAGCGGGGGCAGAGTGTCGTCATGCCTGAAGGTATTACACTACGCCATTATGGTCCGGACGATTTCGATTGGTTGGTCGATTTGCACGGTCGCCTTTATGCCGAAGCAGAAGGTTTCGACGACACATTTGCACCGCTGGTGGCGACAATCCTGCGGGATTTTGAGGCAGGGCACGACCCGATTTGTGAACGCGGATGGGTTGCGACGAGCGATGGAGCGCGTTTGGGCAGCATATTTTGCGTCAGGCTGGACGACCGAACGGCCAAGCTGCGTTTGTTTCTTTTGTCGCCCGAAGCGCGGGGCATTGGCGTGGGCAGACAGATGCTGAACACCTGCATGGGATTCGCGCGGAAACGTGGCTATGCAAAGATGCAGCTTTGGACGCATGAAAGCCACCAAGTGGCCTGCGCACTGTACCAGGCGAACGGCTGGAAGTGTTCATCTTCCAAGTCGGTGCACAGCTTTGGCGTTGATCTGGTGGAACAGGCGTGGGAAGTCACATTCTAGCGGCAGATGGGTCTTGCAAAGGCCGGACCGTCCCGTTATTTCGCCCCTCAGTGCCGACATAGCTCAGTAGGTTAGAGCGCTTGATTGTGGATCAAGAGGTCCCCCGTTCGAGCCGGGGTGTCGGTACCATCCTCACTCTGTTTCGATGTTGATGGTTTGGAGCAGGCGGCCTGTGTCGCGGGCGAAGATCAGGATTTGATCGTCTTCGGTCACCACGGCGTACCAATTGCGCGCTTGGGTGAATGCGGTTGCGGTTGTACCGCCGGGTAGGGTGATTTTGTCGGGCAGGGGTGTGGCACTTTGATTGTAACGGATGACAATCAGCGCCACGATGAGTATGACCCCCGCGATCATAGTAGCGGTCAGCACCGTCACCAGCCGCCGCAGGAATCGCAGGTTGGCCGGTTCGGGGGCCTGATCTTCGGGGGCGTTGTCCATGTCTGACTCCATCTTGCGCGTGACCATCGGGGCCGAGCCGCCGCCGCGCCTTGATAAGGCCTTGGCGCGCGACGTGCCAGAGGATGCGGCGCTGTCGCGGACACGGCTGGCCAAGCTGATCGACCAAGGTGCCGTGCGGCACGCGGGCGCGGTGGTGACGAACCCCAAGACAAGCGTGGCCGAGGGCGACGTGATCGAGATTGCTCTGCCCGAAGTCACAGAAAGCCATATCGAAGCAGAAGATCTGCCTCTGGATGTGCGGTTCGAAGATGACGACCTGATCGTGGTCATGAAACCTGCTGGCATGGTTGTGCATCCCGCACCCGGCACGCCGTCTGGCACCTTGGTCAATGCACTGTTGCATCATTTCGGCGGTAAGCTGTCGGGGGTGGGCGGCGTTGGGCGGCCCGGTATCGTGCACCGGATCGACAAGGATACCAGCGGGTTATTGGTGATTGCCAAATCGGACCGTGCGCATCACGGGCTGGCGGATCAGTTTGCTGCGCATACTGTGGAGCGGCTGTATCAAGCGTTGGTGCATGGCCATCCCGACCCGGGCGATCCGCGGTTGCGCGGCGTACGTGGTGTGTCGATTGAGCCGGGGGCGGTGATCAAAATCACCAGTGATCTTGCACGGCACAAGACCGACCGGCAGCGGCAGGCAGTGTTCTTTGGTCAAGGTAAACACGCGATTACGCGGGCGCGGGTGTTGGAGGTGTTCGGCACACCAGCGCAGGTGTCGCTAGTGGAGTGTCGACTGGAAACCGGACGGACCCATCAAATCCGGGTGCATATGGCGCATGCCGGACACGGCTTGATCGGCGATCCGGTTTATGGTGGGCGGCGCAAAGTCGCCAAGGGGGCTTTGCCCGATGCGGCGATGGCACTTTTGGCAGGGTTTGACCGTCAGGCGCTGCATGCGGCCGTGCTTGGGTTTGAGCATCCGGTGAGTGGTGAAACCATCCGCTTTGAAGCCGCGTTACCCGAGGACATGGAACACCTGATCACAAGTTTGCGTGGCTGAAACAATGGTCCCATGTGCGTGAGCGCACTGACACGCCACTTACAACTGGGTCGGTGTGCGTTAAATTAGATTTAACGAAACGCAGATACTTGAAATTTTCGGGTTGCTTCCCAAATTGGATGTTAAGCCCGTAAACATTGGAGGGACAAGGGTATGGCCAACTATGCGAATCTCCCGGCCCCGTCACCGGAAGCTGGACTAAGCCGTTACTTGCAGGAAATTCGGAAGTTTCCGCTTCTGGAACCGGAAGAAGAATACATGCTTGCCAAGCGCTGGGTCGAGCAGGAGGACACGCAGGCCGCGCACCAGATGGTCACGAGTCACCTGCGACTTGCCGCTAAAATCGCCATGGGCTACCGCGGTTACGGATTGCCGCAGGCCGAAGTGATTTCCGAGGCGAATGTTGGTCTCATGCAGGCGGTCAAACGGTTTGATCCCGAAAAGGGTTTCCGTCTGGCAACCTACGCAATGTGGTGGATCCGTGCGTCGATTCAGGAATATATCCTGCGGTCCTGGTCCTTGGTGAAGCTGGGCACGACAAGCGCGCAGAAAAAGCTGTTCTTCAACCTTCGTAAAGCGAAGTCGCGCATCGGTGCGCTGGAAGATGGCGATCTGCGGCCCGAGCACGTGGCCAAAATCGCGCATGATCTCGGCGTCAACGAAGACGAAGTCATTTCGATGAATCGGCGTCTGTCCGGGGGCGACGCGTCGTTGAATGCGACGGTCGGGTCCGAAGGCGAAGGCACGATGCAGTGGCAAGACTGGCTTGAGGATGAGAGTGCGGATCAGGCTGGCGATTACGAAGAACGTGACGAGCTTGAAGCGCGCCGGGCGATGTTGGTGCAGGCGATGGATGTTTTGAATGACCGCGAGAAGGACATTCTGACCCAGCGACGCCTGTCGGAAAAGCCGGTCACCCTTGAAGATTTGTCGGGCCAGTATGACGTGAGCCGAGAGCGTATTCGTCAGATCGAAGTGCGCGCGTTCGAGAAATTGCAGAAACGGATGCGCGATCTTGCCAAGGAACAAGGCCTGATGGCCGTGATGTAAGCGATCTGAATGGATCAAGATTTGAAACGCCGGGCCTGCGCCCGGCGTTTTTTCATGTTAGGCCGGGGCAAACAGACAGGAAGGTTCCGGCATGACAGAATTGCGATGGGGAATTCTAGGGGCAGCGAAATTCGCGCGTGAGCAGATGGCCCCGGCGATTCATGCAGCACGTCATTCGCGTTTGGCGGTGTTGGCGACATCCGACCCGTCTAAGGCCGCGCCCTTTCAGGCGATGGATGGCGCGTTGCGGGTGGTTGACAGCTATGAGGCGGTACTGGCCGATCCCGATGTGGATGCGATCTATATCCCGCTGCCCAATTCATTGCATGTGGATTGGACGCGACGGGCGCTTGAGGCCGGTAAACATGTGTTGTGCGAAAAGCCGATTGCCATGCAGGCCGATCAGATTGACGGGTTGATCGACTTGAGGGATCAGACCGGGTTGGTGGCGGCCGAGGCCTATATGATTGTGCATCACCCGCAATGGCAGCAGGTGCGAGACTGGGTACAAGGTGGGGCAATCGGCGATTTGAGGCGGGTCAATGCGACCTTTACCTATGACAATTCCAGTGATCCGGGGAATATTCGCAACGCAGTGGCAACCGGTGGCGGTAGCCTGCCGGATATCGGGGTCTATACGCTGGGCTGTACGCGGTATGTGACCGGGCAGGAGCCTACGTCGGTGCTGTTTGCGGATATTCGGCGTGAGAACGGTGTCGAGGTTCGGGCCGAAGCGATGGTTCAGTTCGATGGGTTCACGCTGACATCGCTTACGTCGATGCGGATGCTGCGCTATCAATCGGTGACCTTTCAGGGCACTGAAGGCGTGATCGAAGTGCCTGTGCCGTTCAACCCGCTGGGCTATGGCGATGCCGAGGTTCGGCTGATGCGCAAATCGGGGCCGATTGAGGTATGTCGCTATCCGGGGGTGAACCAGTATGTGCGGCAGGTCGAAGCGTTTGGCGCTGCGGTGCGGGCGGAGGCGGCGTATCCCTGTCCGTTGGAGTTCAGCCAAGGCACGCAAAGGCTTATTGACATGATTTGGTCTGCTGAAAGATAGGCTGTCGGCTGATCATTCTGTGTCTATCGCGGGTTCAATCCTGAACGACTGTGGTCAGGTGAAGCGCGATTTCGTTCGATTGGCGAACGCCACAAGTGACAGCATAACCGGGACTTCGACAAGGACCCCGACAACGGTGGCCAATGCAGCGCCTGAGTTTAATCCAAACAGGCTGATCGCGACGGCGACCGCGAGTTCGAAAAAGTTCGACGTGCCGATCAGCGCACAAGGTGCGGCGATGCGGTGGGGCACTTTAAGCGCGTAAGCGGCGGCGTAGGCCAAGGCGAAAATGCCGTAGGATTGCAAAAGGATTGGGACCGCGATCATCGCAATGACAACAGGTCTGTCTAGGATCACCTGCCCTTGAAGACCGAAAAGAATTACGACGGTCGCAATCAAACCGACAATGGACCACGGTTTGACCGCAGTTTGAAAGGCCGCGATCCGCGTCTCATCACCCAAGCGCATGCGGGTGAATAGTCCTGCGGCCAGCGGTAAAGCCACGAACAGAAGAACTGAAAGAACAAGCGTTTGCCACGGCACCACAATGTCAGTGACGCCAAGTAGGAAGGCAACGATGGGCGCGAAGGCAAAGACCATCACCACGTCGTTTACCGACACCTGCAGTAGAGTATAGCTTTCATCGCCGCGCGTCAGTTGAGACCAGACGAACACCATGGCCGTGCAGGGGGCTGCGCCCAAAAGGATCAGACCCGCAATATATTGCTGCGCATCCTCTGGCGCGATCAGATCGGCGAAGACAACCTCAAAGAACAGTACGCCCAATGCGGCCATCGTGAAGGGCTTTATCAACCAATTGACGACCAGTGTGATCGCCAGACCTTTGGGTTGTTTGAAGACGCCGCTCAGGCTGGCCGGGTCTACGCCGACCATCATCGGATAGACCATGGCCCAGATCAAAACGGCCACAACAAGGTTCACGCTGGCAACTTCTGCAGCTGCGATCCCATTCACCAGCCAAGGCGCAACGATGCCAAGTGCGATACCTGCAACCATGGCCAGAGCGATCCAGAGCGATAGGTAGCGTTCGAAAGAGCCCATTGGATTGATCACTCGCCCAAATAAAATGTTTAGGATGTATGAACCAAGTCAGCCCTAGGGTCGAAGGCAAACGAGGCTGATCATTTGATCAGCCTCGTTTTTGTTCAAGCAGCGTTGGTGTTCGCCGGTTTCGCTTTTTTCGTCTTTGCGCGACCGCCCGCATTGCTGTCGATGAAATCGAGTACCACTGGCCGGATGTTGTTGCGCCAGCTTTTGCCAGCGAAAATGCCGTAGTGGCCAGCACCTGGTTCGACGTGGCTGGCCTTCATGTCGTCTGGCAGGCCGGTACAAAGGTTCAGGGCTGCGAGACATTGGCCGGGCGCAGAGATATCGTCTTTCTCGCCCTCGACTGTTTTTACGGCAACCTTGGTGATGGCCCCGAAATCGACCTTGTGACCGGCAACGACAAAATCGTTTTTGGCAATTTCGCGATTCTTGAAGATGCGTTCGACGGTTGAGAGATAAAACTCGGCCGGCATATCCATCACCGCCAGATATTCATCATAGAAGCGGTTGTGTGCATCATGATCCGACGCGTCGCCGCGCATCACTTTCTGGATCTGGTTCGAGAACGCGTCGCCGTGGCGTTCGCCATTCATCGAGATGAATGAGGCCAGTTGGAGCAGACCGGGATAGACCATGCGACCCACGCCCGGGTATTTGAAGCCGACGCGCTGGATCATGGTTTCCTCGAGCTGGCCCATTGTTGCGCGGCGGCCAAAGTCGGTCACGTCTGTCGGGGTTGCGTCGGGGTCAACCGGGCCGCCGATCAGGGTCAGCGTTCGCGGTTGTGCGTCCGGGTCCAGTTCCGCGAGGTACGCAGTCGCGGCAAGCGTCAACGGCACGGGCTGGCACACGGCGACGACGTTTGTGTCGGGGCCCAGCTCGCGCATGAATTCCATCAAGTAGAGGGTGTAATCCTCGACGTCGAACTTACCGGCGCTGACGGGAATGTCGCGGGCGTTGTGCCAGTCTGTCACGTAAACTTCGCAGTTCACGATTAGGGACTTCACCGTGGAACGGAGGAGCGTTGCATAGTGACCCGACATCGGCGCCACCAGCAGGATCTTGCGGGGCTGTTCTTCGCGGCCGACCACATCAAAGTGGATCAGGTCACCGAAGGGACGTTCGACTATAGTCTTAACCTCGACGAGGTGATCCTTGCCGTCTTCGTGGGTGAATGTGCGAATCCCCCAGTCGGGTTTGGCGACCATTCGTTCGAAGGTGCGTTCGGTCACTTCACCCCAAGCGGCCATCCACTGCATGGCAGGGTTGGGCAGCATTGCCCAGGCGGGATAGGACGCCATAGTGCGCGCTGTTGCGCCAAGCCATTGATTTGTATTGCGAAACGTTTCCATGAGATCGTAGGTCATCATGTAGCGCATAGAGGCGTCTCCTTAAACTTAACCCGGCAACCGGGCCAATTCGTCGCTTTGCCTCCCACCGCAGGCGACTGTATTCTGCATGGCAGCATGAATAGGGGGGAAAGTTGGCCATGACAACTAACGACGTTGCCGCACCGGAAATGAGCGCGGAACTTGAG
>JANSYF010000091.1 GCA_024742575.1 Paracoccaceae bacterium | reverse complement strand
CAAGCTGGTCCTGCTGCTGTACGGAACAGCCCGCCAGAACCAGACACGCGGCGAATGCGAAACGCATCAGAACGTCCGTTCTTTCGGCTTGATCTTCTCAAGCGAAATCCCGCCCTGCTGTTCCGTCGTCAGCGGGTCTTTCACCACCGGACGGTAGGTCAGGTCGGTCTTGTTGCCCTCGACCCGTGCAATGGTGTGGACACGCCACTTTTCGTCGTCGCGCGTGGTGAAGTCCTCGTGCGCATGCGCACCACGGCTTTCCTTGCGCGCCTCGGCCCCGGCAATCGTCGCCAGCGCGTTGGGCATCAGGTTGGTGAGTTCCAGCGTCTCCATCAGGTCGCTGTTCCAGACAAGGCTGCGGTCCGTGACTTGGATGTCATCCAACTTGCCCGCAATCGCGACCATCTTATCAAGACCTTCTTTCATCGTCTTGGACGTACGGAATACCGCAGCATCGGCCTGCATCGTCTTCTGCATCTCAAGCCGCAGATCGGCGGTCGGGATCGAACCCTTGGCATTGCGCAGCCCGTCAAAGCGATCAAACGCCTTGTCCACAGACGCGGTGTTGGTCGACGGCACAGCGCTTTCGCGGTCCACAACCTTGCCCGCGCGGATCGCAGCGGCACGGCCAAACACCACAAGGTCAATCAGCGAGTTGGAGCCCAAACGGTTCGCGCCGTGCACAGACGCACAACCCGCCTCGCCCACGGCCATCAGGCCGGGAACAACGGCGTTCGGGTCCTTGGCAGTCGGGTTCAGCACCTCACCCCAATAGTTCGTCGGGATGCCGCCCATGTTATAGTGCACCGTCGGCAGAACCGGGATCGGTTCCTTGGTCACGTCAACACCAGCGAAAATTTTGGCGCTTTCCGAAATACCCGGCAAACGTTCCGCCAAAGCCTCTTTCGGCAGGTGCGACAGATTCAGGTGGATATGATCCCCCTCGTCACCCACGCCGCGACCCTCGCGAATTTCCATCGTCATCGACCGGCTGACATAGTCACGCGGTGCGAGGTCTTTATAGTTCGGCGCATAGCGCTCCATGAAACGCTCGCCTTCGGAGTTGGTCAGGTATCCACCTTCCCCACGTGCGCCCTCGGTGATCAGACAGCCCGAGCCATAGATACCCGTCGGGTGGAACTGCACGAATTCCATATCCTGAAGCGGCAGACCCGCGCGCGCCACCATCCCGCCACCGTCGCCGGTGCAGGTATGAGCCGATGTCGCGCTGAAATAGGCCCGGCCATAACCACCCGTCGCCAGCACCACCATCTTGGCGTTGAAGACATGCATCGTGCCATCGTCCAGCTTCCAGCAGACAACACCTGTGCAAGCACCATCGTCCGACATGATCAGATCGATGGCAAAATATTCGATGTAGAACTCGGCATTGTTCTTAAGCGATTGCCCATAAAGCGTGTGCAGGATCGCGTGACCGGTCCGGTCAGCGGCCGCACAGGTGCGCTGCACTGGCGGGCCTTCACCGAACTCGGTGGTGTGACCGCCAAACGGACGCTGGTAGATCTTGCCTTCCTCGGTCCGCGAGAACGGCACGCCGTAATGCTCAAGCTCGTAAACCGCTTTGGGCGCTTCACGGGCAAGGTATTCCATTGCGTCCGTGTCACCCAGCCAGTCCGACCCCTTCACGGTATCGTACATGTGCCACTGCCAATGGTCCGGGCCCATGTTGGACAGCGAAGCGGCAATGCCGCCCTGCGCCGCAACCGTGTGCGAACGTGTCGGAAAGACCTTGGTCACACACGCCGTGCGCAACCCTTGCTCGGCCATGCCGAGCGTGGCGCGCAAACCTGCGCCGCCTGCGCCGACGACCACGACGTCATATTCATGCGTCTCGTATTCGTATTCAGCCATGTTGCTGGAATCTCCGTGTCTCAAAGGGCCATTTTGGCGATTGCAAAGACGCCAACGGCAGCCGCGCCGTAGCTGATGCAGGTCATGCCAAGGATCAGGATCTTCTCCCAGATACCGTGCACGTAGTCTTCAATCAGAACCTGAAAACCATCATTGAAGTGTTTGAAGCCCACAATGAGGGTCAAAGCCGCAATAATCGCCGGGAATGGGCGGGCATAGTAGGCCTGAACCTCTTCAAAGGACGACCCAAGGATGCCCCCAAAGGTAAAGACGAAGAACGGGATAAGAACGAGCAGCGCAACAGACGATTTCTTCATCGCCCAGAAATGCTCGGTCCCGGATTTTGCAGCGCCCCATCCTGTGGCGCGTTTGCGGTCAGTCAGAAAAGCCATGATGCGCCCCCTTTACCAAAGAACTACGACAGAAAAGACAGTCAGGACACCAGAGCCGATGATCACCATCCAGCCCAGCATCTCGGCCTTGTCGATTTCAAGCATCTTGGCATTGTCCCAGATTAAATGCCTGATACCCGCCAGCGAGTGATACCACAGCGCCCAGAGCGACAGGAACATCACCAGATCGCCGAACCAGCTTGTCACAAAGCCATTGGCGAAGGCGAAATATTCCGGCCCTGTCGAGGCCGCGAGCAGCCACCAGACAATCATCAGCGCCGCAACGATCAAAGCGTTGCCCGTGATCCGTGTGAGGATCGACGTCATTGAAGTAAGTTGGGGGCGATAAACTTGCAGGTGTGGTGACAGGGGTCGATTGCCCCGATTGACGTCAGCCATGATCTGAGTCCTTTCCGGTTCCTGAAAGCCTTTTTATTGCTTTTGTTGGCTGTGTCACGCCGACGAACGGCCTGTAGGCGCGGTTTTTTGGCGCAACAGGCCAGATTTATTGGAATATGTGATCACACGTGTAAAAACTGTGATCACAAATGCTCCAAGGAGCAAGGAATTGCAACTTTTGCGCAGCAAGTCGTCACGCCGGAACGGCCTTTGGACTGTTGGGAACGAGTCGCCTGAAACGATCGCAGTTCCTGCTCACCCGTGCGCGCAGCATCAGCGAAATGACACAGGCCTCAGTTTTGCAGCATCCCGTAGAGCAGTCTAAGATGATGTTCGAACTCTTCGCACATGATGATGGACTGATCCGACGGGTCGTAAAATGCGTTGGCTTCACCACACTCGCCCGTGATCACTTGTACCGCGCTCGGGAACCCGAAATCCGAATTTAGCGCCTCAACCTCGGCTTCGATAAGTCCGGCGGTAAAGCTTTCCTCGACTTCGGCCGTGAACTGCATTGGCTCACCGCCGTCGTACAACTCGTCAAAGACCGCGCCCCAGCTATCGGCTGCCAGTTCGTATTCTTCGACACAATATTCCGCCCGTTCCTCGGGCAGTTCCATGTCTTCGGCAAAGTCATCCCGGGTGTCAGGGTCGCCACCGTAGAAAAGGCACACCGTGTTGTAGAACCGTTGCTCGTCCGGGCCGTGCGTATCCCAATAGGGTACAGGATATTCGGCGTTCGCCACCGCTTCAGCCCAGAACCCATTGGCCACGTCATAAGCCATGTCCAACGCCGACTCTGGCTCGAACAGATGATCGATCAACAGGATTGACGCCACATCGGCGGCGTCTTCCTCCTGCCCAAAGACCGGCATCTGCATCACGTCAATCAGGGCATGGCCCAGTTCGTGATAAAAAATTCCAAGGATGTTCGCTTCGACAAAGGCATCCTCTGCCTCGTCGGCCAACAGACTGCCGGGCAATCCGACAGCCAGCAAGGTAAGCGCGTATCTCACACAGGCATCAAAGCCCAGTAATCCAGATCAAGCAAGACATGTGGAAGGTACTTACCGTCCTCGCCCTTCAACTCCATTGACCCACCCGCCGACGTCGCCACCAGCCGCAACCGGACCGCGCCTACACCGGGGGCATCTGCTTCGGCCTTATCCAGCACCTCGGACCATGCGCGCACAGTTGTCCCGCTGAAACACGGGTTCGCATGCGCCCCACCGTTCAGGCCAACGATCATCTGCGCATTCGCCAGACCATTGAACGAAAGCGCCCGCGCCATGCTGATGACATGCCCACCATAAATGAGCCGCTGCCCATCGGGCCGGAACGTGGCGTCGAAATGCACTTTGGCGGTGTTCTGCCAAAACCGCGTCGCCATCATGTGCTCGGCTTCCTCAATGGTCACACCATCCACATGGTCGATCTTTTCGCCGATGGCATAGTCGCCCCAGCGATGCGGCTCACCAGCCAGTTCGAAATCGTAGTTTGTAAAGTCCAACCCGCGCGGGATGGCCAAGTCCTCAACCGCCAATACCGGCTTCAACTCTGGGACCACAATTTCAGGCGCCGCTGCATCCGCGTCCCGCTTGCGCACCATGACCCAGCGCACATACTCCATGACCAACTGGTCGTTCTGGTTCAGACCCCGCGTCCGCACCCAAACCACACCAGTCTTGCCGTTGGAGTTCTGCTTCAACCCGATCACCTCGGATTCCGACCGCAACGTGTCGCCCGCATAGACCGGGGTTAGCCAGCGCCCCTCGGCATAGCCGAGGTTCGCAACCGCGTTCAGCGACACATCCGGCACCGTCTTGCCGAACACCACATGGAACGCCGCAAGATCGTCAATCGGCGACGACGGCAGACCACAGCTTTGCGCAAACATGTCCGACGAATAGAGCGCATGCCGTGCCGGATAAAGCGCGTGATACAGCGCCCGCTCTCCGCCCGACACCGTGCGCGGGACCGCATGGCGGATCACCTGCCCGACCGCGTAATCCTCAAAGAAACGGCCTTCATTCGTTTTCGTCATCGCAGCGCCCTTTGTTGCGGTCGCGGGTCGGTCGAGTGTATCACTGTTCGCCAAGTTTCATCTCCGGGCTGTAGGGGGTGTCGATCTCTTTGGTCACCGCCTGCCCACAGCGCATCACGCCATTGGCATGATCGAACGCATAGGTGGGATCGCCGTACAGCTCCCACCCTTTGCTCAGGGCCAGCGACACCTTGTGGCAAAAAGCCGATGTGTCATCTTCGGTCAAAAGTCTATAAATTTTCATAACCTACCCCGGAAACGGCCAAACGCCGAGCCACGCGTGTACGCCCGTCATCAGCCCGAACATCACCAGCGTGATGACCACAAGAACCACGTCCTTCTTGGCCTCACCCGGCTGCGGACGATCCCACACAGGCACCGCCTTGTTGATCAGGATCACCTCGAGCACCGCCCAGGCAAGCATACCACCAAACAGGATGATCGATGCCAGATCACCATTCACCAACAGGTGCGCCACCGCCCAGATCTTGACTGAGGTCAGCTGCGGATGCCGCATTTTGCCCCTTAGACGACCCGTCGTCGCGCTCATGCCAAAGACGAATACGGCAACCAGCATCAACAGGTTGTTGATGTGCACCATGAACGAGGGCGGATACCAGACTGGGATGAACTCGGCCCCTCGATAACCCCAGATCATCAGGACAAGGCTGACCAGCAGCAGAACCGCGACCACACCTTTGCCCTTGTCGCCCATCGCTGCGCGCTGTTCAGGCGCAATACGTTTGAAAATATGGGCGCCTACCCAAATCAACAGTCCGAGAACAAGAAGACCCATCATGGCTTACCCCGCTTGGATGGTTTCGATTGCCTCTGCTTTTGCCAGTATTTCACGCGCCGTGGCAACGTGAAGGTTTTCGACAATCTTACCATCGACTACGGCGACGCCTTGGCCTTCGGCCTCCGCAGCCTCGAAAGCGGCAATCTGACGGCGTGCGAGGTCGATCTCTTCAGGTGCAGGCGCATAAGCGGTGTTGGCAATGTCCACCTGCGCCGGATGGATCAGCGTCTTGCCGTCAAAGCCCATGTCGCGGCCCTGCGTACATTCCGCCTTCAGCCCCTCATCATCCTTGAACGCGTTATACACCCCGTCCACGATCACAAGCCCTTCAGCCTTGGCCGCCAGTAGGCACATCGACAGAGAGGTCAGAAGCGGCAAACGATCCGGTCGGAACCGGGTCTGCAAGTCCTTGGCAAGGTCGTTGGTGCCCATCACCATCCCCGCCATCTTTGGATGCGCGGCGATCTCGGCGGCGTTCAACATGCCACGCGGCGTTTCCATCATCGCCCAAATCGGCAGATCACCAGTGATTTCGGCCAGCAAGTCCAGTTGCGCTGCGCTTTCCACTTTAGGCAGCAGCACCGCGTCGCAATCCATTTGCGCAGCGGCTTCTGCATCGGCGCGACCCCACTCTGTATCCAGCCCGTTGATACGCACGATCCGCACCCGCGCGCCATAGCCGCCAGTCGCGAGCGCTGCTTTCAGCGTTTCCCGCGCGGCGGGCTTTTCATCCACGGCCACCGCATCTTCGAGGTCAAAAATGATCGCATCGACCGGCAAACCCCGCGCCTTTTCCAAAGCCCGGTCCTTTGATCCCGGGATATAAAGAACCGAGCGATAAGGGCGGCTGCGCATGTCCATGACGGTCTCCTGAGCAAGTCTTGGGTAATAATATTGCGCCAGACAGCTACATTCTTTTGCAAAAACTGCAAGAGGTGATCTGCCGCACTGCAGAAAAAAGCTGCTGCACCCGCATTCCGTACGGCGCGTTAACCCTTTTCTCACCGATCCACCGGACGCTCTGCCCCATGACAGCCGAAAAAGGGGTAAGGCGATGAAACAAGATTTCTGGAAGATGACCGTGCTGGCCATCGGCGCGCTGATAGCATCATCAACACTGACGCAAGCGCAACAAAACTGCGCGGCGCGCGATACGGTGATCGAACGACTTGCCAGCGCCTATGGCGAAACCCGCCAATCCATCGGCCTCGCGCAAAACAACACTATGGTAGAAGTGTTCGCCTCTTCCGACTCAGGCACATGGACGATCACTGTCACCAATGCCACCGGGCTGACATGTCTTGTCGCAAGTGGTCAGGCTTTTGAAAATCTGGCGGAAACTCTGCCGACCCCGGCCGAGGACGCCTAGGTCATCGCGTCAAAGATCAGCTTTGATCCGGTCACCATAAGCAACACATAGGTCAGACCGAAAAACACCCGTTCGGGCACGATGTGATGTGCCCGAACACCCAAATAAGTGCCCAAAATCGCGAACGGCGCCAGCGCAAGATTCAGCGTCAACGACTCCAGCGTGAAAAAGCCCATCGCGGCATAAATCCCCGCTTTCAGCACATTCATCGCCCAGAAAACGATAACGGTCGTCGCTTGAAACGCGGTTTTACTCAGCTTTCGTCCCAGCAGATACACCGCCGCCACCGGCCCGCCCGCGTGGCTGACAAAACTGGTGAACCCCAGCGCCACCCCGGCTGACACACCTGCCGTGGGCGACATAGGCCGATCCCCGATCTTCACCCAGCCTGCGGCCTGAACCAATTGCCAGACGACAAAGGCGACCGAGATACCCCCGATCAGAAACCGGATCGCATCGTCATCGGCCCAGCCAAAGAACAACGCGCCCAGAAATGTGCCCGGCACACCGCCCCACAACAAAAGCCGCGTTTCCGGCCAGCTCCACTTTTTCCAATAGGCCGGCAGGCTCACCACGTCGATCAGCATCAGCAGCGGCAACATGATGCCCAGCGCAATCGCCGGTTCCACCACCAACGCCAGAATCGACGCGCTGGCAAACGCCGCACCGGACCCAAAACCGCCCTTTGACACCCCCGCAAACACCACCGCAGGCACGCCCAGCGCAAAAACTGTCCAGCTCAAGGCGTCCATGAAACCCCCACTTTCCCACGGCATTTCATTGACATATCCCGGCCTGCCCCGTCCTGCCAGCCAAGACGTGCGTCCTCGCCGCACTTGCGAAATACCCCAAGTCGGACTAGCACAGCGCAAATTCAAAACGGACCGGAGACAAATTCCATGGCCAGACCCAAGATTGCCCTTATCGGCGCGGGACAGATCGGTGGCACCCTTGCTCACCTCGTGGCACTCAAAGAACTAGGCGACGTCGTACTCTTCGACATTGCCGAAGGCACCCCCGAGGGCAAGGCGCTCGACATCGCTGAATCCGGCCCGTCCGAAGGGTTCGATGCCAAGCTGAAGGGCACACAGGATTACGCCGATATCGCAGGCGCAGATGTTTGCATCGTCACAGCCGGTGTGCCGCGCAAGCCCGGCATGAGCCGCGATGACCTTTTGGGCATCAACCTTAAGGTCATGAAATCCGTCGGCGAAGGCATCGCCGCCAACGCGCCGGACGCATTTGTGATCTGCATCACCAACCCGCTCGACGCGATGGTCTGGGCACTCCAGCAGTTCTCTGGCCTGCCCGCGCACAAAGTCTGCGGCATGGCTGGCGTCCTTGATAGTGCCCGCTTCCGTCACTTCTTGTCGCTCGAATTCGACGTTTCGATGAAAGACGTCACTGCTTTCGTCCTCGGCGGTCACGGCGACACGATGGTGCCGCTGACGCGCTATTCCACCGTTGCAGGCATCCCTCTGCCCGATCTGGTCAAAATGGGCTGGACAACCCAAGACAAGCTGGACGCAATCGTCCAACGCACCCGCGACGGCGGCGCTGAGATCGTCGGCCTGCTGAAAACCGGCTCCGCCTTCTACGCCCCGGCCACCTCGGCGATCGAAATGGCCGAAGCGTACCTCAAGGACCAGAAACGCCTTCTTCCCTGCGCAGCCTATTGCGACGGCGAATTCGGTCTCGATGGCTTTTACGTCGGTGTGCCCACCATCATCGGCGCAGGCGGCATCGAAAAGGTCGTCGACATTCAGCTGACAAAAGACGAGCAGGTCATGTTCGACAACTCTGTCAACGCTGTTAAAGGCTTGGTTGAAGCGTGCAAAGGCATTGACGAAAGCCTCGCGTAAAACGCTCTATCATCCGGCATTAAAGAAAGGCGGCCCAACGGCCGCCTTTTTTACATCTTTTTCAGCACGTCCGCCGGATCTTTGAGATTTATCGTTTTGAAGTATCCGGCAATCCCATCGTCGAAATCTGTCAACTCTTTACCCATAAATTCTTTAACCAGGGCATCGTACTTCTTGCTCAGCACCGTGCTGCGCGGGTTGAGATTACGTATCAGGACCAATCCCGTCGGATGCGCCGTTGTTACGTCGATTTTCAGATCCGGCCGATACAGTTGCAGGATCTGAAGTGTTTTCCAAACATCTCCGGTCCAATCGCCTTTGTGAAACTCGCGTGTGGCCATGTATCGTGTTGTCGGACAGCAATCGTGAAGCGCAATCACACCCTTTTTCGACATCGCTTTTTCGGTCTCGATAAAGTCCCGAAGCAGGTATTCGAACAAGTGCATCCCATCAAGAAAGGCCAAGTCGACTGAAATCTTGTTTTTCTTCAAAAAACCGCCTGCGAAAAAGTCATCGCTGGACTGCTGGAAGAAAAACATCTGCGTCCCAGCTGTATTCACTGCCGGATGTCTTAGTTTGAATTGCGGATCGACAGCAATCGTGTTGCATTTGGCCAAGGACAGGCTTTTTCCGGTGAATGTACCCACCTCCAGATACCAGTTCGGCGTCAGCTTTTCGTGTAACTGGCCAAGTACGTCGATGTAGGGTTGCCCCGCAAGCGTGGGAACTGTGGTCTCTTCACTCATATCCTTCATACTCTTTTTCTCCTGCCGTGTGCGCCGCAACTGCCTCAGGAACTGAGGCCGTTCGGCGTCTTTGACAAAGCCGACGGATTCGGGCCGACCAAGGTTACGGGATGCTTCAAACTCTGCCGAGCTGGGACAGCGCCACGGGTCCTTTGCACCCACGACGCCCAGCGCGATCAAGTCACCGCGCAATTTCTCGAAATCAAGTGTGACCAGCGAAATATTGTCTGCGCGTTGACGTGGCCATGCAACATCTTTGATCACATCGATTTCGACAATCCGCGCTTGCGTGAAACTCCGCACGTGATTGGTGATCAACGCTGGGATGTCCGACCTACGTTTAAGAATGATGCAGGTGGCTTCGGGACGAAACGTAAACGGCAGGATGTGCAAAGCAGATCCATCTGCTGCGATCACCGTGTCAGCTTGTCGATACATCTCAAGCTGTTCACCTAAACTAAGCTTCTCAGGCGCGACAATGTCAAACCCAGCGTTCGATAGATTTTCCTCAAGAACATCTTCGCAAAGATGGCGGCCGACAGTGGCAGACATCTGGTCACGTGTGACGTATATTTTGCGACCAAATCGCGATTTGGCCTGTTTGGGCAGTTTACCGCGAACCCAAGCGGCATAACTTGGTGTAGCCAGACCGTGACGTGCCTCACTGAACAGATCGGGCGCTGTATAAAGCGTGTCCACATGCGTCGGTGCTTGAATGATCGCATACTCGTGTTCGATGCCCAATATCTTGAGCAACCGGTCAAAAAAGGCGTGTTCTTTTTCAGAATACAGCAAAGAGCTGAATATTAGTTTAACAGATTTCGGCAACCGTTCCGTGGCCCAAATGCGCCCGAGTCCGCGTGTAATGACATGCCCAAACTGGTTCGACATCGCACCGCAAAACAGCCACGACCCCGGAAGGAATTGCGCCTCTGCCAAGGCTGCATCGCGCACCGCACGTGTAGCCATCGTATTGCGTGTCAATGTCCGCATCTCGGTGTCGCGCAAGACTTTTCCGGTGGCGTCAAACACCCCTGCGTGAAAAAGCTGTCCATCGCGATGACCCCGGCGGAAAGGCACGACAAACGCATTGCGATGGCAAGCCATGTCATCAAATGGCAAAGTGCGCGGGTCGACTGGTGAACTGGTCGACAGGCACACATCGAATGTGCGAACACTCGTATTCATTAACCTACGCCGTCCTCAATGTGCCGCGTTTTTTTGTGTGCAATGCAGAGCGTGCGGCATCTGTGTAAGCTTAGGCTGCAGTCGAAGACCCGGTCAACTCGACATAAATGCAAAAGATTCGGGTGTGTCCGTGCTGCATGTCACCCCCAAGCCGACCATCATAGAAATTTTGTGATCACACTTTTTTTGGCTGTGATCACAAATGTCGCTTTTTTCCCGTTTTGCCCGCCCTGCGTCAAAAAAACAATTAAGTGTTCGTGCCTCACACTCTTATATCGCCGCAAATCGCAGCAAGAAACGGGACAGTTGACCGATGAACATCCACGAGTATCAGGCGAAAGCCCTGCTACGCAGCTACGGCGCCCCGGTGTCGGATGGCCGCGTGGTCCTCAAGGCCGAAGAGGCCAAGACCAAGGCAGGCGAAATGGACGGCCCGCT
>JANSYF010000089.1 GCA_024742575.1 Paracoccaceae bacterium | reverse complement strand
GTGGTAAAGAAGTCAGCCATCACGTCCTCAAACCATCGGTATTCCGTTTTCAACGCAGGAGGCGGTCACGACTTCGGCGTCGATGGTCCGCACCCCACGGGGCAGCGCCGGCGAGATGGTGTAAACCGCATCTCCTCGCCATAGGCCAGCCTCTTCGTATACATTTGTGCGCAAATGCCGCGCAAATCCAAAGCCGCGGATAAGCGCGTATTGCGCTGCCGCACATTCGGCGTAGTCCTCTACGTCCGACACACCGCGCGCCCCGCGCATCGCCACATCGAACTTTACCAAATCGCCATCCAACAAAGTTGTTTGCACGCCTTCATAATCCGGCGCGAACCGTGTGACAGTTGGCTGCGCTGCGTCACATCCTGACAACCCGCCCACCATCGCCAACGCGACTGGAGTTATGACCGCCAAGTGGCGCACCCTGCTCACTCCGCCGCGATCTTGGTGTCCTTGCGGGCTTTGACCCCCGCAGAGAGTTCGGCCATCAAACTGCTGGCCCGCGCAATTGGGTTGGTCAGATAGAAATCCTGGATGGCATTGCGGAAATCAGCGTTGCCAAGCTTGCCCGCAGGCTCGGCCTGCCACTCGTTTTCCGGCACTTGGTCAATCATCGCCAGATACGACACGTCCTTGACAAGTGCCTGACGCAGTTGCGCAAGGCTGTCGAACGGCAATGTGGCACCCAGTTCAGCCGACAACGCCCGCAGGATTGCCCAGTTTTCCTTGGCATCCCCCGGTGCGAACCCTGCACGAAGCGCTAATTGCGGGCGGCCCTCGGTGTTGACGAACAAGCCCTGCTCTTCGGTATAGGCGGCGGCTGGCAGGATGATGTCAGCGCGATGCGCACCACGATCACCATGGCTGCCCTGATAGATCACGAACGGACCCGCCGCGATGTCGACCTCATCTGAGCCGAGGTTGTAAATCACCTCTGCGCCCTCGATTGCTTTGTCCATGCCACCTTCAGTCGTGCAGCCTGCGTCCATCGCGCCCACACGGGACGCGGCGGTATGGAGTACCATAAATCCTGCACCCGAAATCTCGGCCATTTTCTGCGCCGCTGCCAGAACGGCAGCACCGTCCGCTTCGCGCAACGCGCCTTGCCCAACGATCACGATGGTTTTCTTGTTGTCGCGAGTCTCGTCCGACACACCGTTGTCGATCATCGCCTGCAACGCGGCGCGGTCAGTTCCAGCATGGAAATAATCGAAAGTCAGATCGACCGGCTCCCCGATAAGGCCCACCTGTGCACCCGCCGCCCAAGCTTTGCGGATACGGGCGTTCAGCACCGGCGCTTCTTCGCGCGGGTTAGTGCCGATCAGCAGGATCATGTCCGCTGTGTCAATATCTTCGACCGCCGCCGTGCCGACATAGCCCGACCTGTTGCCCGCAGGCAGCTTTGCCCCATCGGTGCGGCATTCGACGTTCCCGTCCTGCCCTTCGATCAGGGTTTTCAGCGCATAAGCCGCTTCAGTCGGAACGAGATCGCCAACCAAACCAGCAACCTTCTTGCCCTTCATCGCTTCGGCAGCCTTGGTCAGCGCCTCAGGCCACGACGCGGGGCGCAGTTTGCCGTTCTCGCGGATATAGGGCTTGTCCAGACGCTGACGGCGCAGCCCGTCCCAGACAAAGCGCGTCTTGTCGGAAATCCATTCTTCGTTCACGCCGTCGTGGTTACGCGGAAGGAAACGCATCACTTCGCGTCCCTTGGTATCCACCCGAATGTTCGAACCAAGCGCATCCATCACGTCGATGGATTCGGTCTTGGTCAATTCCCAAGGACGGGCGGTAAAGGCATACGGCTTGGACACCAGTGCGCCCACCGGGCACAGATCAATAATATTGCCCTGCATGTTGGAATTCAGCGTCTCACCCAAATAGCTGGTGATCTCGCTATCCTCACCCCGGCCGGTTTGGCCCATCTGGGTGATCCCCGCGACCTCGGTCGTGAAGCGCACGCAGCGTGTGCAGGAAATGCAGCGCGTCATGTGGGTTTCAACAAGCGGACCAAGATCCAGATCCTCGACCGCGCGCTTGGGTTCGCGGAAGCGGCTGAAATCGACGCCGTAGGCCATCGCCTGATCCTGCAGGTCGCATTCGCCACCCTGATCGCAGATCGGACAATCCAGCGGATGGTTGATAAGCAAGAACTCCATCACCCCTTCGCGGGCCTTTTTCACCATTGGGCTGTTGGTCTTGACCACAGGCGGCTGACCTTCCGGCCCCGGGCGCAAATCCTTGACCTGCATGGCACAGGATGCCGCGGGCTTGGGTGGGCCACCGACCACTTCGACAAGACACATCCGGCAATTGCCTGCGATGGAAAGGCGCTCGTGATAGCAGAACCGCGGCACTTCGATTCCGGCTTGTTCACAAGCCTGAATCAGCGTCATCGCGCCTTCTACTTCAACTTCGTTTCCATCAATGATGATCTTGCGCAAGTCAGACATGCCCGAGCCCTTTGTTCCCATTTGGCTGGCGCAGTCGATGCCGTGGCAATTCGGCGATCGGCTGACGTCGACCGCCTTCTAGCGCGGCTCTATCAAATAGGCCAGATGTTCAGGCAAAAAGATGATGGGAAATATCGACGCGTGGCGCAAATTGCTGCACCTGCACAAAAACAGCAGCTTTCCGTTCGGTCAAAGCGTTATCTGAGCAATTGACCAATCTCGGTCTGCGCTTGAATCTGCTCCTGCCCGAAGCGGCACAGCGCTGGAGTATCGTCGGGACGAACACCATTTGCCTGCAAAAATTGCTCGGCCTTGGCCTTCATCCGGTTTTTTTCATCCTTCGAGGTGACATACCGCTCCACCTCTTTTTCGGTGTAACCCATGTCCCGCGCCACTGATTTCAGACGATTAAGTTCAGAATAGGCCCGGATCAGGCGAGCGTTGATGTTGTCGCAGGATTTCCGGATCGCATCAGCAATCGCGACATGCATAAGCGCGTCGTCGATTTGACTCACGTCCCGCAATGGCGGCTTGGCCGAAGCCGCACCTCCCATTGAAAAAACCAAAATCGCCACTGCCGTCAAGAGTCGCATTATTTCACCTGTTTCCGTCTGTCCCATATATGGGGTCACAGGCGATGGCTATTCAATATCACATGCAGAATCTTTGGCGATTCCAGCGTATTATGGCTCAGCGCAGCGCCCAGTCAGAACCACACGGTCTTCCTGAATGACCAGTTGGTCATCAGCGACATCCGGTCCGTTGACCCATGCTGCATCGGACGAACCAAGATATGCGATGCAATGCTGAACAACTTGATATGCGGCTGCCTGCTTGGCCCCTTCGAGGCTGACCGACGCCGGACCACCTGTCGCGACAAAACCAGCACGGTCACTGCGTTCAGACCTTAGGTCGCCGCTGAACCGCGCGCCGTCAAAGGTGACAGTGTCCAGTTCTCCGGAACCACAGGCCGCTAGCAGACACAGGACCGATGCACAGAGCCAACCTGATTTCATGGAGTCACCCCTTGGATTTTGTTGGCCGCACCATGCGCTTAGACGCGGCACGCTTGCAACCCCCGAGCACGGCCGTTCCCGTCTGAAACAAAAAAGGCGATGAATAGCGCCTTTCTCACTGGCCGTATGAATCGGCGTCCGACCTACTCAGCCGCAACCGCGCTGACGCGACCCGTCTTCTGTGCCTTGATGCGGTCCTCGATCTCGTCACGGAAGTTCTTGATCAGACCCTGAATCGGCCAGGCCGCCGCATCACCAAGCGCACAGATCGTATGACCCTCGACTTGCTTGGTGACGTCAAACAGCATGTCGATTTCCTCGACCTCGGCCTCGCCACGCACCAGACGGTCCATGACGCGCATCATCCAGCCAGTGCCTTCGCGGCAGGGCGTGCACTGGCCGCAGCTTTCGTGCTTGTAGAACTTGGACAAACGCCAGATCGCCTTGATGATGTCGGTGGACTGATCCATCACGATCACCGCCGCCGTGCCAAGGCCAGAGCCCAGCTCACCGCGCAGGTAGTCGAAATCCATAACTGCGTCGCGCATGTTTTCACCGCGCACACACGGCACGGATGACCCGCCTGGGATCACCGCCTTCAGGTTGTCCCAACCGCCCCGAATACCGCCGCAATGCTTTTCGATCAGTTCTTCAAACGAGATCGACATGGCCTCTTCGACAACGCACGGATTGTTCACATGGCCCGAAATCGCAAACAGCTTGGTTCCCGCGTTGTTCTGGCGGCCAAAGCCCGAAAACCATTCACCACCCCGACGCAGAATGGTCGGAACAACGGCAATGGATTCAACGTTGTTCACAGTGGTTGGACAGCCATACAGGCCCGAACCCGCCGGGAATGGCGGCTTCATACGGGGCATGCCCTTTTTGCCCTCAAGGCTTTCCAACAGTGCGGTTTCTTCGCCGCAGATATACGCGCCTGCGCCGTGGTGTAGGTAGATGTCAAAATCCCACCCCGACCCAGACGCGTTCTTGCCCACCAGACCAGCATCATACGCTTCGTCAATGGCGGCCTGCAGCGCCTCTTTTTCGCGGATATATTCACCGCGAATGTAGATATAGCACGCGTGCGCCTGCATCGCGAAACTGGCGATCAAACAGCCTTCGATCAGCGTATGCGGATCGTGGCGCATGATTTCGCGGTCCTTGCAGGTACCCGGCTCGGATTCGTCGGCGTTCACAACCAGATAGCTGGGACGCCCGTCGCTTTCTTTGGGCATGAACGACCACTTGAGGCCAGTGGGAAAACCCGCACCACCCCGGCCACGCAGACCAGAGGCTTTCATCTCGTCGATGATCCAGTCCCGGCCCTTTTCAATAAGCTTTGCCGTGCCATCCCAATGGCCACGCGCCTGCGCCCCCTTTAGAGTCCGGTCATGCATCCCGTAGATATTGGTAAAGATCCGGTCCTGATCGCTCAGCATTGCTCAATCCTTGTCAGCCTGGCGCGCACGCCAGAGTTGGTATGTCATCCAAAGTCCTGCCCCAAACCCCGCCAAGGCGGCGAGGTCGAACAGCGCCCGGGTCCGCTGGCTCCAGCCATATTCGGACCCCAAGGCGGTCACCAGGATCCAGAGGACGCCAATCGCGGCAATGAACAACGCGATCCGCTGTCCCTTCCGTGCTTCGTCTGAATCCCGGCTCATGGTGTGGTCTTAACCCCTGTCAGTACACGCCACCCTTATCGACGCGCTTGGAGAATTCGGTTTCCCCGCCAGAGGCAAGAATCTTAGCTTGTTCGACCCAGTTGTCACGCGACACGCGGCCCTTGAAGCCTTCAAGATTGGCATTCACCCATGCCTCTTCAGCGGCTGTCCAGTTCGCAATCTGGTCGAAATGGTAGAACCCCATCGAGTGCAACATCTTTTCCAGCTTCGGACCGACACCCTTGATTTCCTTAAGATTATCAGGGCCGCCTTCACGGGCTGCAGTCAGTGTTGCGGGTTTGGTACCTTCGGCGCTGCCTTCCAGTTTGCCATCACCGTCGTAGTCGGGCGTCGATGCCGCAGCCGCTGGTGCAGCCTCTGCGGCGGCCTTTTTCGCAGGCGCCTTGGGTTCGGCTTCGTATTTCCAGTCGCCCTTTTTCGCGGCAAGTTCTTCCTGACCGGCCAGACGGGCTGATGGTTTCACCTGACCTGCACCCTCGGCGGTTGCCTTCGCAGCAGCAGGAGCGGCCTTTTCAGAGGTCTCAGCAGCGGCGGCAGGGGCCGAAGCAGCAGGCGCAGCGGCGGACGCAGCAGCCGTTCCCGCAGAAGACGAAGTCGACGACCCAACAGGCGCGGCTTTGGCCGGGCTTGTGCTTTCATCAGCCGTCGGCGCTGGTGGCACTGAAACTGGTGCCGCGTTTGGCGACGCCGCTTTTGGGGGCGATGCTTTCGGGGCGGGCGCCGAGGTTTCACGCGCGCCAGAAGCGTCAACATTCCCCGGTCCACGTGCCTCTGGCAAATTACGGCAGAAAATCCAGCTAAAGACGAGACCGAGAACAGCAAACGCCAGACCTGCCATGAAAATGGCTCCGATCAGTCCCCAGTCTCCAATAACAAGCAGAAGGATGAAGACAAGAAGCCCTACCCCTGCGGCCAAGGCCCAAGACCCCAACTGGCAACCAATGCCGGAATTCTGTTGTTGCATTCGTACTCTCCCTGTCCGTGTTCAGATGTTACTGATCGTAAACATCACCTTTCTTGACACGTGCAGAAAACTCTGTCTCGCCGCCCGAGGCAAGTGTCTTGGCCTGTTCAACCCAATTATCGCGAGTCACGCGGCCCTTGAAGCCTTCAAGGTTTTGATCAACCCACGCCACCTCGTCGGCAGTCCAGTTTGCGATTTGATCAAAGTGGAAAAAGCCGAGGCGGTTGCAAAGGGCGGCCAGTTTGGGACCAATGCCTTTGATCCGCTTAAGGTCATCGCCTTTTCCATCGCGCGCGGCTGTCAGGGCCTCGGGCTTGGTGCCCGGCCCGGTTGCGCCTTCAGGTGCTGCAGTCGCAGGTTCTTCTTTTGCGACCTGCGTGGCAGTTGTCGCCTTGGCGTATTTCCAATTGCCTTTGCGCGCAGCCAATTCGGCTTCGCCAGCCAATTCAGCCGATGGCTTGACCATCGATTCCGAATCCGGCGCGGGTGCTTTTTTCGGTTTAGGCGCGGCTTCGGCGGCGGTGCGCGACGGGGTGGTCGCATCATTCGCTGCCTTGGCCACAGTTTGCGGCCGGCCACCCGCGTCACCCCAAGGGTGCAACAGCGGAACCTCGGTTCCGTCGATCCGTTTGACCGTATCACCAATATCAGTGGCCAGCTGCACTGACGCGTTGTATTGATGACGGCCACTATCGAAATCAGTCAGGCTCGTCAGACCGGATTTAGGCTCTGCCGCGTAGCGCCCATTTTGCGGACCGGGCACTGGCACCTTGCCCGCAACCAGTTCGTCAAGAATTTCTGCAAACCGTGAGGCGGTCAGGTCTTCGTAATAATCCTTGCCAATCTGGGCCATCGGCGCGTTGGCGCAGGCGCCCAGACACTCGACCTCTTCCCAAGTCAGCTTGCCATCAGCGGACAGCGTGTGCGGCTTGGGTGCAATCTTTTCCTTGCAGACTGCAACCAGATCCTCGGCCCCGCAGATCATGCAGGACGTGGTGCCGCAAACCTGAATATTTGCAACCGATCCAACAGGTTGCATCTGGAACATAAAGTAGAAAGACGCGACTTCCAGCGCCCGCATATAAGCCATGCCCAGCATATCGGCGACAGCTTCGATCGCCGGACGGGTCAGCCAGCCTTCCTGTTCCTGGGCGCGCCACAACAGCGGAATAATCGCGCTGGCCTGACGCCCTTCGGGGTATTTGGTGATCTGCGCTTCGGCCCATGCCTGATTGGCGGGAGTAAAGGCAAAACTTGCGGGCTGTTCGGAATGTAGGCGTCGTAGCATATCGTATCCTATTGCGTCATCACGCAGACAACGGGAAAAGTCTTGAACGGGCGATCGGGGGGACACGAGCGCATATCTGGCTCGTCCGGATCATGCCGGTGCACAGCTCCCTGTGATTAGGCGAACACCACCATTTTCAAGCTTGACTGCGTCTTCCGAAGCGACCCGGAACGCTGCAGTCTGGATCACTTGTTCGCGCGTCAAGCCAGTCTGCAGTTCTACCGGCAGATAATCGCTTTCACCAACCAGTTCGCATCCAATGGATGCAACCGCTTCATCAAAAAACACCAACGCTTCTTGCGACACACCTTCGGGCGGCATGGCACAGGCGGTCAACAGCCCCAAACCGGCCAAGGGGGCTAAGATACGGGCGGTCATCGGTCGATTTCTCCAAACACAACGTCCATCGTGCCGATAATGGCGGCAACGTCGGCCAGTTGGTGACCAGTGGCCACATGGTCCATAGCTTGCAGGTGCAAGAACCCCGGCGCGCGCAGCTTGGCGCGGTAAGGTTTGTTGCTTCCATCCGCCACAAGGTAGACGCCGAATTCACCCTTCGGCGCTTCAACGCAGGCATAGACCTCGCCCTCAGGGACGTGGAAGCCTTCGGTATACAGTTTGAAATGGTGGATCAGTGCTTCCATCGACGTCTTCATCTCTGACCGTTTCGGCGGCGTGACCTTGCCACGGGCAAGGATGTCGCCCTGGCCTTCGGGCGCGCGCAGCTTTTCGATGGCCTGCTTGATGATCTTCAGCGACTGACGCATCTCTTCCATACGGACGAGGTAACGATCATAACAGTCGCCGTTCTTGCCCACGGGAATTTGGAAGTCGAATTCATCGTAGCATTCATAAGGTTGCGAGCGGCGCAAATCCCACGCAAGACCAGAGCCACGCACCATCACACCCGAGAAGCCCCAATCAAGGATTTCTTCTTCGGTCACAACACCGATATCGGCGTTACGCTGTTTGAAGATCCGGTTCTCGGTCAGCAGCCCGTCGATATCCGCTAGAACGCGCGGGAATTCATCTGCCCACTGGTCGATATCGTCGATCAAATCGCCGGGCAGATCCTGATGCACACCACCGGGGCGGAAATAGGCGGCGTGCAGACGCGCACCGCAAGCACGCTCGTAGAACACCATCAGCTTTTCGCGCTCTTCAAAACCCCAAAGCGGCGGCGTCAGCGCGCCAACGTCCATCGCTTGTGTGGTAACGTTCAGCAGGTGGTTCAATACACGCCCGATTTCGGAATAAAGCACCCGGATCAGCGAGGCGCGACGCGGCACTTCCACGCCTGTCAGCTTTTCAATCGCCAGACACCATGCGTGTTCCTGATTCATCGGCGCGACGTAATCCAGCCGGTCGAAATACGGCAGGTTCTGCAGATACGTGCGGCTTTCCATCAGCTTTTCGGTGCCACGGTGCAACAGGCCGATATGCGGATCGCAGCGCTCCACGATCTCGCCGTCCAGCTCAAGAACAAGCCGTAGAACCCCGTGCGCGGCAGGGTGCTGCGGGCCGAAGTTGATGTTGAAGTTGCGGATGCTCTGTTCGCCAGAAACCGCGTCGATGCTTCCGTCGTCGAATTTGGAGCCGTCCATCATGCTCTCCTCATTCCGCAGCATCCAGACGGGCTGCCGTCCGGAATACTTTGGTCAACAGTTTCCATGATCCATCCGTGTGGACGAACCCAAGGTGATCTTCGTAGCGGGCTGGCGGAACATCTACCCAAAGATGCACACGCGCCATGCAGTCGCCGCTGACATCCACGCCCAGTATCTCGTAGGATGCGTTGCCGTTGAAAGGGGTCCGACCAGAAACCCGCTCCAGATACGCAGCCTTGTCCCAATGCTGGGTTGTGCCATCGTCATTCACCAATGTCATGCTGAACTGATCGTGGCACATATCCGCGAACACGTCCGCGCGGGCATAGTAGACCGCCTCTGAATAGGCCACGGCCTGCGCGACAACCGCGTCAAACGTCCGCATCTTGGTGACTGTGCTGGCGTCCATCTCAGCCCCGCCCTGTCTCATCCGACTTGAACGCCATAATCCAAAGAAAGACCAAGGCGATCAGCGGAAAAATTGTCAAAAGCGCCGCCCAGCTGGGCAATCCGTAGCGAGGCAACAGCTTCCAAAAGGGTACGACGATCAGCACGCCGATGACCAGAAACCACAGAAAGCCGCCACCGCCGCCCATCATGCTTTGGCATCCTGCTTTTCGTCACCGGGAAGCACATATTGCGCGCCTTCCCACGGGGACATGAAATCGAACTGCCGATATTCCTGAACAAGGCTTACCGGTTCATAGACCACGCGCTTCTTTTCTTCGTCGTACCGCACTTCAGTATAACCCGTGGTCGGGAAGTCCTTGCGCAGCGGATAGCCGCGGAAGCCATAGTCGGTAAGGATGCGGCGCAGGTCCGGATGGCCCGAGAACAGGATCCCAAACATGTCAAAGACTTCGCGTTCGAACCAGTTGGCGCTGGGGTGCACATCGGTGATCGACGGCACCATCTCGTCCTCGCGAATACTGACACGCAGACGGATGCGGTGGTTCTGGTACATCGACAGGAAGTGATAAACCACATCGAACCGCTTGGGGCGATCCGGGTAATCCACCGCCGTGATATCCACGAGCGACGAAAACTTGCACGTACCGTCGTTCTTAAGGAATTCGACAAAGCCCGCTATGTTCGATGGGGCGACATCCACATTCAGCTCGTCATGCGTCACATCCCAGCCGATTACACAATCTGGGCGCTTCAATTCGATATGCTGACCAAGTTCGTTAAGGGCATCACTCATCGTATAATCGTCCCTGTCCGGCGCATCTTCCGTTGCAGCGCCATAATGCCGTACAGCAGCGCTTCGGCTGTTGGCGGGCAACCGGGCACATAGACATCGACCGGAACGATCCGGTCACAGCCGCGCACGACGGAATAGCTGTAGTGGTAATACCCACCGCCGTTGGCGCAGGAGCCCATCGAAATCACGTAACGCGGCTCGGGCATCTGATCGTAGACCTTGCGCAAAGCAGGCGCCATCTTGTTGGTCAGCGTGCCCGCGACGATCATCAGGTCCGACTGACGCGGGGATGCACGCGGCGCCGTCCCGAAACGCTCAAGGTCATAACGCGGCATCGAGGTGTGCATCATCTCGACAGCACAACAGGCCAGACCGAATGTCATCCAGTGCAGAGACCCGGTACGCGCCCAGTTTATGATATCCTCGGTCGAGGTCAGCAGGAAACCCTTGTCCGCAAGTTGCGCATTTAGCGCCTGCGTTGCATGTTCCTTGTCCGCCCCTGCGGTATTCGCGCCAGCCATCACTCCCATTCCAGCGCTCCTTTTTTCCACTCATAGGCAAAGCCGATGGTCAGAACCGCAAGGAACACCATCATCGACCAGAACCCAACCATGCTCACATCTTGGAACGCCACAGCCCACGGGAACAGGAACGCGATTTCCAGATCGAAGATGATGAACAGGATCGACACAAGATAAAAGCGCACATCAAACTTCATCCGGGCATCGTCGAACGCGTTAAATCCGCATTCATAGGCCGACACCTTTTCAGGGTCCGGGTTGCGCACCGCGATGATCACGGCAGCAAGGATCAGGACAAGGCCCAATCCGATGGCTATGGCCAAAAATACGAGGATTGGCAGGTATTCCCGCAGCATGTCTTCCAAGACGAGGCTCCTT
>JANSYF010000120.1 GCA_024742575.1 Paracoccaceae bacterium | reverse complement strand
GGTTGCGCAAATCGGTCGCTTTGCCGAGCGCAGCCCAGCTTGTATTCGCGGCCATTTGTTCTGCTGCTGATACCATGCGGGTCTCTTTTATGATGAACGCCGCCATGAGCGGTCCGGCTCAGGCGGCGTTTGGAAAGCTCTTGAGGGTATGTAAGCGGCGTTGAGGCCGCTCACAACCTCTTATTCGGCAGCCTGCGCGGTTGTGACCGTCAGTGAGCCGCCAGCCTTCTCCACCGCGTCGATAGCGGATTTCGAAGCACCGGTGACTGCCAATGTCACTTTTGCAGTTATATCGCCCTTGGCGAGAACGCGGATGCCGTCCAGCTTGCGACGGACCAGACCGGATGCGACCAGCGCGTCCTCGTCGATGGTGCCTTTCGCGTCAAGCTTACCAGCGTCGACGAATTTCTGGATCAGACCGAGGTTGACCACGGCGAAGGCCTTGCGGTTTGGCTTGTTAAAGCCACGCTTCGGCAGACGCTGATAGAGCGGCATCTGGCCACCTTCGTAGCCAGCAATGGCCACACCCGAACGGGATTTCTGACCTTTGATACCACGGCCACCCATTTTACCAAGGCCGGAGCCCGGACCACGGCCAACGCGCTTTTTGCGCTTCGTTGCGCCGGGATTATCGCTTAGTTCATGCAGTTTCATATCGCTTCTCCTTTGCCGGAAACGCCCCCGAAGCGATGTGGGACGAACGCGGCTTTTCTTGATTTTAGACTCAGTGACCCCGTAGGCCACCGTGGGCGTATAGAAGGTTGGCTGAACTGGATCAAGGGGTCATTGGCCGGATCATTATTCGGGCACATGGCACGTTTGCCATTTTCACGGCGCAACAATTTGCAGCACTGCACAAACGCGCCGCCGCGAACCAAAGCATCTGAGTGAAAACACTGTGAGGTCAGGTATTCCTGCCTCGCGCCAACCTGCAAAACCCGTCACAGTTACGCAGCGGCATCAAATTTCGCCGTTCTCTATTTCTTTGTTAAGCAAGGTCGGCGAGGACCATTAAGTGTTTGATTTATATATAGATACGCCATCGGCGCGTGTCGTGTTTGGTGGTATTGCAACGGCGCTCAGCCTGGTGGCGTATGCGCCGTATATCGTGAACACGCTGCGCGGGCACACACGCCCCCATCGGGCCTGTTGGTTGATTTGGTCGGTGTTGGCCACGATTTCGTTCTTCTCGCAATTTTACGAAGGCGCAACAGCCTCATTGGGCTTTGCCGCAGCGCAGGCGGGCTGCACCACATTGATCTTTCTGCTGGCCGTTATTCGCGGTCAGGGGCCGTTCATGAAACGGGCCGATGCAGGGGTGCTTGGCATCGCCTGTGTCGGACTTTTGATCTGGTATGAGACCGAGTCAGCCGCCTATTCCCTCGTCACCTCCATCACGATCAGCTTGTTGGGCGGTTTGCTGACTGTGGCCAAAGTCTACTGGTCACCGCAGTCGGAAACCATGTCCACATGGACTATGTCGTTTGTAGCGTCGGGCTTTGCCCTGATGGCTGTCGGTACGCTGGATTGGCTCCTTCTGGCCTATCCGCTTTACCTATTCGTGCTGAACGGATCGATCATGGCAGCTTGGCTGCTTGCCCAAATGCCAGCTCAGAGAGAGCGGCAGAGACAGATGGGCATGTTCGTCAGCTATCATGGCCGTCCGCAGATCGGTGAATGAGCCGACTGAAGGCAAACACACCACCGCAAGAACCAATAAAGCCCTCCGGTTAGACCGGAGAGCTTTATGTTCAGGTGCGCATCGCATCGCTGAGATGTTTCCATCCGCAAGCGGATGGTCCGGCGCGTTGGACTTAGCCGCGCTCTTCGATGATCTCGACCATGTGAGACACTTTGCGAACCATGCCACGGATGGCAGGTGTGTCCTCAAGCTCACGGGTCTTGTGCATCTTGTTCAGGCCCAGGCCAATCAGCGTCTGACGCTGGATACCCGGGCGACGGATCGGCGAACCGATCTGCTTTACAACGATTGTCTTTGCCATGGTGATCAGGCCTCCTCAGCGACTTGGGCGCTTTCCTGCGGTGCGTCTTCACGCTTGGGCAGGATGTCGGCCACTTTTTTGCCGCGACGCTGTGCGACGGAGCGCGGGCTGGACTCTTTGGAGAGACCATCAAGCGTGGCGCGGATCATGTTGTAGGGGTTCTGCGAGCCGATCGACTTAGCGACGACATCCTGAACACCCAGCATTTCGAACACGGCACGCATCGGACCACCGGCGATGATACCAGTACCGGTCGGTGCTGTGCGCATGACGACCTTACCAGCGCCATGACGGCCTTCGATGTCGTGGTGCAGCGTGCGACCTTCGCGCAGCGGCACGCGGATCATCTTGCGCTTTGCTTGCTCGGTTGCCTTGCGGATGGCCTCGGGGACCTCTTTGGCCTTACCTTTGCCAAAGCCGACGCGGCCTTTCTGGTCGCCCACAACGACAAGCGCAGCGAAGCCGAAACGCTTACCACCCTTAACGGTCTTGGACACCCGGTTGATTGCAACTAGGCGATCGGCAAATTCCGGTGCCTGCTCTTCACGGTCGCGGCGATTGCCACGACGATTGTTTTCACGTTCTGCCATCTAGGCATCCTTTGTGTTGTGGGCCTTGGCCCGTTGTCCAATCCAGGTGAGCCTTTCGGTGCTCCCGGATCATCGGGAAGGGTTGGCCCCTTCCGCAAAACGTGTGCCGGGCAAAAGCCCGGCCTACGTAGTTTGTAGGGTGCGTGCTTGCACGCACCGATCCTTAGATCTTCAGACCACCTTCGCGGGCTGCGTCGGCCAGAGCCTTCACACGACCGTGAAAGAGGAAACCGCCACGATCGAAATAAGCCTCGGTCACACCAGCCTTCTTGGCCCGCTCGGCGATTGCCGCGCCAACCTTGGCTGCCGAAGCGACATCGTTCTTGCCGCCGAGGTCTTTTTCCATCGTTGAAGCCGCCGCCAGCGTCACGCCCTGAACGTCGTCGATCAGCTGAACGCTGATGTTCTTGTTCGAACGGTGAACGCTAAGGCGCACGCGCCCTGCATTGACCTTGCGAAGTTTGTTCCGAACGCGCAGACGGCGCTTTTGGAACAGATCACGTTTACTGTTTGCCATGTCCTTGCGTCCTTACTTCTTCTTGCCTTCCTTACGGAAGATGAATTCGCCC
>JANSYF010000111.1 GCA_024742575.1 Paracoccaceae bacterium | reverse complement strand
GGCGCAGCCAGTGTTCCGCCTTGGACTGACGCCGGTCTTTCTTGACAACGATGCAGCCATCATAGACGGCCTGCGCCGCGCGTTGTCCCGCGGGATGGGGCGCGACATCGAACTGGTTCAACGCCGCACCTATCAGGAAATCACTGGCCTTCTGCTGGAACGCAGTGTCGATGCGGCTTGGCTTTGCGGCTATCCCTATCTCCAGCACGCCGATTTGTTGGATCTTGTTGCTGTGCCTGTGTGGCGCGGTGGCCCGCGATACCAGTCTTACCTCATTGTCGGGGCTGAAGATGGAGCGGAAGCACTGTCCGACCTGAAAGGGGGCACGCATGCATTTTCCGACCCGGATTCGAACTCTGGCTATCTTGTGACCGCGACCGATCTGCGCCGGATGGGGGAACAGGTCGAGGGCTTCTTCAGTCGATCCATTTTCACCTTTGGCCACCGTAACGTGGTGCGCGCGGTCGCGGATGGCCTGGTGCGATCCGGCAGCGTCGATGGCTATGTCTGGGAAGCGCTGGCCGTGATCGAACCGGGTCTGACCGCGCGTACACGCGTGATCGCCCGGTCGGAATGGCTGGGGTTTCCCCCTGTTTGCGCGCGGCGCGACAGCCTGGCTTCTGAGCCGGTTCAGGCTCTGCAAACCGCTTTGATGAACCTCGCCGAGACGGAGGAAGGCCGACAGGCGCTGGCGTCGCTGCAACTGGACGGGTTTCAGCAAGCTGACCCTGCGCTGTTCGATGGAATCGCCGTCCGCATGGCCGATCTGGAACCCTGAAGCATGAAGTGGTTTGCCCCCATCCCCCTGTCGATCAAGCTCCCGCTTCTTGCGGCGGCGATGATGGTCCTTGTGGGCACGGTGGCGTCCCAACAGGTCCTGCGGTCGCTGGCGCAGGTTCAGGACGCGCGGATTCAGGAACTGGCACGGATGCATGTCGAGGGATTGTCGGTGGCCCTTGGCCCACTTGTCCTGCGTCATGATATCTGGGAGGTCTACGACACTCTCGACCGGGCGGCCCAGGGGAGCGAGGGGCGGCGGATGGTCCTGACGGCCGTGGCCGATGAGCGTGGAAAGGTTCTGGCGGCGACTGACCCCAGACGAGTTCCCATGGACAGCGATATCGCAGCCCTTGCCAGTGATGCGGTGGCGCTGGATGACCTGTCGGTGGATGGCGCGTCAAACATCCTCAGCCTGCTTGCGCCGTTGACCTACCAGGGACGCACGGTCGGGCAGATCGCGACTGAGCTAGATGTTGCCGACCTTCTGTCGGAACGCAGGCAGGCGCTGCTCTATTTGATCATGGGCAATGCGGTTGCCATCGGCTTTCTGTCGATGGCGGGGTTTTTAGCGATACGAAGGATGCTGAAGCCGGTCACGACGCTGGCACGCCAGATGACCGAGACGAAGGGAGAGCCGCATCCTATCCCGGCCGCGGACATCCCGCGCGGCGATGGCGAACTGGCACGGCTGGCACGTACCTACAACTCGATGGTCGGCGCCGTAGCCGCCAAGGCCGAAGCCGAGCGGCGGTTGGCGGAACGGGAACGGTTCGTTGCCCTTGGCCGTCTGTCCTCGTCACTGGCGCATGAGATCAACAACCCACTCGGCGGGCTACTGAACGCGACAGATACGATCCGCAGCTATCCTGATCGTCCCGAGGTGGTGCGTCAGTCGGCAGATCTGCTCGACAGGGGCCTGCGCCATTTGCGTGATGTGACCCGAGCAACTCTTGACCAGAACCGCATGGACCCCGAGACCCGCGCGCTGACATCCGATGACTTCGAGGACATCAAGCTGTTGATCCAACCCGAGGTCTCGCGACTGGCATTGGATCTGGAGTGGTCTGTCGATCCGGCAGCAGTCATAGGGTGCAGCCTGTCCGCCGGGCCTGTGCGGCAGATTGCGCTCAACCTGCTGCTGAACGCCTGCTCGGCGGCAGGCCAAAACGGCTGCGTCGGCCTGATGGCCCGTACAACGGACGGCAACCTCAGCCTTGAGATCACGAACACGGGCGCGTCCATGCCGCAGGCAGCGTTGGATCGCTTGCTCGGGGACGGTCCGCTCTTGCCCGGTGGCGGCGTCGGGCTGCGACTGGTCCGCGACCTCGCGAAAACAATGGGTGGCGCTGTCTGCCATGCGCAAGAAAATGGCGTAACGCGCGTGACTGTCACCCTGCCTGCGTCAAGGGAGGCGCGCGATGCTAAAGGATAGATACATCGTTCTTGTCGAGGACGACGAGATCATGGGCGGGTCGCTGCTGCAGCGGTTGGAACTGGAAGGGGCGAAGGTTCTCTGGCTGAAGCAGATGGTGCGGGCGCTCGGCGCAATCCGCACCCCCAAGAAGCCAATCGACGCAGTGATCTGTGATATCGGCCTGCCGGACGGGTCGGGAGAGGAGCTGTTTTCAACGCTTCTGCGCACCGGGACACCCCCACCTTTCCTGTTCATCACCGGGCAAGGTGGGATCGGTCAGGCGGTCCGGCTGATCAAATCGGGGGCCGCGGACTACGTGACCAAACCGTTCGAAATGTCTGTCTTCCTCGAACGCCTCAGCCTGCTCGTCGGAAACCGCGAGAAGCCGTTTCAGGATGATGACTTTCCACCCTTGATGGGGGTCTCGGTCGCGGCGCGCCGAGTTGAAGCGCTGATCGTCAAGGCTTCAAAGGCAAGCGATCCCGTGCTGATCCGGGGCGGGCCGGGAACTGGCAAGGACCTTGTGGCGCGACGTATCCATGACCTGTCGGACCGGTCCGCTGCCCCATTCGTTTCGGTCAATCTCGCGCGCGAAGCCGACGCGGAGGCGGCCTTGTTCCGCCCCGGCGGTGGAGTTGATACCGTGGGTGAAGGAACCTTGTTCATCAACTCTATCAGCAAGATGACCGCACAGGTCCAGGCGCACCTGTTGGAGCGGCTGGATAAAGACTTCGACGGCCGGCTGATAGCGGCTTGTGGCAACGACCTTGAGGCCCTGATCGAGCAAGGCGCTTTCAATTCCGAACTGCTTTACCGACTGGCAAGGATCGAAATCCCGATCCCCCCGCTCGGCACACGACCCGAAGATGCCGTCTGGCTGCTGCTGCAGCTATTTCACAAGTTGGCGCCGCTCCATGCACCGGGGCTCACCGGTATCGGAGCGCTTTGCGAAGAGGCGGTGCGCACCCATGACTGGACAGGCGGTGGCCGGGAACTTCGGGCAAGATTGCATCGTGGGCTGGCCATGGCGACAGGGCCACTCTTGCAGCCATCCGATCTCTTCCCCGAACGTCTTGCAGGACCGGACGACATGATGTCCTTGGCCCAGGCCCGCGAAGCCGCGGAGAAGGCACAGATCATTGCTGCCCTCGACCGGACCGATGGCCAGATCGGCGAGGCGGCAAAGCTCTTGCGGATTGCCCGCACAACACTTTGGGAAAAAATGCAGAAACTTGGGCTGTCAGGATCCTGATAAATCCCGTTGAATGTGTTCGGATTTCCGAACATCGAATTTTCCATTTTAAAATCATGGGATAGCCGCAGCGCGGCATGCCTTTCTGTGCCATCGCGCGCCCTGAAAGCACGCGTTAGGCTCATGGCAATCATCCGACATTTGATGAGCCAGGGAGGAATCTAGCCAATGAAGTGCAACAAGTTGGTCGACGCGGGACGTCGGCAGTTTCTAAGGGGCGGCATGGCCGCCACGGCGGGGGCCGTCGCCGCCACCGTCATGACACCGGAACAGGCCAAGGCGCAGGCACTGGCCCGCGTCGATTACCCGGCAAACCGCCTTGCCAACATCGCCGATCTGGTGGTGAACGAACCACTTGAGGTTGCCTATCCCGATGCCGACAGCCCGGGTGTGTTGCTCAAGCTCGGCCAGGCAGTCGAGGGTGGCGTCGGCCCGGATGGTGATATCGTGGCGTTCTCCGTTCTATGCCCGCACAAGGGCTGGCTGTTGAGCTATTCGGCCGGAGACAAGACGCTCAACTGTCCCGGCCATCATTCCCGCTTCGATTGCGAAGCCGGAGGCCAGCAGATCTGGGGCCATGCGACCAGCAATCTCGCGCAATTTCTGCTGCGGATCGACGATCAGGGCGACATCCATGCCGAAGGTGTGGACGAGCTGATTTACGGTCGCCTGTCGAACGTTCTGGCATAAGGGAGAGAGAGCAATGGCATACAAGAGACAGATCGACCGGCTGCCGATCATCCCCGCAGATGCAGAGGAATTCAACGTCACCTGCCACTACTGCATCGTGGGTTGCGGCTACAAGGCCTATACGTGGCCGATGAACCGTCAGGGCGGCACCGCTCCGAACCAGAACAAGTTTGGCGTCGACCTGAGCGAGCAACAGTTTCAGGACAGCGAGGCGTGGTACGCGCCCTCAATGTACAACGTGGTGCGT
>JANSYF010000067.1 GCA_024742575.1 Paracoccaceae bacterium | reverse complement strand
CTGCCAGACAAAGGTGTTCAGCACATTCTTGTAATCTGGCATCCGGTAGAACAATTGCGCGGTGGTCAGCCCGTAGCCACGCAGCATCAACTCGGTTTCACTCATTTCGGTCATGCAAACCTCATCGTTTTTTATTGTACGGATGAGTGTGCCATGGATTCGCAACTTTTCAACAAAAACAAAATGTTAGCCAGATCGGAGTGTGAGTGCCAAGATGCCGACGCCACTAATTTGGTCAAGTGCATTGCGGCCTACATGCTGTCTCTGATATACTTCAGGCCAACAAAATATAGACATAACGACAGCAGGCTATCCACGTGAGCGACACGCCAGAAACTCCTGATAACACAGAAGATATGCCGCCTGAGCGCCCCAAATATGCGGGTCCGCAGGTGTCGATCACCGATGAGATGAAGACTTCGTATCTCGATTACGCGATGAGCGTGATCGTGAGCCGGGCCATTCCGGACCTGCGCGATGGTCTGAAACCTGTGCATCGGCGCATCCTTTATGCGATGCACGAAAGCAACAACGGGCACGACAAGCCGTACCGCAAATCGGCGCGCCCGGTGGGCGATGTAATGGGTAAATACCACCCGCATGGCGACTCTGCGATCTATGACGCGCTGGTGCGGATGGCGCAGGATTTTTCGATGTCGCTGCCGCTGCTTGATGGTCAGGGCAACTTTGGGTCCATGGACGGCGATAACGCAGCGGCCATGCGCTATACCGAAGTGCGGATGGACAAGCCTGCAGCCTATCTGCTTGCAGATATCGACAAGGAAACGGTCGACTTTCAAGACAACTACGATGGCAAGGACCGAGAACCGACGGTTTTGCCAGCCCGGTTCCCGAACATGCTGGTCAATGGTGCGGGCGGTATTGCTGTGGGTATGGCCACCAATATCCCGCCACACAATCTGGGTGAGGTTGTGGACGCTTGTTTGGCGCTGATCGAAGAACCAGACCTGACCTCGGAACAATTGATCGAATACGTGCCCGGCCCCGATTTCCCCACAGGGGGCATTATGCTGGGCCGAACCGGCGCGCGCAAAGCCTACCTTGAAGGGCGCGGATCTGTGATCATCCGGACTAAAACCCGGGTTGAGGAAATCCGCAAGGATCGCTGGGCCATCGTCATTGACGAGATCCCCTATCAGGTGAACAAGGCCACCATGATCGAGCGCATTGCCGAGGCGGCACGCGAAAAGCGGATCGAAGGGATTTCCCACGTTCAGGACGAATCCGACCGTAATGGTGTGCGCGTTGTGATCGAGCTAAAGCGCGATGCGACCGCCGAGGTGGTGTTGAACCAGCTGTTCCGCTTTACGCCGATGCAGGTCTATTTCGGCTGCAACATGCTGGCACTGAATGGCGGCCGACCCGAGCAGTTGACCCTGCGCAAGTTCCTGACCGCCTTCATCGATTTCCGCGAAGATGTCGTGGCACGGCGCACGGCGCACCTGCTGCGCAAGGCACGCGAACGCAGCCATGTGTTGTGTGGTTTGGCGGTGGCTGTGACCAATATCGACGAGGTGGTTGCGACGATCCGGTCGTCTGCTGACGCTGCCGAGGCGCGTGAACGGTTGATGACACGGCGTTGGCCTGCGGCGGAAATTCTGCCCTACATCGCGTTGATCGACGATCCGACTCATACTGCGAATGAGGACGGCACCTATAACCTGTCCGAGATACAGGCGCGGGCCATTCTCGAACTGCGTTTGCAGCGCCTGACCCAGATTGGTGTCAAAGAAGTCACTGATGAATTGGAAGAACTGGCCGGAAAAATCCGCGAGTATCTTGAAATTCTTGGCAGCCGTGACCGGATTATGGGGATCATTTCCGACGAGTTGAAAGAGGTCCGCGAACTGTTTGCCGTGCCGCGCCGGACCGAGATTGTCGACTGGTCGGGCGACATGGAAGACGAAGACCTGATCGAGCGCGAGGACATGGTAGTGACCGTGACCCAATCGGGCTGGATCAAACGCACACCACTGGCCGATTTCCGGGCACAAAAGCGCGGCGGCAAAGGTCTGTCTGGCATGGCGACCAAAGACGATGACGTGGTCACCACGCTGTTTGTCGCCAATACGCATACACAGCTGTTGTTCTTCACCACCGAAGGCATGGTTTACAAGCTTAAGACGTGGCGCTTGCCGCAGGGTGGGCGTACGGCAAAGGGCAAGGCGATCGTGAACATCCTGCCCATTCCCACGGGTGTGTCGATTGCCGCTATCATGCCGGTGGATCGCGACGAAAAGCATTGGGACGACTTACAGATCATCTTTGCCACCAGCGCTGGTGACGTGCGGCGCAACGCGCTGTCCGATTTCACGAATGTGATGCGCAACGGTAAGATCGCAATGGACCTGCCGGAAGGCGTGGAACTGGTCAACGCGCGCATCGCATCCGAGGATGACGACGTGATGTTGGTGACTGATGCGGGCCGTGCGATCCGGTTCCCGACAACAGCTGTCCGCGTGTTCAAAGGCCGGAAATCAACTGGCGTTCGCGGTATCCGTCTGAACGGCAATGATCGTGTGGTCAGTATGGCCGTGATCCGCCACTTTGAGGCAGATCCGGCGGAACGGGCGGCCTACCTCAAGATGCGGCGCGCCGTTGCTGGTCTGGCAGACGATGCTGAGGTCGAAGACGACGAAGATGCTGCACCGGGGTCGATCACGCAGGAACGCTATGCTGAAATGTCGGCTGCCGAAAACCTGATCCTGACCATCACAGCCAAGGGTGCTGGCAAGCTGTCGTCGTCACATGATTACCCAGTTCGGGGGCGCGGTGGCCAAGGTGTGCAAGCCATCGACAAGGCCATGCGCGGTGGAGCCATCGTTGCGAGCTTCCCGGTGGATATGGATGACCAGATCATGCTTGCCACGTCCAAGGGGCAATCTATCCGGGTTCCGGTGGAGGGTATTTCCTTCCGCTCGCGTAGCGCTGGCGGTGTCAAAGTATTCAATACGGGCGCTGACGAAGAAGTTGTGTCGGTCGCTTGGATTGCTGATCAAGGTGACGAAGAAGAGACCAGCACAGACGAATGATGCCTTTGGGCTTTAAGGTCGATCTGTACGCACCTGATAAAGAATGAAAAAAAGCGGCGCAGGGCATCCTGCGCCGCTTTTTCGTGGTTTTCATGACTCGGTTTGACCGTTGGATGGTGTCGGCCAGACAGGCGCGGGTTGTTGGACTTTCACACCCAATTCACGGGTGAACGTGGGAAAGGTCAGGTATTCCAGACCTGCACTGACTTAGCGTCAACTGTATAACGAAAGAGTAAGTATAGTTCTTCGCAGCCTGATGCGCCGACACATTATTTTAAGTGGTTGGCCTTTTAGATCGTAGATCGAAAACAGGGAGCGATGGGGGAACGAAGGTCATTTTGATTTCGCGAATCCCTTTGCAAGGTTGCGTCGGTTGCAGCCCTCATCTGTGACCGACGCGTTTTTTGATAACGCTCGCCCGACTGTCTGCAACATGCGGCGGTCGGGCTTATTCCAAGGGGACCGCTTATGTCGGATATCCTAGACGCGATGCGACATTATCCAAGTGTTTTGCAGGCCTGTGGGGTTCTCGGCTCTGTGATGTATGTTGGCGGGTTCGCGTTGGTGCAAACTGGCCGGATCTGCGGCAACGGGCCCATCTATTCTGTCAATCAATTGACCGCGGCAACACTTGTTTTGATAAGTTTGGTGGGCGCGTTCAACTTGGGCGCTTTCCTTATTCAGGTTGGGTTTTTGGGATTTGGTGGATTCGGTCTGATACGGCGCTTACGGATGCGGCAACGGGGCCAATATCCATTGCAGACAGGTGCTATTCGATCGTGGTCGAATGGGCCGAAAGAATCTGTGTCTCAAGGTGACTTGCCAGCGATTTGCGATTGGGAAAGGCATCCACGCGAACCGGTGCGTGATAGACAAGTTCAACCTGCCCCTGTTGGGGCTGTGCCAACACCTTGAGCAGATGCGAGCCAAACCCCATGTCCCCCCACCAGCCATAAAAACGCGGATCGGCCCCATCAGGTGCGTGGTAGATCACGGTCACCGGTTGGATATGCATGTCATGGACGATCCGGTCGGAAAAGAATGGTGCAAAAAGTGTTGGCTTGAACGGCAAGACCCGAAGTGTGTCACTTGATGTGCCTTCCGGGAAGAATAGCAATCGATGCCCGTGTTGTAATCGTTCTTCGAATACTGCGATCTGGTTCTTAACCTCACGTGGATTTCGTTCGATGAACACAGTGCCAGTTGCGCGGGCAAGCCATCCAATGCCGGGCCAGGATGCAACCTCGGATTTGGACACGAAATAGACGTTCTTGCGGGCGTTCAGGGCGAAGATATCCAGCCATGACCCGTGGTTGGCCACCACCGCCCCCGGAACCTTCATGCGCGGCCCCCTTACGATGAGCGGGAGTCCCATGATGACAAAGGCTGATCGGCAAACGGCTTGAGTGATGTAAGGTGTAAAAGGACGATCCACCCCAAAAAGCGGCCTTTCAAACAGCCGCAAGAGAAGCATGAGCATCAGTCCGCCAAAGACGACACATGCCAGCACGCCCCCCCGCAGAGCGACACGCAACCATCCGGCAGCAGAGATCGGTGTCTCAGCCATTGGCGCCTCGCTGTGCCAAGTGGGGCTCATGACATTCGTCGCTGCGCGCGGTTCAGAGTGCTGGGTGTCATGTTGTCTGTGTCGAGGATGAGGCAGACATCTGTCGTATTGAACGCGTGATCGACGAAGACCCCCTGCCCGATCTTTCCCCCCAGTTTCAGGTAGGACTTGATCAATGCGGGAGTGTCGCGCATCGCCGCCTTGCGGTCGATTTGGTCAGACCGAAGCAATGGTGCTTTCAAAGGCATATGTGACGTTACACGCAGGGTTTCTGGGGCAAGATAAGTTGCATGCAAATTTGAAATCGGATGCTGAAGTGCCACAAGGTCAGTTCCATGAAAGCTAGCGGTGCCAAATAGAATATCGATTTCGTTTTCGGCCACATAATCTGCCAAGCCTTGCCAAAGCGCCATCAATGCTGGCCCACCCCGGTGGCTTGGGTGCAGACAGGAACGCCCCAACTCCAGCAAGGCCAGACCGCTGTTCAGCAACAGTGTCAGATCAAACTCCGAAGCGGAATAAAACCCACCTGCCGACGCAGCATGGTGCGCGGTCATTAGTCGATAGACCCCCACAACACCGTCTGTATCACCGTCTGAATGACGCAGATCCCGCAACAGCAGGTGGTCAGCATGGCTGTCAAAGGCGTCACTCTCAAGCCGGTTGGCGTGATCAACCCCGGCCCCATCTCCGCCGAGTTCGTCTACGAAGACTTCGTATCTCAGACGCTGCGCAGCGCGGCGGTCCTGCTCTGATTGGGCAAGCGAGACCTGATACTGGGGCGCGTTTTGTAACATATTGAGCCGCCGGAGCTTGTTCGCGGTCAGCATAGGGTGCCCCTTACTGACGCGCAACGGCGTCGGGCTGACCCAAAAAAGCCGAGTGAGCGGTGGAGATTAAGCTTTTATCAACCCTTGGTTGTGATGTTTACTCATTGAAGACGGGAACCAAACCAATGCGTGAGCCATCAATCACCACCTTGCCAACTTCACGGAAATTGACGGTGATCCGGTCGCCGATGTTGGATTGCACCTGCCCGATACCCCAATCCGGTTCATCGGGGTGTCGGACCAGCGATCCGGGTTCCAGCAATCCATTCAGATCAGACATACGCGGGCTCCTTACTGCGATTAGGGGGATATAGTGCATCACGACGAGGCTTCACTGGCGGCATTGATCGGATCACGAATTTGCCACGACTTAATCAGCCCTATTGGCGCAATTTCCAACGGATTGGAACTGGTGGGCATGACGTCTGCCACTCCGGACGGTCCGGAAATGTCATTGATCCAACAAAGCTGTGATCATGCGGCAGCGCGCATTCGTTTCTTCCGTATCGCCTTTGGTTCGGCTGCTGACGCCCGAACCATCCCCATGGCCGAGGCGCGCAGAACACTTGCGGACCACTATGCAGGCACGCGGATTTCAGCAGAGTGGCACATCGACAGCGATTTGGGTCGCGATGTAACGCAGATGGCGTATCTGGCGGCTTTGTGTTTGGAAACTGCTTTACCCAAGGGCGGTGTGCTTGACGTGTCATTTAACGATCAGTGTCTGACCGCAACCGGCCATACTGAAACAGTGCTTGCAACGCTGCCAATTTGGTCCGTTCTGAATGATGCCTACGACACAGATACCCCCGATGTGGGGCCACCCCATGTTCAATTCGCTTTGCTGGCACGGATATGTGTGGATCGCGGCATTGAACCACAAATCGGCACCTTGGACGGAACTGCGCAATTGCGCTTGTCCCTACCCGTTTTGCAAGGATAACCGTGCCTTTAGCGTCGACACGGCCGCGCGGACCTGTTCTGACACCGGACCGGGGCGCGGTGGGTCAAGTAAAGTTGAAATCATGGCGTCAGATGGCTGCGCTTTACGGGACCACCGCAACCCATTTAGAACCTCGGATGCTTCGGTTGGTAAGCGATTTGGGATCTCTTGCCCGGCTAGGGTCGCCCACACGCAGGCCCACGCGCGCCCAACACTCCATGGGTTGTAACCGCCGCCACCGGACACAATCAAACGTGGCGCCATACTGCGCAAGGCGGTCACGGTCTGCACATGGCAACGGTTCGACAGGGCAAGTCGCGACAGCGGATCCTCGGTTACGGCATCCGCACCACATTGCAGGTAAATGGCGTCGGGTTGTTGCGTAGCAACGGCTGGCAGGATCACGTCGTTCAGGATCAGGTCGAATTCCGTATCATTGAACCCACGCGGCACGGGGATGTTGATCGCGGAACCTGCGGCATCGTCGTCCAATGCGCCGGTGAATGGCCAGCGTTTGTCCTCGTGCACCGAGATCATGCGCACCTGTTCAGAGCCATGAAATGCAACAGCAACCCCATCGCAATGATGCGCGTCTATATCGACATATGCAATCTGACGCAGGCCCATGCCCAACAGGTGACGGATTGTCAGAACCGGTTCATTTAAATAGCAAAACCCGTTGGCACGGTCGGGCAAACCGTGGTGGGTGCCGCCGCCCGGGTTATAGGCAACGCCCCCTGCGCGCACATGCTCGGCCGCCAATAAACCGCCAGCAGCGGCGGTTGCGGGACGGCGATACACCTCGGGAAACACCGGATTTGATAGCGTTCCCAAATCGTAGGCCGGATCAGGGCGTTGGGTCGCTTCAGCCCGTTGCAAAGCAGCGATATAGTCGGGTGTATGAAATCCGGTCAGTGCAGATGGTTTGGCGCAGGGGCTGGTGCGGTACTGAGTGTCCGGCAACCAACCCAGAGCGCGACTAAGATCGGTCACGGTTGGTACACGCGGGATCGACAGCGGATGATGTGCGCCATAGCTTGAACCGCGATAGATGCGTGCGCCGATGAAAATGGGTTCCGTCATGGAACCGGACTTAGGGCTGCGCATACCTGTGGACACACAGCGCGCCAAAACGTGACGACACGTTTTGTGTGTCCGTCAACGGACACGTCACCCGGCCTCGGCCTTTTCGGACAATTCGAGCCAAAGGTCTTCGGCTTCGGCCAGCGCGGTCTGGCGCGCGGCAAGCGCTTCGGATGCTTTCTTGAACTTCACGGGTTCACGCGTGAAAAGATCGGGGTCTGCCATCAATTGTTCAAGCTTGGCAATTTCGGCGGTCAGGCGGTCGATTTCAGCAGGCAATTCTTCAAGTCTGTGCTTTTCAGTAAAGCTGAGACCTGATTTCGGTTTGGGCGCAGAAACAGGCTTTGATACCTGTTTTGGCGCTGGTTTGGACGTTGCGGTGTCTGGCCCGGTGTCGCCCCGCTGCGTGCGATAATCGCTCCAACCACCGGCATAGACCGTGGCGCGTCCACGGCCCTCCATCGCGACGGTGGTTGAGGCAACACGATCAAGGAAATCACGGTCGTGACTGATCAGCAGGACTGTACCGTCATATTCGCCCAGTAGGTCCTGCAACAGGTCAAGCGTTTCGACATCCAGATCATTGGTCGGTTCATCAAGCACCAAAAGGTTTGATTCGCGCGCCATGATCCGCGCCAGCAAAAGTCGGGCCTTTTCGCCACCGGACAGTGATCGGACTGGCGCGCGTGCTTGTCGTTCGTCGAACAGGAATTCCTTGAGATAGCCCACCACGTGTTTTGGCGCACCGCGCACCATGATCTGGTCTGCTTTTCCAGACACCCGCATCTCGGGATCACCTGTGAGATTCTCCCAAAGGCTTAGGTCCTCGTTCAACTGTGCCCGGGTCTGGTCGAACACCGCAGGAACAAGGTTCGTGCCCAGCTTGACGGAACCATCGTCGGGATCGATTTCACCCATCAGCATGCGGATCAGGGTGGTTTTGCCGACCCCGTTCGGGCCCACGAACGCCACCCGGTCACCGCGCTGCACGGTCAGGGTAAAGTCTTTCACGATGGTGGTGTCGCCAAAGGTCTTTGTCAGCCCGACCGCCTCGATCACCTTGCGACCGGATTTCGGCCCTGAGGCCAGCTCCATCGCAGCGGTGTCCTGCCGTTTGATCATCGCAGAGCGTTCGCCGCGCAGTTCTTGAAGCGCGCGGACGCGGCCCATGTTGCGCTTGCGACGGGCGCTGATGCCTTCGACGGCCCACCGCGCCTCGGATTTGATCTTGCGATCCATCTTGTGGCGCTGAAGGTCTTCTTCGTCCCACGTCTTGTCGCGCCACGCTTCGAATGCGTCGAACCCCTTTTCTTGACGCCGCACCTGTCCTCGGTCGATCCAAAGGGTCGCGCGGGTAAGTTCGGTGAGGAATCTTCGGTCGTGGCTGATCAGGACAAATCCCTTGCGGGTGCGTTTCAATTCGTCTTCGAGCCAGCCAATTGCTTCGATATCAAGGTGGTTGGTTGGCTCGTCGAGTAGCATCAGATCGGGATCTTGCGCCATCAGACGTGCCAATGCGGCGCGGCGCCGTTCACCGCCCGATGCGGTGCCCACAGGGCGTGCGGGATCAAACTTGAGCCCCTCTCCTGCTCGTTCGACCTTGTATAGTTCGGATGGATCAAGTTCATGCATCGCGTAATCACCCAAGGTCGAAAAGGCGCTGAGGTCGGGATCCTGCTCCATGTAGCCGGTGCTGATGCCCGGTGGCACGACCCGATCTCCGCGATCCGGCTCGACCAATCCTGCCATCACTTTCATAAGTGTCGATTTGCCTGATCCGTTGCGCCCAACCAGCGCCACGCGGTCGCCCGGTTGGACCACAAGTCCAAGGTCATGGAAAACGGGTTCGCCCCCAAAGGTGAGCGAGATGTCGTTGAGTTGAAGAAGCGGAATGACGGCCATGGCGTCGCGCTACGGCGCGGCGCGCGCAAGGTCAAGAGGGTGTGATTTGTGCGGCTTTCGCCAGCGCGCGAAGCCGGGCCTTGCGGGTTTCCGGAATCGTATCGGTGGCAAGGCCTGTGAAGACATGCAATCTGTCTAGATCAGCGTCCCGTACCGCGTGGTCGCTGACCCATCCGCCCATGCCCAGATAGCTGCGCAAAAGCTGTGGCAGGCTTGCGGTGCCAGCATTGGCTTCTGGCAGATCGAAAGCCATTGGCGACAGGCGTTTTGGACGCAACGCTTTGGGGCCAAGGTGGTGTGTTCGCAAAACTGACAGCGCCGCGCGATGGATGTCGGGATCGGAGCCGGGGAAAGAGCTGCACCCGATCATCATTCGGACATCGTGACGATCTACCAAAACGCTCAGTGCCGCCCAAGCCAACCGAAGCGCGGTCATGTCGGACGGGCCATCAGCCTGACAGAAGCGCCCGAGTTCAAGGTATGGTCCCGTCACCTGATGCAGTGGTGACAAGTCGTAATACTGCCCAGTGTAGGTGTCAGCCAATGTGGTGGGTCGCTTGATCAGGCGCGCCCGAAAAGCGACCAGTGCGGCACCCGTTCCATGTATGACGCTGCCATGCAGGCATTCGGAATCAAAACGGTCGACGTCAGCATCGCCATCTTTGAACGCGGATGCCCGCAACGACAATGCTGCGTTCCGGTTTTCGCAAGAGGTACCAATAAACGCCCGGTATGACCCGAACTGCAACGACACGGTGTCCGCATCAGCAGCGACGATGTGCGCCGCTGCCGCGTGAACCATCAGTTGAAGAAGTCGGCTGCGTTGATGCCGCCGATATTGCCAAACAGCTTGCGGATAAAGCTGATGTCACCATCGCCCGACCGTGTGATGCGGCGTGCGATTGGCACGACCTGCCCGTCTTCAAGTCCGAAACGTTCGATGTTTTGCACAACACCCGTGGAATCGAACGTGATGGCAAGAACCTCGCGGTCTACGACCTCGGGCTCTTTCCACGCGAAATGGCGAACATCGCTTTCGATGTAGTAGAAGCCGGATTCGTTCAGCGTGCCCGATGTTGACGGCACACCTACTAAGTCTTCGACCGTTGAACGGGTATCGACACCCGGTACGATCTGCTGCAATTCGTCTTCTGATGGAACGTAACCGTGCGTGCGGTATCGCGCGGTGCATCCGGCAAGCGAAATGCACAGAAGCGTCACAAGCCCGATCCTGACTGTCGATCTGATGCCCTGCATGGCGCCTCTCTTGCGTTGGCGTTCGCTGCCTTTTATCCCGATTACACGGCCTTGGGCCTGCGTTCAAGCAAAGGGTGCACACAAGATATGCCACAACAGGTTCTGAAACCCGGAGAATTTCGCATCAGCGACCTGTCGAGCAGGCGTGAAACCCGGTTCGACATGCAGCCCGACAGCGACTCGCGAGCAGCGATTGCAGAACAGCTTGGGCTGATCGCGCTTAAGAAATTGCGGTTTTCAGGTAAGATTACACCATCCGGAGCCCGTGGCTGGACAATGACGGGCGCATTGGGGGCGACAATTGTTCAGCCCTGTGTTGTCACACTTGATCCAGTGACGACGCGGATCGACGAAGACGTTGAGAGGCGGTTCTTGCCAGCGGAGTCTTTTGAAGAGGTCGAAGCCGGGTCAGAAATGGAAATGCCGGAAGACACAAGTGCCGAACCATTGGGCCAAATCATCTCGGCCTATGACGTGATGGTCGAATCGTTGTTGTTGGCCTTGCCGCAGTATCCCCGTGCCGACAGTGCAGAACTGGGTGACGCAGTGTTTGCCGAAGACGGTGTGACGCCGCTTAAGGATGAGGACACCAAGCCGTTTGCCGGTCTTGCTGCCTTGCGGGATCAGCTTGATAAAAAGTCGTGACGAACGCCGCCAGAAAACGCTTGCGGATTCCACGATTGCCCCTATGTTCGCGCCTTCATCTGAGGTGGGGTTGTCACCCGGCCCGGTTTTCCCTTAAGAGGCCGGACACACCCAAAACGCGGCATGGCGAGCATGCCACAGATTATAGATAATTGAGGTTGAGACATGGCTGTCCAACAGAACAAAGTATCAAAGTCGCGTCGCAACAACCGTCGCGCACATGACGCTCTGGTTGCTGCAAATCCGAACGAATGTTCCAACTGCGGCGAACTCAAGCGTCCGCACCACGTGTGCCCGTCCTGCGGACACTACGCGGATCGCGAAGTGATCGCACAGGCCGACGAAATCGACCTGGACGAAGACGCGGCATAAGTAACGATTGGGCGTAACCCTCCGAATGACCTCGTCGCAGGATCATAACAAGGTGGGTCAAGCGCCAATTGTGCTATCTATCGACGCTATGGGCGGCGATCAGGGGCCGGAGGCAGTTGTCTCCGGCATGTCTCGTTCTGCAAAGGCGAATCCTGATATCCGCTTTCTTGTCCACGGACCTGAGAAAAAGCTGACTAAGCTGATTGAGCGCAAAAAGGCCTTGGCCGGGCGCTGTGAAATCAGGGATGCGTCTGGCGTCGTGTCGATGGAAGATAAGCCAAGCCACATCATGCGGCATGGGCAGGACACATCCATGTGGGCTGCCATCGATGCCGTGCGCGACAAAGAAGCGACTGTTGCCGTGTCCTGCGGCAACACGGGCGCGCTGATGGCGTTATCGATGATCCGATTGCGTAAACTGCCGGGTGTGAACCGCCCGGCAATCGCGATTCTCTGGCCATCGCGGAACCCGCAAGGGTTCAACGTCATGCTGGACGTGGGCGCGGATATTCGTGCTGACGCGCAAGACCTGCTGCAATATGCGTTGATGGGGGTGTCCTACGCCCGCAATGGTCTGCAGTTGGATCGCCCGCGGGTCGGTCTGCTAAATGTCGGGACCGAGGAACACAAAGGCAAGGCAGAGCTGAAAGAGGCGCACGAACTGATTGGCGGTATGGCAGATCGCGCGCAATTCGATTTTGTGGGATTTGTCGAAGGCGGCGATATTCCCGGTGAGGCTTGTGACGTGATCGTCACCGACGGCTTTACCGGAAATATCGCTTTAAAAACAGGTGAAGGGACTGCATCCCTGATCGGCGACCGCCTGAAAGAAGCCTTTGCTTATTCGCCGCTGTCTCGGCTTGCGTCGTTATTGGCCCTGACATCGCTGCGCCGTCTGAAGAAAAAGATCGACCCGCGTCGTGTGAATGGCGGTGTCTTCCTTGGTCTGAACGGCACTGTCGTGAAATCGCATGGTGCGGCTGACGCAACGGGTGTCTCCGCTGCGATCAAGCTTGCGGTGCAATTGGCGCAGTCGGGCTTTTCGGACAGGTTGGCTGCACGACTGGCATCGATCACCGATGCAATGCCGGATACAGAAAAAACGATCATGACTGACGAGGAGAGCCCAAAATGACCAAACGTTCGGTTGTCATAGGGCTGGGCCACTACTTGCCGGAACGCGTTGTGCCGAATTCGGAATTCGAAGCAAAGCTTGATACATCCGACGATTGGATTCGTTCTCGCTCCGGGATCGAGCGGCGGCATTTTGCAGCCGAAGGCGAAACAACATCAGACTTAGCGACCAAGGCGGCACGAAACGCACTGGAGAATGCGGGTCTGACGCCCAACGATCTGGACGCCATCGTTCTGGCCACGTCTACGGCAGATCTGACCTTTCCGTCAGCTGCCACGATGGTCCAAGCGTCGCTAGGCATGACCCGCGGATTTGCCTTTGACGTTCAGGCGGTCTGCGCAGGATTTGTTTATGCCTTGTCGACGGCAAATGCCCTGATTGTCTCGGGCCAAGCCAAGCGGATCATGGTGATTGGTGCCGAAACTTTCAGCCGGATAATGGATTGGACTGATCGGTCCACCTGTGTGTTGTTCGGCGATGGTGCTGGTGCGGTCATCCTAGAGGCGCAGGATGGTGTCGGGGATAAAACCGACCGGGGCATCCTGTCAGTTGACTTGAACTCTGACGGCCAGCATCGCGATATTCTTTATGTCGACGGTGGGATCAGCACACAAACTACTGGTTTTCTGCGCATGCAGGGCAAAGAAGTATTTCGGCACGCGGTCGAAAAGCTGGCCAAGACTGCGACGACAGCAATGGAAAAGGCGGGAATCGCCAATGATGAGGTCGATTGGATCGTCCCCCATCAGGCCAATATCCGCATCATTCAGGGCACAGCGAAAAAGCTAGGACTGTCGATGGACAACGTCGTGGTGACTGTCCAAGATCACGGTAACACATCGGCAGCATCGATTCCACTTGCCTTGTCGGTGGGCGTGGAACGTGGCCAAATCAAACGGGGCGACGTGGTTGTGACCGAAGCGATTGGCGGCGGTTTGGCCTGGGGCGCGGTCGTTCTGCGCTGGTAAGCAAGAATCCTTTCTAAATAGCCTCGTGCAAGCCGTTGATATTGACTCGGAAAATCGCAAAGCGCATGCTGCACCGAACCGGGGAGTTTGTGCATGGGACAAAAGACACTGACACGTATGGACCTGAGCGAGGCTGTGTTTCGCGAAGTGGGTCTGTCGCGAAACGAAAGCGCTGATCTTGTAGAAACGGTTTTGAACCACATGTCCGATGCCTTGGTGGCCGGAGAGCAGGTTAAGATCTCGTCTTTCGGAACGTTTTCAATTCGGGATAAAGCGGCGCGTGTTGGCCGAAATCCCAAGACTGGCGAAGAGGTTCCGATCAACCCCCGTCGCGTTCTTACATTCCGTCCATCACATCTGATGAAAGACCGCGTGGCCGCTGGCAACAAGGGCTGACCGCATGAGCAAATCCGCAGACGCCTTCCGCACAATCAGCGAAGTGGCAGAGTGGCTGGATACGCCCGCCCATGTTCTGCGGTTTTGGGAAAGTAAGTTCACTCAAGTCAAACCTGTAAAACGCGCTGGCGGGCGTCGTTACTACCGCCCATCTGACATGCGCCTACTTGGTGGCATCAAGAAGTTGTTGCACGATGACGGCATGACCATCAAAGGTGTGCAAAAAATACTTCGGGAGCAGGGCATTAAGCACGTTTCTTCACTCTGTGAATTAAGTCTTGGTGATGAGATCGACACTGACGAGGTCATGCTTGAGGATGTTCCCGCATCTGAGCCGATCGATACCGTGGTTCCGTTCACCAAGCCCGAAACGACTTCAGATGCAGAAGACACCCCGGAAGTGTCCGACCCACAATCCGCTTCGGAAGATCAGACGTCACAGGTCGAGATGGCCTACGCAGACGTCGTGGCCGACCCACCCGCAAATGAACCTGAGCTGACAGAAACCACCACCCCAGCGGAAGAAACCCCAGAGGTGGAAATCGCAGTTGCTGATACAGCCACTGAAACTGATGAAAGCGCTGTTCCGCCGCTCGAAGATACGCATCCAGAACCGGAATCCACCCTGCCCGGCTTTCTGCAGCGCTCGATGGCGGACCGTGTTGCTGCCGAAGACGGCGCGACCGCAGGTGTGGATGAATCAGAGCCTGACGGCGCAATTGACGTTGTCGACGCGTCTGTTGAACCACAACCAAGCGCACTGACGTATATCGCACGCATTCGCCATCTTTCACCTGATACCGCGCAACAGATCGCGCCGATTCTAGATCAGTTGAAGGCATTTGCCCGTTAAACACCTGCTGATGCAAACAGCCAAAATTCGCACTTGCGGCCTGACCTAAAACCGTTATGACAGGCCGCAGTCGGGCTATAGCGCAGCCTGGTAGCGCGTCCGTCTGGGGGACGGAAGGTCGCAGGTTCGAGTCCTGCTAGCCCGACCAATCATCATACAGCTATCAATCCCGCGCCTTTGGGAAAAACGCACTCGCAAGGGGCGCGACGGCTTGCTATGCAAGGCGAACTGCGACGAAAGGGGTTCCGATGACAGGTGTGTTGGCCAATCAGCAGATCACGGATTTGATGGACCGGGGTGTCATTGCTGCGGACATGCCGTTTGTCGACGGACAGGTGCAACCCGCCAGTCTTGACCTACGCTTGGGTCATGTCGCTTACCGCGTGCGGGCATCATTCCTAGCTGGCAAAGGGCGCCGCGTTGAGGATCGTCTGGCAGATTTCGAAATGCACCGAATTTCCCTTGAAGGGGGCGCGGTTCTTGAAAAGGGTTGCGTTTACCTTGTGCCATTGATGGAGCGGCTTGCCCTGCCCTCTGATATTTCTGCTGTGGCCAATGCCAAAAGCTCGACCGGGCGGCTTGATCTGCTCACACGAACCATCACCGATGAAGGCACAGAATTCGATCGCGTGGCCCCAGGATATACAGGGCCGCTTTACGCCGAGATCTGTCCGCGCTCGTTTTCCGTATTGGTACGACCGGGCATGCGGCTCAATCAGATTAGATTCCGTAACGGGCAGTCAGTGCTATCTGACACCGCATTGCGCGCGTTACATGAAGATCAACAACTGGTGTCGGGGGGGGCGGCGGTCATCAGCGACGGTTTGGGTTTTTCCGTCGATCTGAAACCCGAAAGTGACGATCTTGTTGGATATCGCGCCAAACCGCATACCGGGGTGATCGACCTCGACAAGCTGGGGCATTACGCACCGTCAGATTTCTGGGAAGAATTGCACACCCGCAATGGCCAGATCATCCTTGATCCTGATGCGTTTTATATTCTTGTCAGCCGGGAGGCGGTGCATATCCCGCCCGATTACGCCGCTGAAATGGCGCCGTTCCTTGCGATGGTTGGGGAATTCCGTGTGCATTACGCCGGATTCTTCGACCCGGGTTTTGGCCATGATGCGGCGGGCGGCACTGGATCACGTGGTGTGCTTGAGGTGCGCTGCCACGAAGCGCCTTTTGTGCTGGAACATGGGCAGATCGTGGGCAGGTTGGTCTATGAACAAATGGACCAATCCCCAAGCCAGCTTTATGGCGCGGGGATTGCGTCGAACTATCAGGGACAGGGGCTGAAGCTGTCCAAACACTTTGCGGCGGGTTAACCGCGCGGATCGTGCTGTTGGTTCGAGTCTGGCTTTTTACGCTTGGCCAGCGCGTTTTGGCCCGCATTCATGCCTGCATTAATGCCGGAATTGATCATGCGGCGCATCACCGTGCGCATCACCATGTTGATAATCTGATTGAGGTTCATGTCGTCCTCCTAATGCTTGTGGCTGCCTCAAGTGTGGAGGTAGTGGACAAATGCGACGATTTTCAGGCTTTGTTTCTGGAAAATTGCGGTTTCACCGAAAAATCGAGGTAATCCCCTTAAAGCGTTTCCAGTTTATGTAGAAGCATACCCGGCCTCGCAAAAGTAGTTCCAGCATTCCTGAGGTGTGTAGAGATCACAGATTTCGCCGAGGGCTTCGAACAGTCCAGTGAATGACCGCGCTCCAATGCGCCTCAG
>JANSYF010000007.1 GCA_024742575.1 Paracoccaceae bacterium | reverse complement strand
GACGGTCGCGGTGTCGAAGAGCTGAAAATAGAGGTGGATCTGGAAGCCGACGCCGTTGGAGCGGCCGAGGAACTCGACCACCAGCACGATTTTCCAGATCACGGCCAGCCCGTTGCGGGTGCTGGTGGCGACGAACGGCCCGAGTTGCGGCCAGATCACGTGGCGCAGGCGGGTCATCGGCGTCAGGCGGTAGACCTGTGCCATGTCGCCCACACCGCGGTCGAGGGTGCGGACGCCCTCTCGGATCGTGACGGTGACCATGGCGGTCTTGTTGAGGGCGACGGCGATGATGGCCGCGACCTCGTTCAAGCCGATCCAGAGGTAGCAGAGCACGATGATCACCAGCGCGGGCAGGTTCAGAAAGACGGTGACCCACGGGTCGAGCCACATGTTGAGCCGCTCGGATCGGCCCATGGCAAGGCCGAGCGCCATGCCGACCGTCATGGCGAGGGTGAAGGCGAGTGCCACGCGGCGCAGGGTGTTGGCCATGTGGTACCAGAGTGCGCCGCTGTTTGATTCCGCGACGATCACCTGCCAGACGGACATCGGTGTGGGCAGGATGTCGGCATCGTTCATCGCCCATGCGCCAAGCGTCCAAGCGGCGATCAGCAGGGCGAGCGAGATCAAGGTGACATGAGGTGGTGCGCGCATGGGAGGATCATAGAGGATATCACAGCGGCGTGACTGTTGGACGAAGGTCCAATAGGGCGGTTCGGGTGGCGCTTTTATGGTCGCGAACATGAGAGGCTTCCGTTTCATATTCGCCGCGGTTTTGTGGTGTGTGAGCGCCGTTTGCGCGGTCGCAGAGGTTTTGTCGGAAGACGAAATCGCGGCGCAGATTTTCGCGCCGATGAGCCTTGGGGCGCTGATCTCGGACAATGGGGTGTATGAGCTGCTCAATTCGGGTGGTGCGCATGCGGGCTATGTGTTCCAGACCGAGCCGATGGCCCCCCTGCCCGGCTTTTCCGGCGCGCCGATCAATGTGCTGGTCGTGCTGGATCTGGAGGGGCGGTTCGTGGATGTGCAGCTTCTGGACCATAACGAGCCGATCTTTGTGTCGGGTCTGGGTCAGGCGCCGTTTCACGCGTTCTTCGAGCAGTATCGCGGCCATTCGATCAGCGATTCACTGGTGGTGGGCACACCGTATGGGGGTGCGACGGGTGGCGGGCAGTTGGTCTATTTGGACGGAGTGACAAAGGCGACGGCCTCGGTTCGGATCGCACACGAGTCGGTTTTGGCGGCGGCGTTGCAGGTGGCGCGCGAAAAAATGCAGGGCATCGCTTCGGGGCCTCCGGCGTTTCCCGATCCGGACTATGTCGAAGTGCTGACTTGGGACGATCTGGTGACGCAGGGTTTGATCACACGGCGTGTGGCGAGCAATGCCGAGTTGCAGGCGCTGTTCGCGGACACAGTATGGGAAGATGACGACGCTGAGGCGCTGGACGCGCCGGACGCCCCCTATCTTGATCTGTGGATCGCGGATGTGGGACCATCGTCGATCGCACGGGTGCTGCTGGATGAGGGCACGCTGGAGGAGTTGGATCGCTTCATGTCGATCTCGACTTTCGATGAGCCAATCCTTGTGATCGAGACGGCGCGGCACGGGTTGGTGTCGGAGGATTTCGTGCGCAACACCTCCCCTGACTGGATCGGAGCAGAGCAGGATGGGTTCCCGGTGGCATTGCGCGATGCAGACCTGTTTGTGGAGTTGAGCGACGCCGTGCCAGACGCGCTGCACGACGGTGTCGCAATGATCCTGCGCACCGACCGACGTCTGGGTTTTGATCCGACACGTGACTGGACGCTGAGCATCGACGCCGTACGCGAACACGGGATGTTCCAGCCAGAAATCGGATCAGTGCAATTGACCGCGACCCATGTGACCGATGACAGGTTCTTTGCCCGACCTGTGGTGGTGGAAAAGCTGCCGCCATGGAAAGAGGCGATCCTGAACCGTCAAACGGACCTGATCACGCTCGCGGTGCTACTGACGGTTCTGGTTGCCCTTCTTTTGGGCGCGCAAGGCTGGCTTGCGGGTTTGGCCGCATTTACACCTGTGCGGCTTGGCATCTTGGCGGGCGTTCTGGGGTTCATCGGCTGGTGGGGCCAGGGGCAATTGTCAATCGTGACACCGCTGGCCGCGTTGCAGACCTCGATGGCAGGTGGATCGTTTGCGTTCCTTCTGTATGATCCGTTCTCCTTGCTGATCTGGGGCGTTGCGATCCTTGGGTTCTTGCTTTGGGGACGCGGTCTTTTCTGTGGGTGGCTTTGCCCTTTTGGGGCCATGCAGGAATTCGCGCACCATCTGGGTCGAATTCTGCGCCTGCCAAAAATTGAACCGAATGCGCGCTGGGATGCCCGACTCAAATCCCTGAAATACGTCGCTTTGGCCGGATTGGTTGCAATCACGATCTTCGCCCCATCCTACATGGACAAGGCGGCAGAGATCGAACCGTTCAAGACCGCGATCACCACCTTCTTTGTCCGGGAATGGTATTACGTCGCGTATGCCGCGCTGTGGCTCGTTTTGGGAATGTTCGTCTTCAAAGGGTTCTGTCGCTACCTTTGCCCGCTGGGGGCGCTGATGGCGATCGGCGGCGTTTTGCGCCTACGCCGCTGGATTCCGCGCCGCGAAGAATGTGGCTCACCCTGCCAATTGTGCCGGGTAAAATGCAACTATGAGGCCATCGCCCCAAGCGGAAAAATCCAGTATTCCGAATGTTTCCAATGCCTTGATTGTGTGACCATCCATGATGACGCCGACCAGTGCGTGCCGTTGATCCTCAAGGGTCGGGCCGCGCGTCGTGCGCCACGCAACCTCGGCCATCCCAACACGGTGCCTGCCGAATGAAACGACGCCGCTTCCTAAGCCTTGCCGCTGCCTTTGCCTGTGCCCCTGCACTTGCGCGGGCTGACACATGGTCGGGTCAGGCATTGGGGGCCGAAGTGTCGGTCACGCTGCACGGGCCTCGCGAAATGACGCAAAAGGCACTGGCGGATGTGCCGCGCCTGCTGGTGAATTTCGAAGAAGCGTTCAGCCTGTTTCGGCCAATATCGCACCTTAGCCGCCTCAACATGATGGGGCGACTGCGCAATCCGAATGCGCTCATGCGGACGCTGATGGCGCGGGCGGACGAGGCGCATCGCCTAAGCGGCGGGCTGTTCGATCCGACGATCCAGCCGCTCTGGGAGGCGTACGCGAAAGGCCGCGACACGGCCCGGGCGCGCGCCGCACTTGGTTGGGACCGTGTCCGCTATTCCGACAGCATGGTCGAATTGCAGACCGGTCAGGCGCTAACGTTCAACGGCATTGCCCAAGGCTTTGCCACCGACGTGATGCGCCTTTTGCTACGCAAACACGGTGCAGAAACAGCACTAATCAATATCGGGGAGCACGCCGCTATGGGTGGCCCCTTCACATTGGGCATTGAAGACCCGACGCATGGCCATCTGGGCACACGCGATCTGCGCGATATGGCGATTGCCACATCAAGCCCTGCCGCGATGAGCCTTGGGGATCGGGCGCATATTCTGGGACCGCGCGGGGAAACTCCGCTTTGGTCCACGATCAGCATCGAAGCGCCATCGGCCACGATGGCGGATGCGCTGTCGACCGCAGCGGTCTTCATGAACCGCCCTGCCCTTGACCGGCTCAAGGTCAAAGCCGGGTTGCACCGTATTACGCTGGTTGATTCTGACGGCAATCTTCAGACCGTCTGAGCTTCTCTGGTTCAAAAATACTTCGGGGGTTTGGGGGCAGAGCCCACAAGATTTTGCGTTGACGCAAAATCACGATGCGTTGACGCATCGTGCGCCGCACACGAAAAAGCCCCGGTTCGAAAACCGGGGCTTTGTCATTTCAACGCGTCACCAGATCAGCTGGCGGCTGCAACGGCCCGCTTGGTCATGACGGCCACGAGATGCGCGCGATACGCGCCCGAACCATGCAAGTCAGAAATCATGCCGTCGCCCGATGGAGCTGCCGGCACGGCATCGGCCGAGAAGTTAGACGACAATGCCGCCTCCGCCTCGGTCCAGCGGAACACGCCCTCTTCGGACGCGCCGGTGACGGCCACACGGACACCGTCCGCGTATTTGGCGACAAACACCCCGACCAGCGCAAAGCGCGACGCGGGTTGTTCGAACTTCATGTAGGCGCTTTTCTCGGGTACCGGGAAACGCACCTCGGTGATGATTTCACCTTCGTTCAGGGCTGTTGCAAACATCCCCTGGAAGTAATCATCCGCCGCGATGGAGCGGGTGTTGGTCACGATGGTCGCGCCCGAGCCCAGTGCCGCCGCCGGGTAGCAAGCGGACGGGTCGTTGTTGGCAAGGCTGCCGCCGATGGTGCCGCGATTGCGGACCGCCGGATCGCCGATATTGCCCGCAAGTGCGGCCAATCCCGGATAGACCGACGCCTCTTTTGCGACGGTGGCGTGGGTTGTCCCGCCACCGATGCAAAGTGCGCCGTCATCACCTGTGCAAACACCTTTCATTTCGGCAATACCGCTTAAGCTTACCAGAACAGACGGAGCCGAAAGGCGCTGTTTCAGCGTCGGGATCAGGGTTTGACCACCGCCCAGAGGCAGCGCTTCATCTGTTCCCAGTGCGGCGACCGCGTCACCCACGGATGTGGGCCGTTGAATGTCAAAGCTATACATGTCTCAAGCCCTCCTTATTGGCCGTTCATCGCAGCCCAGACGCGCGACGGCGACACAGGCATATCAATGTGGGAAACGTGGGTGTGACCACCCGAGTGCAGTGCGTCGATGACCGCGTTCACCACTGTGGGCGGTGAGCCGATTGCGCCTGCTTCGCCGCAGCCCTTCACACCCAGCGGGTTGTGCGTGCACGGTGTCTGGCAGGAGTGGTCGACGACGTAGCTTGCCATGTGCGGGATATCGTCCGCACGTGGCATTGCGTAGTCCATGTAGGACGCTGACAGAAGCTGGCCGTTTTCGTCATAAGCGCAGTTTTCCAAAAGCGCCTGACCGATGCCCTGTGCGATGCCGCCATGGACCTGGCCTTCGACGATCATCGGGTTGACCACGTTTCCGAAATCATCCGCCGAGACGAACTTTTCGATGGTGACCTTGCCGGTCTCCGGGTCAACTTCGACCTCACAGGCATAGGCGCCTGCCGGGTAGGTGAAGTTGGCCGGATCGTAGAACGCGGTTTCCTCAAGGCCCGGTTCGATGTCTTCGAGCGGGTAGTTGTGCGGCACGTATGCTGCCAGTGTTACATCGCCCCAAGCAACCGATTTGTCGGTGCCTGCGACGGTGAACTGGCCGTCCTTGAGTTCGATATCGCTGTCGGACGCTTCGAGAAGGTGGCCTGCGATCTTCTTGGCCTTGTTGATGATCTTCTCGGTGGCGCGCACCATTGCCGATCCGCAGACCGCCAGCGAACGCGAGCCGTAGGTGCCCATGCCGAAGGGGATTTTCGACGTGTCGCCGTGGACGATGTCGATCATACCTTCGTCAATGCCAAGCATTTCAGCCACAACTTGCGGGAACACTGTTTCATGTCCCTGCCCGTGGCTGTGTGCGCCGACCATCACCGAGATAGAGCCGGTGGCGTTCACCCGGACGGTTGCCGCGTCATAGAGACCGGCACGTGCGCCGAGCTGACCGACAAGGTTCGACGGTGCGATACCGCAGGCCTCGATAAAGCAGTTCACGCCAAGACCGCGCAGCATGCCCTTGGCTTCGGATGCCTTGCGGCGCGCCGCAAAGCCGCCGATGTCCATCAGTTCTTCCATCTTGGCCATCGTCGCTTCGTAGTCGCCAGTATCATATTCGACGGCAACGGGCGTGGCATAGGGGAATTGCGTGATGAAATTCTGACGGCGCAATGCGATCGGGTCGACACCCAATTCACGGGCAGCTTTGTCGATCACACGTTCCAGCTGGAATGTCGCCTCGGGGCGGCCAGCGCCACGATACGCATCGACTGGCACGGTGTTGGTGAAGACGGCTTTCACGTTCACCTGAACCGCTGGTGTCTTGTAGTTGCCTGCCATCAGCGTGCCGTGCAGCCATGTCGGGACCGACGAGGCAAATGTGGACAGGTACGCGCCCATATTCGCTTTTGTGTCAGTTCGCACAGCAAGGAAGTTATTGTCCTTGTCGAGCGCCAGTTCGATGGTCGTGACGTGATCGCGGCCATGTGCGTCTGACATGAACGCCTCAGAGCGCGTCGACGTCCATTTGACCGGACGGTTACACGCCTTTGCTGCAAATGTGCAAAACGCTTCTTCCGCGTAGTGGAAGATCTTGGTTCCGAAACCGCCACCCACATCAGGTGCAACAACACGCAGCTTATGTTCCGGGATGCCCAGAACAAACGCGCCCATGAGAAGGCGGATCACGTGCGGGTTTTGGGAGGTGGTGTAGAGCGTGTGCTCGTCATTGGCGCGGCTGTAATCACCGACCGCGACGCGCGGCTCCATCGGGTTTGCGACCAGACGGTTGTTGACCAGTTCCAGCGTTGTGACGTGGGCCGCAGATTTGAAGGCGGCGTCTGTGGTTTCGGTGTCGGAGCCGAACTGCCAATCATAGCAAAGGTTGTCAGCCAGATCGTCATGAACCTTAGTGGAACCGGCTTCCAGTGCCTTGCCCATGTCCACAACAGCCGGAAGCTCTGTGATATCGAGCTCAATCGCTTCGGCAGCGGTGCGGGCTTCTTCAAGGCTGTCGGCGACAACGGCAGCGATCGGATCACCTACGTGGCGGACCTTGCCCTGACACAGAACCGGATGGCCCGGTTCTTTCATTGCGTCGCCATTTTTGTCGGTGATTTCCCAGCCGCAAGGCAGACCGCCAACGCCTTCGAAATCGGCACCTGTGAAGATGCGCACGACACCTGGCATGCCTTCGGCAGCGCTTGTGTCGATCTTGTTGATCGTGCCATGCGCCATATCAGAGCGCAGGAAGTGCACATAGGCTTGGCCATGTACGTTGATGTCGTCGGTATAATTACCGGCACCAGTCAGAAAGCGGACGTCTTCGCGCCGCTTCGGGCTTGCGCCAATGCCATGATCTTTCGGCATAGTGGTGTTCCTCCCTAGGAGCGGTGCGTGCAAGCACACACCCTACAATTGTGGATTATTCTGCTGCGACTGCGGGCACGTCCTGACCACTTGCTGCCATGATGGCGCGCACAATGTTGTGGTACCCGGTGCAGCGGCAGATATTACCCTCGAGGTAATCCCGCACTTCCGCCTCGGTTGGCTTGGGATTGTCCTTGAGCAGCGCCGCAGCCGACATCACCATGCCCGGTGTGCAGAAACCGCACTGAAGGCCATGATAGTCCTGAAACGCCTGCTGGATCACGTTGAGCGATCCATCTGCATTGGCCATACCTTCGATGGTCTTAACCTCGGAACCGTCTGCTTCGGCAGCAAACATGGTGCAGGATTTAACCGCCTCACCGTTCACATGCACAACGCAGGCCCCACACTGGGACGTGTCGCAGCCGACATGGGTTCCTGTCAGGCGCAATCCGTCGCGCAGGAATTCAGTCAAGAGCGTGTTGCCCTTAACTTCGCCGGAGACGGATTTCCCGTTCACCGTCATTGTTACCTTAGTCATCAAACTCCTCCCGTGGGTCTTCTCTATCAGTTGTGTTTCAGAACCGGGCCGCGATCAAGAAACGAGTTTCTTGAACCAGCCTTTTTTCTTTTCGCCGTCGTCGCCATCTGCATTGGCTAGGGGCGCACCTTCGCCCGCCTCTTGCGGGCCTTCAACGGCAGATTGGAAATTGCTGAAGAATTGATCAGCCATTTTTTTGGCAAACCCGTCGATGATGCGGCTGCCCAATTGGGCCAACTTACCGCCGACTTTGGCATCCACGTCGTAGTGCAGTTCGGTGCCGCCCTCGACCGCAGTAAGTTTTACGTCTGCACCACCCTTGGCAAATCCAGCCGCGCCGCCCTTGCCTTCGCCGGTGAGGGTCAGCGATTGACCCGGCACCATATCGGACAACACAACCGTGCCTTTGAACGTCGCCTTAACCGGGCCGACCTTCTGAACGACAGTTGCTTCAAAGCCTTCTTCGGCACTGCCGCTCATTTCGGTGCAGCCCGGCACGCATGCCTTGAGAACTTCCGGATCAAGGATTGCGGCCCAAACCTCTTCTGGGCTGGCGGCAATCGTTCGGGAATCGGTCATCTGCATGGATTTGATCCTTCTTTGATGGTCAGCCTAGGGGGTTGGACCCCCGGGGCATATAAGACCAATGGCTTAACATTTGGGTGAAAGCTATCTTTCCGGTGGCTGATGCGTCAGCCCGTAGCTTTCGAAAACTGCCGCGATCCGTCCATCGGAAAGCGCTGCGAAAATACTGTCATCAACAGAGTAGCTGAGCCCACGATAGGCGAAATGGCTACCGGTTCCGAGCGTCCATTTTGATTTTGCAAAACCCGCCAGTGGCGGTTGGTGGATTGACACCCCTTCGCCCGCGCCGAATTCAAGCTGTGCGAGCGGACCCATTGCCGCCATCACTTCACCCGCGTTCAATGCCTGCATTGCAGCTTGCATCGTCGGGTAGCGGCGTACACCTTGCGCCAGTTGTCCACCTGCAAAACTCGTCAGGTAGAAATCCGCGATGGAACCGTTCTCTACCGCCACAGTATCAAAGCGGAAATAGGCCGGAACCGGACCACCATCGGGATAGTCGGCATCCGAATATGCGATACCGACGCTTTCAGTCATGTATTGACCGGTGAACACCACCTGCTCAACACGACAATTGAAGGCGCTGTCATAAGGAACGCGCATCATGACGTTCGACACAGCGCCATCGATCAACGGGCCTTGCCAGATGTGATGGCGCAGGTCTGCTTCGAGGTTTTCGCCGGCAACGAAGAATGTGAACCGAGGTTCGACACCAAGGTCTTCGGCAATGATGCGCGCGATGTCGATATCGATGCCTTTAGGGTCTTTGGCATCCCCCCAGCTATAGGGCGGATAATCGTCGTAGACAGCGAATGTCATAAAACCACGATCCAAGATCTCGTCGATGTCCTGACCGACAATGTCGCGGCTGGCATTCTGGGGCTTGGCTTGAGGTACGTAATCGGCGCACGGGTCGCTGGCCATAACAGGCGAAGCCATGGCCAGCAGCGTTGTCATGAAAGCGGAGCGAAGCAAGGTGCTCATGGGGTCAGTTTGCCGCTGACAAACCAATCGTCAACGCTTCGGCGGCGCGGGCGTAGGCTTCCTGTGTTCCGTCGATTAGGTTGGCCGCACGGTAGGCCGCACTGTCAGCAACCGGCGCACCAGAGAGCGTTTCAATTCCCGCTGCAATTTCGCTCAGGCGGGTTTTTAGGGCATCCGCGTCAGCGTTCGACGGGTCGTCCGCAAAGCCCGCGATCTCATCGCGGATCGCTTTCAATTCTTCCGAGGCGTCTTCCATCGACGCGTCATCGGGGCGGGTTTCGATATAGGTGCGGATCGCCCAAGCTGCGTCTTGTCCAAGAAGTTCACCAAATGCGGGCATCTTGGTGGTGCCGTTCTGGGTATAGCCATCGCGGAAACGCTCAACGTACCATTCATCTCCGTATTCTTCGGCTTCGAGAAAGCGCAAATCGGGAGCCAAACCACCGGAAATCACTTCGAGGCCGTGGCAGCGGGCACAGTTCTGGTTGTAGCCCGACGCACCGATTGTAACCGCCTTGGCCCAAACTTCTTCCCCGACGAGTTCGGCGCGGTAGGGGTTTTCTGAGAGCCAGTCATCACCACTCTCTGGCAGACCCGAAGTATCGACCGCTTGCGGGGCGACATCTCCGTGTGCGTGAACAAGGCTGGCAGCGGCCGTCAACGCAGCGGCAGCCAGAGCGAATTTGAAAGTGAATGCGGTCATGGAATCCTCCTCAGGCACAGTCATGTGTCTAGCCGGATGTGTATCGGCGCGTTGACAGCCTGAGTATTGGACTTTCGTGGCGCGGATAGGCCATTCCGGCCCGTGCGGCACAAGACAATGGTCGTATTTCGCGCCGTTTCGGAGACAGACTACCGTCTGACCGGGAGGAACTGTCCATGTTGCGAACACGTCTTGCGTGTGCCTTTTGCGGAATGTTGGCCGTTGGTCTTGCCACAGATGTGATGGCGCAGATCGAAGTGGACATCCAATACATCAAGCAAGAGGTGGCGCCGCCACCGACCCTGTCCAATCTTGATCCGATCCCCGATGACCTGGGCCTGCGCGGTGCCGAACTGGGGCTCGAAGAAAACATCACCACCGGGCGATTTCTAGGGCAGACCTATACACTGACCGTAACAGATGTACCCGAAGGGGGCGATTTCGCTGCCTCCGTGCGCGCCGCTTTGGCCAGCAGCGACCTTCTCGTCATCGACGCGCCGATGGCGCAGCTTCTGCAAGCCGCCGATCTGCCCGAGGCGGCGGACGCGCTTCTGTTTAACGCAGGTGCAGCCGATGTGGCCTTGCGTGCGGATCAGTGCCGCGCACAGGTGCTGCACACTGTCCCGTCCTACGCAATGAAGGCGGATGCGCTGATGCAATTCTTCGTCGCCCGTCGCTGGGACGAGATTGCCCTGATCGCAGGCGACCGATCCGAAGATGTGGCCTGGGCCGACACGCTGGAACATTCGGCCCGCAAGTTCGGGCTGAAATTCGGCGCGCGCAAGACATGGGCGTTTGATGCTGATATGCGCCGCAATGCGTCACAAGAAGTGCCGCTGTTTACGCAGGACCTAGGCGATTATGACGTATTGCTGGTCGCCGATGCCGCCGACGATTTCGCGCGCTATATCTCGTACAACACGTGGCGCCCGCGCCCCGTTGCGGGATCGGAAGGGTTGCGCCCGGTGACGTGGCACCGCGTGGTCGAGGCGTGGGGGGCGGCACAGCTTCAATCGCGCTTCGAAGATCTGGCAGGCCGCCCAATGCTTGATCGGGATTATGCCGTCTGGGCCGCGATGCGCGCAATAGGAGAAGCCGTGACGCGCACGGGTGCCGCCGATGCCCAAACATTGCGCAGCTATATGTTGTCCGACGCGTTTGAACTTGCCGGCTTCAAGGGGCGCCCCCTGACCTTCCGCACATGGAACGGACAGCTTCGCCAACCCATTCCGCTGGTGCATGAACGCGCGCTGGTGGCGCAGGCGCCCCTCGAAGGCTTTTTGCATCAACGCACAGAACTTGACACGCTGGGCCTTGACCAACCCGAAAGCGGCTGCACCGCATACGAAAACTGACCTGTATCTTCATCTTGCCCGGTAAACTCCGGGGGTTCGGGGGCTGGCCCCCGATCCAAGTATAGCCAAAAGGACCGACGTCGATGAAACTGCCGATCCTCGCCACTCTCTCAGCTGCGCTGTTGTCAACCACGGCACTGGCGGACGAAATCTGGGTGACCAATGAAAAGGACGACACAATCAGCGTGATCGATATCGAAACGCTGGAGGTGGTTCGAACGTTCGAAACCGGCGAACGCCCGCGTGGGATCACGTTCTCAAAGGATTATTCAGTCGTCTACATTTGTGCGTCGGACAGTGATGCAGTTCAGGTGATGGACCCAGAAACCGGCAAGATTTTGTATGATCTACCCTCGGGTGAAGACCCCGAACAATTCGTTCTGCATCCCGACAACCGGCATCTCTACATTGCCAACGAGGATGACGCGATCACCACGGTCGTCGATACAGAAACCCGTACCGTGGTGGCACAAATCGACGTCGGGATCGAACCCGAAGGCATGGCGGTCAGTCCTGATGGCAAGATCGCCATCACAACATCCGAGACCACCAATATGGCGCATTGGATCGACACCGAGACCCAAACGCTGTTCGCCAACACGCTGGTGGATTCGCGTCCGCGCCATGCGGAATTCGTCAAGGAAGGGACCGAACTTTGGGTCAGTGCAGAGATCGGCGGGACCATTTCGATCTTCGATGTCGCGACCCAAACCGAAAAGGCCAAGATCGACTTCGAAATCGACAACATCCATCCTGATCGGGTGCAACCTGTCGGGTTCGAGTTCACCAATGGCGACACACATGCCTTTGTTGCCCTCGGCCCGTCGAACCATATCGCAGTGGTCAATGCCGAAACCTACGAGGTCGAAGAGTATATCCTCGTCGGACGACGTGTCTGGCACATGGACTTCAATCGCGATCGGTCGCAACTTTTTACGACCAATGGGGTTTCGGGTGATGTGACGGTTGTCGATGTGGCCAGCCGCAAAGCGTTGAAAAGCATCAAGGTGGGACGCTTCCCATGGGGTGCTGCATTCCGGCCCACCGAATAAGCAAAACGTCATGTTTTGCTTTAATTTCTTCCTTCAGGAGTGTGATATGAAATGGATTATTTCCGCAATGGGGTTTTCTCTAATGATACCGACCGTTTCTTTGGCGGATGGTGCGCCGCGGGATCAGTGGGGTCGTGCGGGTATTCTTTCTTCAGCAAACAAGGCAGATTTACCGCCCATCACGCTGAGTTCCGGCGTGCCTTTGTCGGACGCGCCTTGGGTTCTTAGTTCGGGGACATATTACGAGTTCGAGATCGAAGGTGACGGATCGGCTGAGTTGGCACTCGAAGGATCAGAGTTCTTCCGAGCGATCTGGATCGACGAAATAGTGGTGAACGATCTGGAGATCAGGCCCCTTGGTTTGAACTCAATCGAGTTCGATGATGCTGGAACGATGGAGATCGGCTTTGTTGCGATAAAGCCGGGTACCTACTTCCTGCGAATCCCCGGATCGACCGGAGAGACCCAGCGGCTGGACATCACCATTGAATGACGCAAAGCTGGTCAAGGTGCGCGTTCGATGTGTCGTCGCATCGTGATTTTGCATCAACGAAAATCGGGGGTCGTCCGTAGAGGCGCCATTGGTTCAAGCCCAATGAACGACGCCCCCAGTGCCTACGGCGCTCCCCCGGGGTATTTATGAAACCGAGTAGCAAGGACCTGTCGCGCGGATGAGTTTGTTGGTTTCCGACCTGTCCTTTTCCTATGGCTCCAAGACCGCTTTGGACGGCGTGTCTTTTTCAGTTGGGCGCGGCCAGTTTGCAGCCTTGCTCGGCCCGAATGGCGCTGGGAAATCGACGCTGTTTTCGCTGCTGACGCGTCTTTTCGTGACACAGGGCGGCGCCATTTCGATCGCGAGGCATGATCTGGCAGCGGCTCCGTTGGCGGCCATGGCGGATCTCGGCGTTGTGTTTCAGCAGACCACGCTGGACCTTGATCTGACGGTACGACAGAACTTGCGCTATTTCGCAGCGTTACACGGGATGTCCGGTCGGGATGCGGACCAACGGATCGACGCGGCCCTTCATCGGTTGGGTATGGCCGAGCGCGCCGGAGAAAAGGCACGCGGTTTGAATGGCGGACATCGACGGAGGACCGAGATCGCGCGGGCGCTATTGCACAAGCCAAAGGTTCTGTTGCTGGATGAGCCGACGGTCGGGTTGGATGCGCCGACACGGGCTGGGCTGACGCAGCACATCCATGATCTGTGTGCCGAGACCGGAGTGACGGTGCTCTGGGCTACGCATCTGACCGATGAGGTGCGCGACACCGATCAGGTCATACTCCTTCATCGTGGCCGCGTATTAGCGGATGGTCGCTGTGGCGACTTGCGGGGTGATCGCCCTCTGCCCGCCTATTTCGCGCAGATGACCGGGGCAACAGTATGAGACACGCGCTTATCGCGATGCGGGCCATCGTCCTGCGCGAAGCGTTGCGGTTCGTGCACCAGCGCGAACGGTTCATCGCGGCTTTGGTGCGGCCGCTGGTGTGGCTTTTGGTTTTCGCTGCGGGCTTTCGGGCGGCTTTGGGACTGTCGATCTCGCCGCCCTACCAGACCTACATCACCTACGAGACCTATATCGTGCCGGGGCTTTGCGGGATGATTCTGCTGTTCAACGGGATGCAATCGTCGCTCAGCCTTGTCTATGACCGCGAGATGGGGTCGATGCGGCTTTTGCTGACGGCACCGCTGTCGCGGGCGTGGCTTTTGTTCAGCAAACTTTTGGGCAGCACGATCATTTCGATCCTGCAGGTTTATGCGTTCTTGTTCGTAGCTTGGTTGTTCGACATCACCTTGCCCGGTTGGGGATACCTTGCCGTGCTTCCTGCGCTGGTTTTGGGTGGGTTGATGCTTGGAGCATTGGGATTGGCATTGTCGAGCTTTATCAAGCAGCTGGAGAATTTTGCAGGGGTGATGAATTTTGTCATCTTCCCGATGTTTTTTCTGTCCTCGGCACTTTATCCGCTGTGGAAGATGGCCGAAAGTTCGGAGCTTTTGCATGACATCTGTGCGTCTAACCCGTTCACCCATGCGGTCGAATTGATCCGCTTTGCGCTGTATGTCGAGGTGAACGGCATGGCGCTTGTCTGGACGACGTTGGCGACGGCCGTGTTCATGGCGCTTGCGGTCTGGGGCTATGACCCGGCGCGCGGGATGATGACGCGCAAGGGGTGATCTACGACCATAGCAAGGGTGAATTCCGACGCATCTTGCGCTAGGATTGGGGCATGAAACAGGTTTTGATCCCGCTGAGCTGCGCCATTGCGCTGTGTGCACCCGCCCTTTGGGCCGAACCCGAGGACAATGATCCGGGTGGCGTTCTGAACCCTGACGAGATGACGTGGCAATCCATGCTGGATCGTGCCGAGGATGGTGAGACGGGGATGGTGCTGTGTTCGACCGGGTATATGCTGACCAAGTCGGGCGATCATGCCACAGCGCGGGCGTTGTTCGAGAATTGCGCCAACGCGGGCTATACCGGGGCGATGACCTGGATGAGCCAGCTGGACAACAACGGGCTTGGTGGCGACTACGACCCGGATGCGAGTGCGGCGTGGGATCGGCAGGCAGCCGAACTTGGAGACCGGGTTGGCAAGTTCAACCACGGTCTGAACCTGATGCGCGGGCACGGGATCGCCAAGGATGAGGCGCTGGGGCGGCAGTTTGTCGATGAGGCGGCCGCCGAGGGTCTGCCAGTTGCCAAGCGGTTGCAGAGCGCGGGCTATGACCTTGATGAGGTCACGCCGGATGCGGACAATTGGAAATACGCGCCGCTATTTTAACGGCGACGCGTATGCAATTCCGCAGGACTACCTGACAATTCGAGGATGCGCGTGGCGAGGCGTTCGGCCTCCGGGATCGCGTGGGTGACCAGCAGCGTGGCCACAGGGTGGCTGTCGCGGAGGCGTTCGAAGAGGGTCATCATCTCGTCCGAGAGGTCCGCGTCAAGGCTAACGAAGGGTTCGTCCATCAGCAGCACATCGGGTTTCCCGGCGAACGCGCGGGCCAGCGACAGGCGGCGTTGCTGGCCGAGGGAGAGTTGATCGGGAAAGGCAGTGCCGCGACCGGCGAGGCCGACCTCTTCCAGTGCGATATCGATGCGCGCGGGCGTCAGGCCCAACGTGATCCGCAGATTGTCGGCGACGCTGCGCCAGCGCATCAGGGTGGGTTCCTGGAACACCATCGCCAGTTTGTCGGGGCGGCGGACATGGCCGTCGTAGCGGTGTTCAAGCCCGGCGATGATGCGCATCAGCGTCGTCTTGCCCACACCGGAGGGGCCTGTGATCGCCACGGTTTCGCGCGGGGCCAGCCGCAGGTCGATACCGCCGAGCACTGATTTGTCACCAAAGCGCATGCCGTCGAGGGTGACAGACAAGACCGGCGGAGGGGTGTCCGCCGGTTTTGGGGTGTTGCGATCGCTCACCAGTTTGAGGTTTGCTGCTGCGGTCAAGTTTAGCTTCCGGGTTGAACAAACACACCTTCGGGCAGCGTCGTTGCTGCGCCGATCAGCTTTTCGCCACCAAGTTCGGCCATAAGGGCCAGCATCCGTGCCGCTGCCTCTTCATCGACGGCTTGATCCGCTGGGATACCTGCGATGAAGCCGGCCTTAAGCGCTGCGAATTGTGCATCGGTCTTGGCATTCATGCGCGGGCGCAGACGGTCCCATTCAGCGTCGGAGTTGGCCAACAGATCTTTGGTTGCGCGGCTGGCAGCCGCCATACCTTGAACCAGTTCGGGGTTGTCGCGCAGCATCTCTCCGCGCATCACATAGCCCAACAGCGGCGTTTCAGGATCAAGACCCAGTTCGCGCGCGGCCTCATCGACGGTGATCAGCGGGGTCATGCCGCCTGCCTCCATCTTGGCAAGGAAGTGCCAGAAGTTGATTGCGCCATCGAGTTCGCCCTGCAAGCCCGTCTTGAAGATCAGCGGTGGAGCACCAAAAACTTGTTCTGTCTCGGACACCAGATCCATGCCATGCATTTTTTCCGCATAGGCGCGCAGGATCAGCCAGCTTTTGTCGAGCGGACCACCGGCGATGCCGATCTTGCCACCCTTGAGGTCCGCCAGCGATTTGGCTGTGCTGCCTTTGGGTACCAGCAAAGCACCAACTGCCTTGGAATACGGAATAAAGACAAAATCCTTGCCCTCGGCCCGCTGACGCGCGACCCAAAGCCAGTCGGATACAATCACGTCCGCTTCGCCGCCCTGAAACGCAACCTGTGCGGCAGAGCCGCCAGCCACACCCTGAACCTGAAGTTCGAACCCGTTGGCGGTGTCGAAACCGTTGTGTTTGATGCTGTCTAGTTCCCAGTTCACAGTACCGTATTCAAGAACAGCGGCCCGCAGAACAGGGGTTTCGGCAATTGCGCTGGTGGCGCAAAGAACAAGCGCGGCAGAGGTCGCGCGGATGGTGGAGAAAAAGCTCATCATGTCCTCCCAGAATGATTGCCGACACAGTAACAGCCGCTTTTCTTGCGAAAATACGACCAAAGGATGTGGGCCAAGGTCGTATCTCTTGATGTGGATCATATTAGCGGGTTTGAGGCGTTCTTACGTTGGGGCATCTTTTGCAAGGAGACCACCCCATGACACGTTTTGCAATGATTGCAGCCGCCAGTTTTTGCGCCCTGCCCGCCTTTGCCAGTGAAACCACCTTTGAGCAGGTGAAGATCGACGCGGGCAAGACGCTGTTCGAGGCTGAATGCCGCCGCTGCCACGCGGTTGAACCGACGGATTCGTCATATGGCCCACCCTTGGAGAACATTGTCGGGCGCGGTGCCGGGACCTATGAAGATTACGACTACTCCATTGCATTGGAGGCGTCGGGCATCGTCTGGACCACAGCAGCACTTCGCGCATGGATGGAAGACAATGACGGGTTTATGCCCGGCACAAAGATGCGCCATGTCGGGATCGAGGATCGGACGGTGCAGGATTTCATCCTGTCGTACCTGGTGTCGATCACGACACAGGACAATTCGGCGATTTCGGAGTGATCTAAACTATTCAATCACCACAACGGGCAGCCAATGGCTGTCCGCTTCGCCCGGTTCGAGATCAATATCCCGGATCGGGCGCATGTTCCCGGCGTCGGGCGGTGCAGACAGAATGTTCATGTCCATCTCGTGCAAGTGGCCGCGTATACGACCATCGTCTGACAGTTCAAGTTGGTAGTAGACCCCATTCCACAGATCGATGCCGTATTCGCCTTTGTCTTTCCACAGAAACAAAAGGTCATATTCCAGGTCTGTCAGTTCATCAGAAATGTCACGAGCGATAGCGTACGGATACGGAACGTGGCACCACGTTTTTTCAGCGCCATCGATGCATTTGAACGGGCGCATGGAAAGAAAGTGATCTGAAAATTTTTCCCCTTTCATTTCAATTTCATACACCCCGTTGCTGACGGAAATTTCAGCAATATCAACCCGATTTCCGGCTTGATCTTCAAGGTAAACTGACCGCGCCCCATCGGCAATGTTCGCGGAGAGAGCCAATGTCGGGCAGATCGCCAACACACTTCCCAAGGCAAGGATTGGCCAACGCATTTCGATACCCTTCCAGTCATTGATTCCCCCACCGTGATGTCAGGCCTTAGTGGTCTGTCAACCTCCCAATGGTCTTACGACCCAAGTCGCGTACAACACGGTTTCGTAATCCCTATACTGCCCCTCAGCCATCCATATGCGCCCCCCGTGCATCTGGATATCCGCAACTGAAGTTCATGGGAGGAATACGGATGAACAGATTTGTTGCCGCCGTCACAGTCAGCATACTCGCCGCGTCAGGCGCAGTAGCACAAGGTGTGACAGAAGACATGCTGGCCAATGACCAGACGATGACCAATCAGGTCGTCACCAACGGGATGGGGCGGCATTTGCAGCGCTATTCACCGCTGGAGACGTTGAACAAGGAAAACATCAAGAACCTCGTTCCGGCTTGGGCTTTCAGCCTTGGTGGCGAAAAGCAGCGCGGTCAGGAGACGCAGCCGCTGGTTTATGATGGCATCATGTATATCACCGGTTCCTACTCGCGTCTCTACGCGGTCGATGTGAACACCGGTGAAGAGCTTTGGCAGTACGACGCACGTCTGCCTGAAGGCATCCTGCCCTGCTGTGACGTGATCAACCGTGGTGCAGCATTGGCCGGTGACAAGGTGATCTTTGGCACGCTGGATGCCCGGATCGTGGCGCTTGATGCCAAGACCGGTGACGTCGTTTGGCGCGACAAGATCGACGATTACAAGGCAGGCTATTCCTATACAGCCGCGCCTCTGGTCGTTGGTGATCTGGTCATCACTGGCAACTCGGGCGGTGAATTCGGCATTGTCGGTTCCGTTCAGGCCCGCAATATCGACACAGGTGAACTGGTTTGGAACCGTCCTGTGATCGAAGGCCATATGGGCATGCTCAATGGCGAGGAAAGCACCATGACCGGCACGCTGAACGCGACTTGGCCGGGCGACATGTGGAAGACCGGTGGCGGTGCCACATGGCTGGGCGGTTCGTATGATAGCGACACGGACACGCTGGTCTTTGGCACGGGCAACCCGGCGCCGTGGAACAGCCACCTGCGTGGTGCGGGTGAGCCGACAGATGGCAACACGGGCGATAACCTCTATGCCGCCAGCCGCATCGGCATCGATCCCGCGACTGGCGAGATCAAGTGGCACTACCAGACCACGCCGCGCGAAGGCTGGGACTATGATGGTGTGAACGAAGTCGTGGCCTATAACGACCGCGACGGCAACATGCGCTATGCAACCGCTGACCGAAATGGGTTTTTCTACGTTCTGAACCGTGAAGATGGTGCATTTGTTGACGCACACCCGTTCGTCAAGGACATCTCTTGGGCATCAGACATTGGTGACGATGGTCGTCCGGTCTTTATCGAAGACAACCGTCCGGGTGATCCGACTGCCTCAGCCGATGGCAAGAAGGGCGACGTCGTCTTCTCGTCCCCCGGCTTCCTTGGTGGCAAGAACTGGATGCCGATGGCGTTCTCGCAGCGCACTGGCAACTTCTATGTGCCGTCCAACGAATGGGGCATGGATATCTGGAACGAGCCGATCACCTACAAAAAGGGTGCAGCTTATCTGGGGTCCGGCTTTACCATCAAGCCGAACTACGAAGACCATATCGGTTCTTTGAAAGCGATTGACCCAGACACCGGCGAATGGGTTTGGGAATACAAGAACGACGCGCCACTTTGGGGTGGTGTGATGACCACGGCTGGTGGCCTCGTGTTCTTTGGTACACCCGAAGGCAAGTTCATGGCGCTGGATGACGAAACCGGTGAAGAGCTGTGGTCGTTCCAGACCGGATCGGGCATCGTGGGTCAGCCGATCACCTGGGAACAGAATGGCGAGCAGTATGTCTCGGTCATCTCTGGCTGGGGTGGCGCGGTTCCGCTCTGGGGTGGTGAAGTGGCCAAGAAGGTCAACTACCTCAACCAGGGTGGCACGCTCTGGACGTTCCGCCTGCCGAAAGAGCTGGCCGCAGCGAACTGATTTTTACCAAGCGGTAAAAAAGAGCGGCGCACCTTCGGGTGCGCCGTTTTTTGTTGGGGGTTGCGCGGCGAATGTCCGTTTTGAGCCCAAAGGCACAAATGCTGCATACTGTATGAACGACTGCTTTTGGTCGGGTCTTGGGTTACGACTGCGATCCAAGATGTTGGCCAAATCGAATATTGTACCCATTGAGATCAACGGCGTTGAACTCTCGCATCCCCCAAGGGTAATTCTCAGGGGCCTTCGAAATGGTCACACCGTTGCCCTTGGCGCGTTCGTACATTCCATCCAAGTTGTTGATGTCAAAATACATCCAGTTTTCACCAAGTTGCGGAATCCCCTGCCAAAAATGCACGCAGGCTTCGCCGAGCAATAATGCTCCATGAGTTGGAGGCTCTCCCCACAAAAACCTGACAGTAAAACCCAGTTTTTCAACGTACCAGTTGCAGGCGTCGGCAACACTACGAACTGCCAACGTTGGATACACTGCCGAGCATTCGATACTATCAGGCGTGTTTGGCGACATGACCGACCAAGTTTCCCTTTAGTGTGTAGCTAGAACCAGCCGACCAGCCGTGTTCACTCAAGATAAGACGCACCTGTTCACTACTGATGAATTTGTCTGGCGATTTCTTGCCGCAAGTCACGAGCAAAACTTCGCCCTTTTCAGAGTTTTTGGCGAGCCAATTGCCGAGACCTTGTTCTGAGGAAACTTTTATCCGTTTTAGTCTTGGTACAGTCATGTCCGGCGGCCTTTCATAACTAGGTTATCATCCCACTACACTAAAAATGTCCTCTTTTCAAAAGCGGACACTTCGACGAGCGATTTGAAAGGCCGTTTTGTCCCGCACACCCGACCTTCCGCTCGCTACCCTCGCCCCTTACCCAGATGCTTCTTCAATGCCCCGGCGTTCTTTTCGCGTCGACCTTTGTAGGGGTTCTTGTCGCCCTGCCCGCGCAGAGTCAGGCGGATGGGGGTTCCCGGCATGTCGAAGTCTTCGCGCAACCCGTTGACGAGGTAGCGCTTGTAGCTTTCGGGCATCTTGTCGGGGTGCGAGCACATGACCACGAAACCCGGCGGGCGGGTTTTGGCCTGTGTCATGTAGCGCAGCTTGATGCGTTTGCCTTGCGGTGCGGGCGGCGGGTGTTGTTCGAGCATACCTGCCAGCCAACGGTTCAACTGCGCGGTGGTCACGCGACGGTTCCAAACGGTGTGTGCTTTGACGATGGCGGCTTGCAGGCGGTCGAGGCCGCGTCCGGTTTTGGCGGATACTGTAACAAGCGGTGCGCCACGAAGCTGCGGGAGGAGGCGTTCGAACTCCTCTTTCAGCATCTTGAGCTTGTCCTGTTTGTCGTCTTCCGTGTCCCATTTATTGACGGCAATAACGACAGCGCGGCCTTCGCGTTCGGCCAGATCCGCGATGCGCAGATCCTGCGATTCAAACGGGATGGCCGCGTCTAGAAGGACGACCACAACTTCGGCGAATTTGACCGCACGCAGGCCATCAGACACGGACAGCTTTTCCAGCTTTTCTTGCACCTTGGCCTTTTTGCGCATGCCCGCCGTGTCAAAGATGCGCATATGCGTGCCGTCCCATTCCGTTTGTACGGAAATGGCGTCACGGGTGATTCCCGCCTCGGGACCGGTGAGCAGGCGATCTTCGCCAAGGATCTTGTTGATCAGCGTCGACTTGCCCGCGTTTGGACGGCCCACAACCGCGATCTGAAGTGGTTTTGACGCGGTGATGGCACGAGGTGCGTCGGGATCGTCTTCACCAACATCGACTTCGGTTTCTGGTGCATCCGCCTCGGCCCGTTCTTCGAACTTATCGGCCAGCGGTTGTAACATCGTATAAAGGTCCGGCATGCCTTCGCCGTGTTCGGCTGAGATGCGTAGTGGTTCACCCAGACCCAGAGCGTAGGCTTCCAGCACACCTGCTTCGGCGGCGTTGCCTTCGGCCTTATTGGCCCCAAGGATCACATGCGCCGCGCGTTTGCGTAGGATTTCGGCCAGCACCTCGTCTGCGGGGGTCACACCGACGCGGGCGTCGATCAGGAACAGGCAGATGTCGGCCATGTCGACCGCGCGTTCGGTCAGTTTGCGCATCCGGCCCGGCAGGCTTTCGTCTGTCGCCTCTTCCAGACCGGCAGTGTCAATCACGGTAAAGCGCAGGTCGCCCAGACGGGCCGCACCTTCGCGCAGATCACGGGTCACACCGGGCTGGTCGTCGACAAGCGCCAGACGTTTGCCGACCAGCCGGTTGAACAGGGTCGATTTGCCGACATTGGGTCGACCGACGATGGCGAGGGTGAAAGACATGGGCGCACAAGACTCCGGTTCAGATCAAGCCGCCCGCCTAGCCTATTTCCCGCGCCTGTGGAAGGGGTCAGCGATAGGCGTGCAGGACACCGTTGGTCGACACTACGTAAAGCGTTCCATTCGCCACCACGGGGCGCGTGGTGGCACCGCCTCGAATCTCGGTCTGAGAGACCAACTCACCCGACGCGGGATCAAAGGAACGAAGGAACCCATCGGACGATGCGACAATCAACCGTCCGCCAGCCAAGATTGGGCCGTGGTTGGCAAAGGCCGCGTCACGGCGGCGCTGCGGGCGACGCACAGGTTCATAGCCGGGCAGGTCAACCGCCCAGATTTGTTCGCCGGTCGTTGCGTCCAACCGCACAAGTTCGTTCAGGTCAGAGACGAAATAGACCGAGTTGCCCGCAGGCCAGACTGGATCCATCGCTCCGTGACGGGCTGTCCAGAGCCGTTCGCCGGAATTCACGTTAAGCGCGACAACACGGCCAGAATGGTTGCCTGCATAGACGTTAGTGCCATCAATTACCGGGTAGCCTGTGATGTCGTCGACCAGCGAAATGGCAAAGCCACGGCGTGCGCCCACGATATCGGCGCTCCAGAGGTTTAGACCACCCTGACGGAATGCGCCTTGCACAGCGCCGCTGCCGAACGCAAACACCACGTGGGTGTTGTTCACAGCCGGAGGCGCTGCGCCCGCGACGTTGCCGACATCGCCCAAACCATCAGATTGCCAGCGCACGCGGCCATCTTCGGTCTCGATGGCCCATGCGGTGCTATCCCCCGCGATGACATAAACCAGACCGCCAAACACTGTTGGCGCTCCGGTCGCAGTTGCCTGCACCCGTTGGGTCCAGATTTCCCGACCTGTCGAAGCGTCAAGTGCGCTGACCGTGCCAAAGCCAGACGTGACGTAGAGACGCCCATTGTCCACAGCCAGACCACCAGCAAGCGACTCGGATGCGTCGTCGCGCAACGGAACCAAGCTGTACGACCACAGAGTTTCGCCAGCCGTCGAAGTGGCCGTGACCCGGCCTGCGCTGTCGATTGTGAAGATACGGCCATCGGCGACAACCGGATCCGTGATAATCCGCGCGCGGCGTTTGTCGCCTTGGCCGATCGACGTGGTCCAGACTGGAGTCAGGTTCGACGATAGGGCCGCATGCGTGGTTCGGGCGGACGGGCTGACATGGCTTTGCGGCCAGTTTGCGTTATTGGAAGCGGCGGGCAGGTTAGCTGCCACTGTCGCGTTTTCGGTCGCGGTGGTTTCGGCGGCCTGCCCGTCTTGCAGGACTTCGCGCACCCCCAGACGTTCGCCGGGCAGAATGATCTCGCGATCACCGCACCCCGCCAAAACACCGGTTGCGATCACGCTGGCCAAAATGAATTTCGCTTGCACTGCCCTGCCCTCGTCTTTTTGTCGTGTCGGACCCTGACGGCCCTCCGATCAGGAGGCCTCGATCTCGCCCCCCAGCGCCACAATCAACTGAGACGCGCGTCGGCGCAAGCCTGCTGTCAGTTCCGAATCCGACAGAAGCGCGTTGAGGCGTGCCAATGCGGCTTCGGTGTCACCTGCTTCGATGTCGAGCAGCGCCAGTTGTTCTTCTGCCAAAAGGCGCAACGGCGCACCGGGTGTGGCCATCGCCTCGAACGCGACACGGCGTTCATCCGCTCCAAGCGGGCTTTCGGGGCGGGTCAGCGCCTTGAAGCTGGCAATCTGACGGTAGATTTCCGGCAGATCGCCATCGGTCGCCGCTGCGTTAAGCCGTTCTGACGCGGCGCTGCCATTGCCGTCCAACGCCTCTTCCGCAGCGATCAGCATGTCCAGCATCGCTGCACCTTCGGCGGTGGGCGCTTCGATTTGGTCAAGCGCGCTGACGCGATCAGAAGCCTCGTCATTTTCAAGTGCTGCAAGGATCGCATTGCCAAACCGCTGTGCGGTGGCGGCTTCTGCGGCGCGCGAGTATTCACGATACGCTGTGCCCCCGACCAGCACCAAAACCACCAGTACGGCGATCCAGCCGTAGCGGCGCATCAGACCGAACAGACGGTCGCGGCGGACCTCTTCTGTCACCTCTTCGATAAAGCTGTCTGTATCGCTCATCCTGAAGCCCCCTTTGACGTGCGCCTCTTGCTGGACGCGCGTTGATTTCGCCCCTCATACCGTGATGCGGCACAGGTGCCAAGCCGGGGTTTTCCTGCGAGGCTGTATCCCGTTGTTTATCCGTTATCCGGTTCCAGAAAAGTTCAGGTTCAGCACTTTGGAAAAAGTGACGTGCGGTCAACTAAACTGATTGGTTCATCTTGAAAAAAATCGGCCGCGACTTTAATCTAAACTGATTAGTTCACCGTATTCCTGTTCGTAAACACGTTCGGGGTCGGCAACAGTCCAGCGGGATATTGGCACCCGTTCAAAAGCAGACCAGCAGGCACAGGGTTCGTTTGATGCGCATAGTTCCATTTATCACCGCCTGTTTGGTTGCTGTCGTCCTTTTTGGATTGGTCATTGAGCGGGAACGTTTTTTTGATTTCATTAGCGGCCTTAGCCCGCGCGAAGAACCTGCCGCGCCTGTCCAAACAGTTGCCGAAGACCCACAGCCTGTGACAGCGCCTGAGGTAGAGCCTGTCGCCGATGGCGTGGTGCGCGTGTTGGCTAAGCGATCCGTGGCACAAGAAGTTGGAACACAGGTCCGGCTGCGCGGCGAAACCGAAGCGTCACGGCAAGTGTCGGTGGTGTCCGAAGTGAGCGGCAAGATCATTTCACCGCCGCTGCGCAAAGGCGCGTTTGTTCAGGAAAATCAATTGCTGTGCTCGGTCGATCCGGGAACGCGGCAAGCTGCCTTGGCTGAAGCCGAAGCCCGGCTGGCCGAAGCCGTGTCGCGCCGCCCCGAGATCGAGGCGCGTATTCCCGAAGCAAAAGCGCGAGTTTCCGAGGCCGAGGCACGGCTTGAAGAAGCCCGTATCAATGCCACCGCCGCAGAACGCCTGAGCCAAGACGGGTTTGCCAGCCAGACACGTGTCGCCAATACCGAAGCCTTGGTACAAAGTGCGCAGGCTGCGATCACCACCGCAGAGGCGGGCCTCAAGGCGGCAGAAGCCGGATTAGACGGCCTGACAGCCAGCATTGAGAGCGCGCAGGCGACTGTGACTCGCGCACAGACAGAAATTGATCGTTTGGAAATCTCAGCTCCGTTTGCGGGTGTTCTTGAAACAGATACAGCCGAACTTGGCAGTTTACTGCAACCCGGCGGACTGTGTGCCACGGTGATCCAGCTTGATCCGATCAAAGTGGTGGGTTTTGTACCCGAAACTGAAATCAACAGTGTGGAAGTTGGCGCGATGGCCGGTGCCCGGATCAATGGTGTCCGTGATGTGCAAGCGCGCGTGACCTTTCTGTCTCGGTCAGCAGACCCGACCACACGCACTTTCCGCGTTGAGTTGACCGTACCGAACGCAGACTTGTCTATCCGCGACGGGCAGACAGCGGAAATCCTGATCCAATCTCAAGGGGTCATGGCGCATGTGTTGGCATCGTCTTCGCTGACACTTAATGACGAGGGAACTTTGGGCGTGCGGATAATCGACGCTGATAGCACAGCACAATTTGTGCCCGTTCGTGTTTTGCGTGATGCACCAGAGGGCATTTACCTAACAGGTTTGCCGGACACGGCAGATGTCATCACAGTAGGACAAGAGTTCGTCACAGACGGGGTTCCTGTGGCCCCCAGTTTTGAAGAGGTCATCCAATGACCGGGATCGTAGACTGGGCCGCCGAACGCGCCCGCATGGTGTTGGCCTTTATTGCGCTGTCTTTGGCCATTGGAACCTACTCTTATATCGGCCTGCCAAAAGAGGGCGAACCGGACATCGAGATACCCGCCCTCTTTGTGTCAACGGTATTCCCCGGCATCTCCGCTGCAGACAGCGAAACACTGCTGGTCAAGCCAATGGAAACGGAATTGGCGGATCTGGACGGGCTAAAAAGTCTGTCGGGGACCGCTGCCGAAGGTTATGCTGGAGTCGCACTCGAATTCGAATTCGGCTGGGACAAGACCCAAGTGATGGCCGATGTGCGCGACGCGATGAACAAGGCGCAATCCAAGTTTCCCGCTGGCGCAGAACAATACTCTATCACCGAAATCAACTTTTCCGAATTCCCGATCGTCATCGTGAACCTGACCGGGCCAGTTCCGGAACGCACTATGGCGCGGGTGGCCAAGGATTTGCAGGACCGCCTTGAATCACTAGATTCCGTGCTTGAAGCGGGGATTGCGGGCAATCGCGACGAGATGCTTGAGGTGGTGATAGACCCTCTCAAGCTGGAGAGTTACAACGTCACGGCGACCGAACTGATCAACGTGGTACAAAACAACAACCAGTTGATCGCCGCTGGTGAGTTGCGCAGCGATCAAGGCAGTTTTGCAGTCAAAATCCCGTCGAGCTTTGACGATCAGCGCGACGTATATGACCTACCGGTCAAGGTGAACGGCGACCGCGTCGTCACGCTTGGAGATCTGGCGACAATTAATCTAACGTTTGAGGACCGCGAAGGCACCGCGCGGTTCAACGGTGAAAAGACGTTGGCGCTGCAAGTGGTCAAGCGCAAGGGTTTCAACCTTATCGACACGGCAGACGCGGTGAAGGCAGAAGTCGCCGCCGCCGAGGCAAATTGGCCGCCTGAATTGCAAGCTGCTGTGACCGTGGGTACATCGAATGACCAATCCCGCATCGTGGATAGCATGGTCAAACAGCTTGAAGGTTCGGTCCTTACGGCGATTGCGCTTGTTATGATCGTGGTTCTTGCAGCGCTTGGCCTTCGAGCCGCTTTGCTTGTCGGGTTCGCTATTCCCACATCATTCCTTTTGTGTTTCGTGTTCCTGTCGATCATGGGCGTCAGCATTTCGAACATCGTGATGTTCGGTTTGATCCTGGCTGTTGGGATGCTCGTTGATGGGGCCATTGTTGTGGTCGAATATGCTGACAAACGCATCAGCGAAGGGTCCGGCCCGATGCACGCCTATGTCGAAGCGGCCAAACGCATGTTCTGGCCTGTTGTCAGTTCTACCGCGACGACGCTTTGCGCCTTTTTGCCGATGCTGTTTTGGCCCGGTGTCCCCGGGGAATTCATGGGGATGTTGCCAGTTACCCTAATCTTTGTTCTGTCCGCCTCCTTGGTGGTGGCTCTGATATACCTGCCCGTTATGGGTGGCGTCACAGGCCGGTTTTCGCGGATGCTGGATCACGCATCGCAAGGATTGCGCGCCCGCACTTCGTGGTTGGTGCGTGCGGCATTGGTGCCTGTTGTGTTAGGGATGTTGTTCATCGGTGCGCTGATGTTGCTCGATCCCGGCTTCCTGTTTCCGCCGATTGCAGATGGTGTTGGGGCGCATATACCGGGGATCGTGCTGTTCCTTTTGGGATCCGTTCTGGCGTCCATCGTGTTGGACGCGGCGTCGATCAAATGGACACGCAAGCGGGTTGAAGGCCGTCGTCGGCGAACCGTGTTCGGATACTTTATCAAGTTCATTGCCGGCAATCCGATCATGCCGATCGTTGCTGGCGCAGCTGTTCTGGCCTTTGTGTTCAGCGTCTTCACCTACTTTGGCGAAAACAACAACGGCGTCGAATTCTTTGTCGAATCTGAACCGGAACAGGCGATTGTCTATGTGCGCGCTCGCGGCAACCTAAGCCTTGAGGAAAAAGACGCATTGGTGATGCGGGCCGAAGAAATCGTGCTTGCGCATCCCGGCGTGAAAAACGCGTTTTCCTTTGCCGGAGCAGGTGGCTTGAACACCGATGCAAGCGGTGCAGCCGTACCCAAGGATACCGTCGGCCAAGTGCAGTTGGAAACGATCCCGTGGGAAGATCGCGCGGATCGCCCCGATCTGGACGGCGACATCGTGATTGAAGAATTGACCGAACAGTTAAAGGTCATCCCCGGCGTCGAGATCGAAATCCTGTCGCAAAACCGCGGACCTGCAAGTGGCAAACCCGTACACCTGCGGCTGAAAGCCGATGACTGGGATGACCTTTTGGCGTCGACCGCAACAGCGCGCGAACAGTTCGAGGCAACCCCCGGCCTGACACTCATTGAAGACACCCTGCCCCTTCCCGGCATCGATTGGCAGATTGATGTGGACGTTGAAAAAGCCGGGCGTTACGGCGCGAACGTGGCCGTGGTCGGTGCGATGGTGCAATTGGTGACGCGCGGCATTCTATTGGACACGATGCGGGTCGACAGTTCAGACGAAGAGATCGAAATCCGTGTACGTCTCCCGCAAGAGGATCGGTTCCTATCCACGCTGGACACGTTGCGGGTTCGGACTGCAGACGGACTTATCCCGTTGTCCAACTTCATCACGCGCAAACCTGTGGCCAAGCTTTCCGAGATCAATCGCGTCGATCAAAAACGGTATTTCGACGTTAAGGCGGATGTGTTGCCGGGGTTGTTCAAGCTGGTAACCGATGGCGCAGATGGACCAACGACGTTGGCCACACTTAAAGAACGCGCGGGCGGCCCTATCGAAGGTCCCAATGGCACACAATATGAGTTGTTCCAAAGCCCGTCGATCAGCGTACCCGAAGTCACAACCGCGTTGGAGGACGGGGCGCGGGTGGTTCCGGTGAACGCCAATGAACGCATTGAGGAATTGACGACGTGGCTGGAAACCAGCCCCCTGCCCGGCATCGACTGGGAATGGACCGGCGATCAGGAAGAACAGGCGGAAAGCCAGGCTTTCCTTGGCAGCGCCTTTGGCGCGGCGCTTGGGCTGATGTTCATAATCCTGCTCGCGCAATTCAACAGTTTCTATAACGCCGTTCTTGTGTTGCTCGCCGTGGTCCTGTCCACGGCGGGTGTATTGATTGGGATGCTGGTGATGGATCAAACCTTCAGCATCATCATGACCGGAACAGGAATCGTTGCTTTGGCGGGGATCGTGGTGAACAACAACATCGTGTTGATCGACACCTACCAAGAATACTCGCGCTACATGCCCCGGATCGAGGCGATTGTGCGCACCGCTGAGGATCGTATCCGCCCGGTCCTTTTGACCACGATCACAACTATGGCGGGCCTTGCGCCGATGATGTTTGGCCTCAGCCTTGATTTCTTTGGCGGCGGTTATTCGATCGACAGCCCAACTGCGCTTTGGTGGAAGCAGCTTGCGACCGCGGTCGTCTTTGGCCTTGGCATCGCAACAGTTCTGACGCTGGTCTTTACCCCTTCGATGCTGGCCGCGCGGGTTTGGTTTACAACGTATGCGCTTTGGTTCTTCCGCTTGCTTGCCCGTTTGGGCGGTGGCAGCGCGAGCCGTGCTGGTCGTGACTGGGCACTGCAACGGGCAGCGCGCAAGCTGAAATCCCCGACGATTCTTTGGGATGATGCCGAATCACGTCCAGAGCCAGATTACGAAGAAGGAACGTCCGGCGCGCCCGCGCTTGAGGATCTCAAGCGTGTTTTGCAGCGATCGCACGCAAATGATGGCACACCACCGATACGTGCTGCTGAATAATAAGGCAGCTTTGTTGAGAGCGATTTTTCTATTTTAGTCAAAATTTATGATTGTTGCGCATATGTGAACGCAAACCGCTTCGCACTTGGAGAATGTGGCAATTCTGTGTATGCAGGGGGCGCTGCTATATAGGAGGTTTTTTATGTGGTGGGATAGCTGGCGTATCTTTTTCGGCGGTGGAAGCACACCTACAGCTTCTTCTGTTCCGGAAATCGACGCGAGCAGTGGTGCACTGGCTTTGGCCGTTGTTGCTGCTGCAATGCTGTTGGCTTGGGAAGTCCGTCGGCGCAACCGCGCTTAAATGGAACCCCAACGAACATAAGCATCCGACGTCCGCGTCGGATGCTTTTTTTATGCCATTAGATCAAAGACCATTGCCCAGTCGCAACTGCAGCCGCGGCAATAAGTGCGTTGGCCACAGCATGGGCGATAATCGCATCAAACACCCTGCCCCGCCGGAGCATGATTAGCGCGAAGATGATGCCAGCCAGTGCAGCTGCAATCGGCCTTGAATGCAAAGCGGCAAATCCAACAGTGGTTACGGCGATTGCAAGTGCGCGACGCACCGGGCTGCCATTGTCAATCAAGCTGAACAGGTAGCCACGGAAAAACAGTTCTTCGACAATCGGCACGAAAAGCGCAGTGCCAAGCACCCGCAGCACAACCCAGGCAGCCAATGCAAACGTGCCAAACTCGGTCAACGATGCAAAAGGCGCGGAGGGTTGCGCTGTAACGATCCAGCCCAAAGCAATCACAACACCCGCACCGATAGCGATCAGATCAATGTCTTTGCTCAAGGCCAAAACTGGCTTGCGGAAAACCCACAAGGCAAAAGCCATTGCTGCAACTTGAATGCCGTACCAAACTTCTGGGGTTTGCGAGAACGTGTTGACGAACAGCCCTGACAGCATGAAAGCAAGAAAAGGTACGATGAAGGCGGCAGCCTTATCCTCGGTCAAAGGGGCGACCGCCACTTTCTGGGCGACCTTTGGTCTTTTGCTCAGTCCCGGCAGCACGTTTACGATTGTCAGGATGAGCAGTGCCAGAAGCGTGAAAGACAGCCAACCAGCAAAACTGTGGAACCCATTGACCGCCAAGTCAGGAGAGGCAAAGGCCCCAATCAAGATCAGCACGCTGATGCGAACAACGTTCAGAACAAAGCTGAGGACCAGTGCAGCGGGCCACACAATCAGCCAGAACCGCCCCATACGCAGGTCGTCCTTCATCATGAGCGCATAGATCGCCATGAACGCTGTGGTTAGAGCAAGACCTTCGATGCCAGAACAGGATTCAGCCACTTCGACATAGAAGTCCACAATCCCAATTGTTTCACGTTCAAGATTGACGAACACATCGTTGCCCAAGATCGCAAGAACTATCGCAACGCTGTAGAATGTCGCGAGTTGAAGAGCGTCGAACCAATTCCAAGCCAAACTGATTGCCCATGCCAAGGACGGAATCAGCAGCGAAATTGCAATCGTCGGAAGCAGAAGCCGGGCATGATCATTGAACAGATCGCGCCAAGATGCAGCAGGCATCAGCCACAGCGCTGCTCCGGTTAGCGCAGCAATCCCACCAGCGGCCAAAGCCGACAGGAAAAACGGTGCAAATTCGACCAATTGGCCTTGCGACAGGATCAGCGTTGGTGCCGCGATCAAAGCAAGGCCTGCAAGGTGCAGGACACCCCAGCGACGCGAAGAGCCACTGGCTGTAGCAGACTTTTTCAGCAGACCGTCCCGCAATGACGGCTGAAAAAACAACAACAAAGCGAACCCGGCAGCCAGACAAAGACCCAGCACCATGCCCAGTCGAATTCCACGGCACAAAAGAAAGAGATCTGTCTGACGGCACTCGAAATTGCTGAACACTTGGTAAAGCGCAACAATGGCGATCGCCTCAATCAGCAGTAGAAGTTGTGAAAAGACCAATCGGGACATCGTTACTCTGTGCTCTTCAGCTTATTAACGGCGTAAGTCTTGATCTTTTCAATGGGCCGTTTTGTGGCCTTGATGTGGTTATTCGCAGCAACTTGATGGTCAAGCTGCCGCTTCCTCTTGCATTTGGCGATTCCACAAGGCCGCGTACCGCCCATGAGACGCCAAGAGGCTGTCATGTGTACCTTCTTCGACCACCTCACCGTTTTCCAGAACGACGATCCGGTCCGCATCGGCGATTGTAGACAGGCGGTGGGCAATGGTGATGACAGTGCGGCCTTCGCTGGCCAGTTTGAGTGCGCCTTGAATCGACGCCTCTGTTTCGGAATCAAGCGCCGATGTCGCCTCATCGAGGATCAGGATTGGTGGGTTCTTGAGCAATGTACGCGCGATACCGACACGCTGCTTTTCCCCTCCGGACAGTTTTAACCCACGTTCGCCAACCATCGTGTCATAGCCTTCGGGCAAGGACAGAATGAAGTCGTGGATCTGTGCGGCACGGGCTGCCCCGATGATGTCTTCCTCGGTTGCACCAGCGCGCCCATAGGCGATGTTATAGCGGATTGTGTCGTTGAACAGCACTGTGTCCTGCGGCACGACCCCGATCGCGTCGTGCAGACTGTCCTGAGTCACGTCCCGCACATCCTGTCCATCGATTTTCACGGATCCGTCCACCACATCATAGAACCGGAACAGCAGGCGGCCGATGGTGGATTTGCCCGATCCTGATGGGCCAACCAAAGCCACGTTTTCACCTGAACGCACGTTGAGTGATACGCCTTTCAAAATCGGGCGCGCAGGATCGTAGCCGAATTTCACATTCTCGAACCGGACCGCCCCCTGCGAGACCTGAACACCCGGCGCGCCGGGTTTATCTGATACTTCTTGCGGCTGTTCTAGAAGATCGAACATTTCACCCATGTCGACCAGCGCCTGACGGATTTCGCGGTACACTGTTCCAAGGAAGTTCAGCGGCATGGTGATCTGGATCATGTATGCATTGACGATGACAAAATCTCCGACAGTGATCGTGCCGGCTTGCACGCCAAACGCCGCCATCACCATCACCGCAACGAGTCCAGCCGTGATGATCACGCTTTGCCCAAAATTCAGCATGGCCAGCGATGTTGCAGTCTTGATCGCCGCGCCCTCGTACGCCTCCATCGAGCGGTCATACCGGGCCGCTTCGCGGGATTCCGCGCCAAAATATTTGACCGTTTCAAAGTTAAGCAGACTATCGATCGCCTTTTGGTTCGCGTCGGTATCCTGTTCGTTCATTTCGCGGCGCAGACGGACACGCCATTCTGTGACCTTGAAGGTGAACCAGACGTAAATACCGATGGTGACCAGAACGACGGCCATATAACGGACATCCAACAGCCAAAGCAGAACAAGCGAAACCAGCAGTAATTCAAGGATCAGCGGCCCCACGCTGAACAGCATGAACCGCAAAAGAAAGTCGACGCCTTTGACCCCGCGTTCGATGATGCGGCTTAGCCCACCAGTCTTGCGCGTGATGTGGTATCGCATCGACAGGCGGTGAATATGGGTGAAGGTTTCCAAAGCAAGCGATCTCAAGGCACGTTGGCCGACACGCGCAAAGACGCCGTCGCGCAATTGCTGAAAACCGACATTCATCAAACGGGCAACACCATAGGCGAGTGTCAGACCTACACCGCCAAGAACCAGATCAGAGGCTTGCCCCGACAGTGCATCTACAGCCTTGCCGAAAAACAGCGGCGCCAGCATGTTGACGACCTTGGCCAGCACAAGGCTGACCAGAGCAATCACAACACGACGCTTAACCCAAGGCTTGTGGTCCGGCCACAGATACGGCCCGACCTTGCGGATCGTACGCAATCCGGAACGGCGTTCGTTGGCAGCCATTTCGGCGTCGGTTGTCGTATCAGCGGGCATGTAGAGATCTTTCGTCCAGTTTGACGCCCTGACTTAGCCCGCCCAAGCCCAAAGGACCAGTGCTCAGCGGGCTTTGAAAAGTCCACCAAGGATGCCCCGGACAATCCGACGACCGGTCGTGCCCTTGAGCTCTTTGACGACCACGTTGGCGATCGCTTCGCCAAGGCTTTCATCTTTGCGGCTGGTTCGTCGGGTGCGCGTTGGTTGCGACGTAGAGCGCCCGACCCGTGTGCCTGTGTAGCGCCGCCCGGCGGTATATTCCCGCATCGCCGCGTCAAGTTCGGATTCTTTCTGTTCCGCCGCCTCGGCTGCTGCGGCGGCCTCGGCAGTGCGCTGGGAAAGGATTTCAAAGGCGGACTGTCGGTCTAGCCGTTTGGTGTATTTTTCACCAAGGTCACTTGCCCCCATAATGCCACCGCGTTCAGCGGGTGAGATCGGGCCAAGCTGCGAAGATGGCGGACGGATCAATGTGCGTTCAACCACGCCCGGAATGCCCTTTCGTTCCAGCATTGAGGTCACGGCCTCACCAACACCCACTTCGCGGATCGCCTGTTCGGTGTCGAAAGTCGGATTTTCGCGGTAGGTTTCCGCCGCCATGCGCAATGCTTTGCGGTCGCGCGCGGTGAACGCCCGCAGGGCGTGCTGCACCCGGTTGCCCAATTGGCCTAGAATATCCTCGGGAATGTCGTCTGGATTCTGGGTGATGAAGTAGACACCCACCCCTTTGGACCGGATCAAGCGCGCCACCTGTTCCACCTTGTCGACCAGGGCTTTCGGGGCGTCGTCGAACAGCAGATGCGCTTCGTCAAAGAAGAACACCAGCTTGGGTTTGTCGGGATCACCCACTTCGGGCAGTTCTTCAAATAGTTCGGACAGGAGCCACAGTAGGAAAGTCGCGTAGAGCCGTGGTGAACCCATAAGCTTGTCTGCGGCCAGGATGTTGATCTGGCCCTGACCGTTGGCATCCGTCCGCATCAGATCGCGCAATTCCAGAGCGGGTTCACCAAAGAAATCCGCACCGCCTTGATTTTCGAGCACCAGCAAACGGCGTTGGATCGCGCCAACCGATTGCACTGCGATATTCCCATAGCGAAGCGAAACTGTATCCCGGTTCTCGCCCAGCCAGACCAGCATGGATTGCAAATCCTTGAGATCAAGAAGTGGAAGACCTTCTTCATCCGCCACGCGGAACGCGATGTTCAAAATGCCTTCCTGCGCTTCAGACAGTTCCAGCAGACGCGAAATCAGCAGTGGACCCATTTCTGCGACGGTCGTGCGGATTGGGTGCCCCTGCTCGCCGAACAGATCCCAGAAGGTGACGGGAAAGTCCCTGTATGCGTAATCGTCAAAGCCTATGGTCCCGGCCCGGTCGGTGAATGGTTGATGAAGTTTGAAGTCGGCACTGCCCGGTTTCGACAAACCGGACAAATCGCCTTTGACGTCGGCCATGAACACTGGAACGCCGTGCGCGGAGAACCCTTCGGCAAGAATCTGTAGCGTTACAGTCTTTCCGGTACCGGTTGCCCCTGCGACAAGGCCGTGCCTGTTGGCATAGTCCAACCGCAACCATTGTTTGACGCCGTAACCTTCACCACCGCCGCCGACGAACACACCGTTTTCCATAAACGTCCCCCAAGACACTTTTCAGGCACCGAACATACAAACTTAACCTTTTGCCGCCAGTATGTTTTTCGCCCGGGTTGAATTGATCCCCTGCAATCCGGGCGATCCTCCCTGTTGGACTGGCCACGCTGCAAAGCGTGGCCTTTTTTGTGAATTCACGAATGAAATTTGCCTGTTGACGCTGTGGATTTCATTTCGTAGCGTCACGGCAATAATAGTCGGCCGGTCCGACAGGGAGCAAGAAAGGGAAGACACGCCACTGTGTCTTCCCTTTTTCTTTCAAAGACCTGCGCTGCACCCCTCATCCATCACATGAGTGCACTTGGCTGAAACATCGCCTTGGAAAAAGCGCAAGAATCCGCCACTCCTGTGGTCAACTTTTTGCGTTTTGGCCTGACAGTGTACGCAGCCCATGATAACGCACAGACAAACATGACCGATGCTTCGGAGAGGACTTTATGACCAAACCCTTTTTGCTTTTGACCACAATTGCCAGCCTTGCCATTGCAAGCGTCGCGACCGCACAGGACTCGACGACAACAGAAGGCACCGAAGCCCCGGCAGCAAATGCCGACCTGTCAGTTCTGGACACCGGCGAGCCCGTGATAGAGCCGACAGCGGATGACAACACTTATGTGAAAACCACCCACGGTGACTGGGCTGTTCAGTGTCTGCGTGTTCAGGAAGGTCCCGAGCCCTGCCAGATGTACCAGCTGCTGAAAGATCAGAATGGCGGTAGCGTTGCCGAAGTCAGCATCTTTCGGTTGACGAATGGTGGTCAGGTCGCTGCTGGCGGTACATTCGTTGTCCCGCTGGAGACGCTTCTTACCGAAAAGTTGAACGTACGCGTCGATTCCGGTCAGGCCAAACGATACGATTTCTCGTTTTGCACGCAGGTGGGTTGCTATGCTCGCGTTGGCTTTACGAACGAGGATGTTGCAGCATTCCGTCGTGGCAATGTGGCGAACGTGATGATCGTTCCCGCACTCGCACCTGATCAACGCGTGACTGTTACGATGTCCCTATCCGGCTTTACCGCTGCTTATGATGAGATCACGGCACTGGAAGAAGAGCGTCAGTAAACGCGACATTCAAACGGGATTAGCGGGGGTTGGATCAGGCGATCCAACCCTCGTTTTGTTTCAGCCCATCCAAAACTGCCAACGCCGCCCGATCACCCGGGTGCACGCCCCCCTTTCCCAATCGCTCCATGGTTAGGGCCATTGCAGCCTTCTGCTGTTCCGGAGCATCAAGGATGGCCAAAACAGCATCTGCAATAGGTTCCGGCTGACAGTTTGCACCGATAAATTCCGGGATCACGCGAGTTTCGGACACAAGATTGACCAAGGTCACAGTATCGACGCGCAGCATTCGTCCTATGATCTGCCGCGAAAGCCAATTCATGTCATAGGCGATCACCATAGGTGTGCCCGACGCCGCCAGTTCAAGCGACACTGTCCCCGACGCTGCGACCGCCACATCAGCAGCAGCAAACGCGGCCTGCTTGATGGACATCCCATCCTGAGCGGGGTTGATGATCACCGGTTTGACGGACCATGTGGCAACGGCTTGGTTGACTAGGGCGGCCACGTTCGGTGCAGCAGGCAGAACAAAGCGCAGATCGGGACGGTGTTTGTGCAGATTATCGATCACTTCCGAAAAGATCGGCAAAAGGCGCGACACCTCACTTCGGCGCGATCCCGGCAGAATCAGCGCCAGCGGTGCGTCACCGATACCCTGCGCTGCACGAAAGGTCGCTACGTCAACAGTCGTCGCCACCGGATCGGTTACGACGGGATGACCAACAAAGTCGCAACGCATTCCGGCGGCTTCCATGTAAGGCGGCTCGAACGGCAAGAGTGCAAGCACCTGATCAATATGGGCGGCCATCTTTTTCGCGCGCCCCGGACGCCACGCCCAGACTGTGGGTGCCACGTAGTGCACTGTCCGGATATCGCTGCGCGCTTTGACCAACTTGGCCACACGCAGGCTGAACTCTGGCAAGTCGATGGTGATCAGGACGTCCGGCTTGGCGGCCAGCACCGCATCAGCAGTCTGACGGATCCGCGCCTTGAGCTGGCGGTATTGCGACAGGATTTCTGTGATGCCCATGATCGAGATTTCGTCCATGGGAAAAAGGCTTTGCAACCCCTCGGCGATCATGCGGTCGCCGCCAATCCCTATGAACGACATATCTCCAGCATGTTTGCGCAAGCCTGCCATCAAAGCCGCGCCCAGTTTGTCGCCCGAGGCCTCTCCGGCAATGACGAAGATCCGCATCAGCCGCCCTTTTCCCGCACCCACAGGAACAGGCCCAACGCATCACAACGCGCCACGGTCTTGGCCCTGTCGAGGATCATCACGCCCCCCGCTTCTATTACGACCCCCGACAATCCAGCGGCGGCCACGGCATCCGGCGTCCCTGTCCCGATCACCGGAAGATCCGCGCGCCGATCCTGGCCGGGTTTCGGCGCTTTGAACAGGATACCGCCTTCGGAAGCCGTGCCCCCCCCGGTGAGCCAATCCGTTGCATCACCCAGCAAGCCGCCAAACATATCGCTGGCGGCGTTGATCGGGTTGCTTAGAAGATCGCCGCTGCTGTTGGCACGGTCCCGCGCCAGACGGGTGAGCATGGCGTCCGTTCCCGCCGCATCCTCGCGCGCAACGATGCTGTCACCGCGCACAACACAAGCCTGACCCGCATCGCGCGCGCCCATGGCGGCTACGGTGCGTTCACCCATGGCAGCTTCGATACTGTTCTGCAGGTCATAGGATTTAAGTGTGAGCACACCGGACGCGGGCAGAAGGTCTGGCACCAAGTCGTGAACGGCGGCGATGGCAAACCCCGCTTCTTCGAATAGCGCCATCACAATCCGCAAGGCACCATCGTCGCCTGACGTCAGTGCAGTTTGCAGTCTTGGCACAAGAGGCGCTGTTTTTGCGTCCAGCCGTGCAGGGTCAACCGGGGGACGTCGGATTGCACCGCAAAGACACACCTGTGTGACTCCGCGCCTCTTAAGGGAGTCGAGCAAGCTGCCCAGTGTTTCAAGGTGGAAGGTCAGGTCGGCGCTCAAACCATCGGGTTCGAACCCGGTCAGCACACAAACCAGCGGTCGCTGCGACTGTGCCTCAGCCACGATACGCGGCAACCGCCCCTGCCCGCAGATCAACGCCAGTGTCATCGCTTAGCCCGGTGTGAGGAAGGAGCGGTCAGTCTCTCCAAGAATGAAGTCTACGATGTGATGGACGTATTCGCTGTCGGTTTCTTCACCCAATCGCTTGGCCCGTTCCTGAAACGCACCTTCGCCCTGTGCCAGCATCTGGAACGCCGCCCGAAGCGCTGTGATGTCAGCCCGGCTGACGCCTTTGCGTTTCAACCCCACAAGGTTTAGCCCGTCCAGGCGCCCCCGTTCAGCCTGCACAAGACCATATGGAATGACGTCATTGGTCACCATCGTGACAGCGCCGATAATTGCACCACGACCAATCCGCACGAACTGATGCACACCGGACAGGCCCCCGACGATGACATCGTCTTCAAGGATACAATGCCCGGCCAAGGCAGCGCTGTTGACTACGATGACCCGGTTGCAGATTTGCACATCATGCGCAACGTGACAGCCTGCCATGAACAGATTGTCGTCACCCACACGCGTCACGCCACCGCCGCCCTTGGTCCCGGTGTTCATCGTCACGTGTTCGCGGATGCGATTGCGTGCACCGATGATCAGACTGGTCTTTTCACCACCAAACTTGAGGTCCTGCGGGATCTCTCCGATCACGGCGAAGGAATAGATGTGCGTTCCTTCTCCGATCGTTGTCTGGCCTGTGATCACGACATGGCTTTTCAGCGTGACATTGTCCGCCAGAACAACCTCTGGCCCTACATGGCAAAACGGACCGATGACGCAGCCGTTGCCGATCTGAGCACCGTCTTCGATCACAGCGCTAGGGTGAATTTGAGCTGTCACGCGGGCAGATCCATCATGGCCGAGAATTCACATTCTGCCGCCATTTCGCCGTCTACAGACGCCACGCCAGCGAATTTCCAGACCTTGCCACCGGGCTTGCCACGCAGTGTGGTCAGGCGCATCTCTAGCTGATCACCGGGAATAACCTTGCGGCGGAATTTACATTTATCGATGGCCATGAAGTAGATCAGCATTTCCTTGTCCGCGAGGTCGAGCGCGGTGCCCACCATCACGGCAGCGGTCTGTGCCATCGCTTCGATGATCGTCACACCCGGCATGATCGGGGTGCCCGGAAAGTGCCCCTGAAAATGCGGCTCGTTCATCGTGACATTCTTGATACCCAGCGCCGATTGCGTTCCATCGATCTCTTCCACGCGATCCACAAGAAGGAACGGATAGCGGTGCGGCAGAATGCGCTGGATCAACTGGATGTCTGCGCGAAGAAGCATGTCGCTCATGGGGCGTCCTTTTATTTTCTTTTAAGGCTTTGAGTACCAATCCCCTTGCCGGGGAGCAAGGTTTCAGGGACGCAGCGGCAGGATATTGGCCCCTTCGCCAAATTCGGCATTGACCCGCGAAATGGCTTGTTCGGTAATATCGACAGAGTCCACGCTAAGCAGCACGACGCGGCGGTCAAGAACAGCCACTGCTCCACTCTCGATCATCAGTTGCAGCAGCAGAGGCTGCGCAGCCGTCAAAAGCGCACGGCGGGCTTCTTCGTTGCGGGTGCCGACAGCACGGGCCTTTTCATCCTGCTCGCGGCGAAGACGCTGAACCTTTTCGTCAAAGGCTTCGGCACGTGCGCGAAAATCGGCTGGGGCAAGCGTATCTCGCAATTCAGTCAATTCCCGTTCTTCGGCCGTCAATTCGGATTCAATCCGTCGGTTTTCTCCGGCGATCTCAGCGCTTTCCGCTTCTATCTCGCGGGCGATCCGTTGGCCAAAGTCACTTTTGGTATAGAGCGCTTCTGGTGCCACTGTCAGGATCAGGCTTTGCACGACCCCGACATTCGACAAGCCACCGTCCTGTTGTGCTTGCACCATGTGCGATACGCAAAGAAGCGCCCCGAAGAGCGCTCCTAAAGCTGTGCGATACGTGTGCGTCATTTAGAACTGCGTTGAAATTGTCAGGTCGAAGGTTTGTTCTTCGTCAAACTTTTCCTTGCTCAACGCTTCGGAGAAGTTGAAACGCAGCGGACCCAGCGGTGTGGTCCAAAACAACGACACTCCGATCACATGGCGCGGCGTAAAGTCATCATAAAGGACGTTGGCGTTGGTTTCTTCCAAACCCCAGAGACTTCCGACATCATAGAACACGCCGCCGGAAACGCCGTATTCTTCTGGCAGAGGAAGCGGGAATTCCGCTTCAAACCGCGCGACGGCAAAATAGTTACCGCCCAACGGATCATTCACATCGCCCGGTCCCACCTCGCGCGGGCCAATGCCACCACCTTCGAACCCGCGCATCAGGTTTGTCCCAAGCGAAAAGCGATCAGTGACGCGCGACGAGCCTTCCGAATAGCTTAACGCTCCGGCCTGCAACGTTGCCCGCAGTGTCACATCGTCATTCAAGATTTTGGTTTGCGCCACCGCCCGCAAATTGGTTTCGATATAGGTGCTGTCACCGCCCAGACCCGCGAAGTCCTGACCGAATTCCAGAAGCACACCAGCGTTGGGGTTCAGACCCGTACGGCGCGTGTCATAGCTATAGCGGTAGCCGATAAAGCTATCCCAAACTTCACCGCGCCCAGCTTCGGCTGTGATGATTTGACCGACCGATGGGTCAAGGTTGGTGATTTCGGAATACCGTGCCCCGTAGCGCAGGTTCAGGCGGCCATTCTCGGACACCGGAAAGGTGAACCCGGTTGTGAAGTTGCCGATTGCGGTGTCATATTCAGCGTTGGCATTGTCTGTCTCAAGGTAGTTCACGCTGATGTTGAACGCGACATCGCGACCAAGGAACGCAGGTTCGGTAAAGCTGAAGCTGTAGTTCGACGAGTCGACGCCTGTGGTCACACCCAGCGCAAGCTGCTGACCCCGACCCAAGAAGTTGCGCTCGCGGAACGTGATCGCGGCGCCAAAACCACTGCTGGTCGAATACGACCCGCCAAAGCTAAGAGACCCTGTCGGGCGTTCCTCGACATCTACATCGATGATGACTTGCTGCGGTGTTGACCCCTCGCGGGCTTCGACTTGAGAGTCACCAAAGAACCCAAGCGCACGAACGCGTTCAGCACTTTCGCGAATTTCGCGTGGGTTGAAAGGATCGCCTTCAACAACACGGAATTGCCGGCGGACAACTCGGTCAAGCGTTGTCGTGTTGCCTTCGATGTCGATACGTTCGACAAACACGCGCTCACCGCGGGTCAGCAAGAATTCAACGTCTAGCGTCAGATCGCGGTCGTTGCGGGTGACACGAGGCTCCACACGCACAAAGTTCAGACCTTCGCGGATAGCCAGACGCTCAAGCCGTGCGATTTCAGTTTCCACAGCGGTTGGGGAATACGTCCGACCAGATCGCAGGCGGATGGCACGCTGGAATACGTCTGTGTCAACTTCGGCCAGATCGGATGTGGCGGTCACTTCGCCAAAGTTGAATTGCTGGCCCTCTTCGACATTAAACGTGATGAAATAGCCATCGCGTTCTTCGCTAAGTTCGGCATTCACGCTGGTCGTGCGGAAATCGACATAGCCACGCGATTGATAAAAATCGCGTAGCACCTGACGGTCAAATTCGATCCGGTCTTCGATAAAGGTGTCCGATTGGATCAGCGCCCGGAAGATGCCCGCTTGCTTGGTTTCCAGAACCCGGCGCAGACGACGGTCGTTGAAGACTTGGTTGCCAGCAAAGCCGATACGTTCAATCTCGGACACGCCACCTTCGAAGACTTCAAATACAAGATCAATGCGATTGTCGGACCGGCGAATGACCTTGGGCTGTACGCGCGCAGCGATCCGACCTTGCTGCGAATAGGCTTCTGTGATCCGTCCGGCATCAGCTTCGGCCGTTGATGGGCTGAACACACGACGCGATTGCGATTGCACCAGCGTCGCCAGTGTTTCGTCATCAAGCCGAGCATTACCTTCAAAAGTGATGCGGTTCACCGTCGGGAATTCAATCACACGTACGACAAGTGTATTGCCGCGCGGTTCAATCTCGACGCTTTCGAACAGGCCAGAGGCAAGAACCCGCTGATAACCATCGTTCAGTTCTGCGGCAGAGATCGTTTCGCCACGTGCCACGCCCAGAAAGCTGGCAATCGTGCCCGCCTCAATGCGTTGGTTCCCTTCGACGGAAATCGCGTTGAATCGGAAATCCTGCGCCAATGCCATGTTCGGCGCAGAGAAGACCCCAACACCAAGCGCGACCGATGCAGCTATGAGAAATGGACGGACCGATGATTTACGCGCTGACTTCCGCGTTACCTGCTCGCCTGTTTTATGTGTCATTGTTGGCAACCTACTCAGACATCCCTTTTAGGATGTGAGTACCGAGATTGCCTTAGCTTGTCAAAAGCGCAGAAGCCGGTTTGCTCAATAGCCGACAGGCTGTGTCATCGCGCCAATCATTAGCGTCCCAAGATAAGCGCCCAGAAACAGCGAAGCCGCGATTGCGGACACGTAAAACATCCGATCCCAGTTGATCGAGATCAGAAGGGAAAAAGACCGGTAGCTGTCTTGAATGGTCTGCATGGCGCACCTCGGATGCTTTGGTTCCAGTGCATTAAATGCTGGTGAAATGTGTCAGCAATCGGGCGCAAAACGGGGCGATTCTGTGAAATCGCCCCGAATCCGTACCGTTTTTTGCAGGCCTTACGGACAGAACAGATCGTTATAGAGCGCGAACAACATCAGAGACAGCAGCATGGTAAGCCCAATCCCCATAAGAACGCGAAGCGCGTTGTCGCTTGGCGGGCGTCCGGTCACTGCTTCATAAGCATGAAACACCAAATGGCCCCCATCCAGAACGGGAATCGGAAAAAGGTTCAACAGACCAACAGCCGTGCTGAGAACTGCGATGAACCAAATAAAGTTTGTCGTCCCTTGCGACGCCATTGACCCAGAGGTTTCCGCGATTCCGATCGGTCCAGACAGGTTACACGTGCCAATTGCGCCCGTGATCATGTACCAAAGACCAGACAGCGACCCATCAATAATGCGGCCTGTTTGCTGAACACCCGAAACAAACGCGCTGAATGGTCCTGTCATTTCGGTGGCGGGTTCAAAGAACATACCCCCTACAATCCCGATGCGGTAATTGGTTTCGAACGTCCCATCGCGCTGGGGCTCATCAGTGCTGCGTGGCGTCATTTCCAGAACGCGGATGTCGCCATCGCGCCAGACTTCAAGTTTTAGGGTCGCGCCGCCTGATCCTTCGACCGCTTCGCGCAATTGCTCGAAGGCATAAATCTGTTGGCCATCGATGGATACGATGATGTCACCGGCCTGAAAGCCAGCATCATCAGACGCCGAGCGCGGTACGATTTGTGTCGCCACGGGCGGATAAACGTACGGGCCCTGCACCACCAACGTGTCATCGCCACGTTGAACGGTGTAATCCAGATGCTCTTGCTGCGGCAATTCATCAAGGAACGATTGGAAGCTTGAGGATTCGCCGTACGCAGGCAATTCCACGCCTTCAATTCCCAACAGGATATCGCCCACCTGAAGTTCGTTCTGGGCCGGAACCGCGCGCAATTCACCCACCTTGACTGGGTCGGTAACTTCGCCGCGCAACATGAGAATGGCGGTAAATATGAGGATCGACAGTGCAAAGTTGAACGCAGGGCCCGCCGCAACAGTTGCGGCGCGCGCCCAAAGCGGCGCACCATTCATCGTACGCCGCCGCTCTTCTTCGGACAGCGCAGACATTGCCTCGTCATCCTTGCCGCCGGAGGCATTGCTGTCACCTTTGAATTTTACGTAGCCGCCCAGTGGCAAAAGCGCGAATTGCCATTTCGTGCCGCGTTTATCGACGCGCGAGAACAGCACCGGACCGAACCCAAGTGAAAACACATCCGCATCAATGCCCGACCAGCGGCCAACGATGTAATGGCCATATTCGTGAATGGCGACGATGATCGACAAGGCAACCACAAAAGCGAAGAGGGTCCAAATCACACTACCAAACTGCGGCAACAACGCTGCAATATCCAAAGTTCAACCCTCTAATTCGTTCATGATTTCATATGCCCGTACCCGAGCGAGATGGTCTAGCTTGATGACGTTATCAAGGGTGATGGCGGCATCAATATGACCCGGATGCGCCGAAACTCTGGACAATACCTCTTCCACGACCACCGCGATCTGTTGAAAACCAATGTGCTTTTTGATGAACCCATCCAGTGCGCGTTCCTTTGCGGCATTGAACACGGCACCGGACAATCCACCTGCCGCCATGACCTCTCGGGCTAGGCGAAGCGCAGGCCAACGGGTTTCGTCTGCGGGGCGAAAGGTAAGCTGACCCAGCTTTACCAAGTCCAAGCGTTCAACGGGAAGCGACTTGCGATCCGGGTAGTGCAACGCGAACCCGATGGCGTGACGCATATCGGGCGGCCCGACGTGTGCCATCAATGCACCATCGCGAAACCCCACCAAGGCGTGGATCATGGATTCAGGATGGACCACGGCTTCGATGATCGAAGGATCGATCTGAAAGAACTCTTTGGTTTCAATCAACTCCAACGCTTTATTAAACATAGATGCGCTGTCGATTGTAATCCGTTGGCCCATGTCCCAATTGGGGTGCGTCGCCGCCTGTTCCGGTGTCGCATTGGCCAAATCTTCAAGCGGCCAATCACGAAAAGCACCGCCCGAGGCGGTAATAATAACGCGCTCTACCGCGCTTAGGTCTTCACCGATCAGCGCTTGAAATACCGCAGAATGTTCGCTGTCGACTGGCAAGATTGAGGCACCGTGCGCCTTCGCGGTCGACAGCATAAGCTGCCCGGCGCAAACCATGCTTTCCTTATTGGCAAGCGCAAGGGTCGCCCCTTGCTCCAAGGCGCGCAACCCGGGTGCAAGACCGGCTGACCCAACGATACACGACATGACCCAATCGGCAGGGCGGCTTGCCGCGTCGATCAAGGCTGCAGGTCCAGCAGCAGCTTCAACATTCGATCCCGAAAGCGCTGCCCGCAAATCGTCCAAACGCGCGGGATCAGCCGTGACCGCAATTTCGGCATTGAATTTGATGGCGTCGCCAGCAAGCTGTGCGATGTTCTGATCACCGGTCAACGCGACGACCTGGTACGCATCGCGATCCCGACCAATCAGATCAAGCGTGTTCTGCCCGATTGAGCCTGTGGCCCCGAAAATCGTGATCCGCCTCATTGGGTCCCCGGTGGAAATCCGACAAGCTGGCCCGCTATCACGATAAACAAGGCAGCGCCCAGCATCCCATCAAAGCGGTCAAGCAAACCACCATGACCTGGGATCAGGTGCGAGCTGTCTTTCACCCCTGCCCGGCGTTTTATGGCGCTTTCGGCAATGTCACCGATCTGGCTGGCCATGCTGACAGCAATACTCACCCCAATCAGCCCCAAACCAGCACTGGTCACTCCGGCAAAAAGCATCGCGACAACCGACGATCCAGCCCAACCAGCCAAAGTGCCAGACCATGTTTTTTTAGGGCTAACGCGCGGCCAAAGCTTGGGGCCACCGATCAAACGACCTGCGAAATATCCAGCGATGTCGGTAACCACGACAACAAGCAGCAACCAAACCATCCAAGTCAGGCCAAAATCGTCACGCAGACTCATCAGGCCGTATCCTGCCAACAGAATAAATGCGGTGAACACGGCATAGGTCACACCGCCCCGTTCCATCCGGCCAAGGCCAAGCATTGACGGCATCATCAGCAACGGCAGCGCCAACGATGCAGGAATTTCGATGGCGATCATCGATGCCAAACCAGAGACCACCGCCAAGATAATTGGGCTCTTGCTGCGTTCGGTGTCCAACATGCCCACCAGTTCCCAGACCATCAGGCCAACGACAATCGCGATCAGCGCGTGGAACCAAAGTCCGCCCAGCCAAACGCCAAGCGCGCCGATGGCAACCATTGCCACGGCTGAAAACAACCGCGGGGCTAGATCGTCCCACTTGCCGGATGTCATGCCACCACGGCCCCGAACCTGCGTTCGCGGGTTCCAAAGCCACCGACCAAAGTGCGGAATTCGTCGGCCGTAAAATCCGGCCACAGCGTATCGATGAATTCGTATTCAGAATATGCTGATTGCCATAGCAGGAAATTCGAAATGCGTGCCTCACCGCTGGTACGAATAACAAGGTCTGGATCGGGAAGAACGCATGTATCCAAATACTTTGGCAGCGTTTCTTCATCCACATCATCAGGATTGAGCCGCCCAGTGGCAACATCTTTCGCTAACCGTTTGGTGGCGCGTGCAACCTCGTCCCGCCCCCCATAGTTGATCGCGATCGTCAGGTTCACCGATTGGCAATTCGCCGTCAGCGCCTCAAGCTCGTCCATCATTGAGACCAGTTTTTTGTCAAGCCGCACGCGGTCGCCGATGAATCGGACGCACACATCATTTTCCTTAAGCGACTTAGCTTCACGAGTGATGTAGCGACGAAACAGATTCATCAACCCAGCTACTTCAGACTGAGTCCGCTTCCAATTCTCGGTCGAGAACGCAAAAACCGTAAGGTAATCCACCCCAAGATCGGGACACGCTTGAACAATTTCGCGGACGCGACGCGCCCCCGCTTGATGACCAAAAAGGCGCGGTCGGCCCCGCTGGGTAGCCCAACGACCGTTTCCGTCCATGATGATCGCAACATGGCGCGGGCCGTCATCTGTAGCTGTGGGCTTTGACATTCGGACGCGGTCCTTCCTGCGCGGTCTCAGACCTGCATGATCTCTTCCTGCTTTGTCTCCAAAGCAGCGTCGATCTTCTTAATGTAACTATCGGTCAACTCTTGAACCTCGGCTTCCCAGAACTTCTGGTCGTCCTCTGACAGTCCGTCTGACTTGGCCTTCTTGATCTGGTCCATACCGTCGCGCCGGACGTTGCGCACCGAAACGCGCGCGTGTTCGGCGTATTGGCCTGCAACCTTACCCAACTCGCGGCGGCGTTCCTCGTTCAGTTCCGGGATCGGCAACATGATGATTGTGCCATTGAGCTGCGGATTGATGCCCAAACCGCTTTCACGGATCGCTTTTTCGACCTTACCGACCAGACCTTTGTCCCAAACGTTGACCGTGACCATCCGGGGTTCCGGTACGTTGACAGTGCCAACCTGATTGATCGGAGTCATGCTGCCATATGCGTCAACCATCACAGGCTCTAGCATAGACGCGCTGGCCCGGCCGGTGCGCAGAGAGGCGAATTCCGTGCGCAGGTTCGCCATCGCGCCATCCATACGGCGCGTCAGATCGTCGGTGTCGAGAATGAAGTCGTCTGCCATGTGGCCCTCAAGAGCGGTTTTTGTGCTTTGTTTTGCGTTCTAAGCGACACGTGCCCGAAAGTATAGCACCTTGCGTCACTGTGGTTTATTCACCTGCCGCGCTGTGACGGTTTGGTCAAGCCGCCTCGCCCGCCCCAGCTTTCGACCCGCCATGCACCTTTGTGTAGGTGCCGTCACCAGCAAGGATACCGCGGAAACCACCCGGTTCATCCAGCGAAAACACAATAATCGGGAGGCTGTTGTCACGCGCAAGCGCAATGGCCGAGGCGTCCATGACCTTAAGGTTCTTTTGCAGCACTTCGTCATAGGTCACAGCATCATAGCGCTTGGCATCAGGGTTCGTACGGGGATCTTTGTCGTAAATCCCGTCAACGCCGTTCTTGCCCATCAAGATCGCTTCGCAGTTCATCTCGTTGGCGCGCAATGCCGCGGCGGTATCGGTTGTGAAATAAGGGTTCCCCGTGCCACCAGCGAAAACGCACACTCGCTTTTTCTCAAGGTGTCGCACTGCACGGCGACGGATATAGGGCTCGGCCACCTCGTCCATGCGGATGGCAGAGATCACGCGGGTGAACACCCCCTGTTCTTCCAGTGCTGACTGCATCGCCAGTGCGTTCATCACCGTGGCAAGCATACCCATATAGTCGGCTGTGGTGCGCTCCATACCTTGTGCGCTGCCTTGCAACCCCCGAAACACGTTGCCGCCGCCGATGACCATGCAAATCTCGACCCCAAGATCGTGAACTGATTTGACCTCTTGCGCGATGCGCTGAACGGTTGGGGGGTGCAATCCGAAACCTTGATCCCCCATCAGCGCTTCGCCCGAGATCTTGAGCATTACGCGTTTGTATTTCGGATGAGGGGTTTGCGAATCCGCCATGTTGCGCTCCGTTTCAACGAGAGTCTAAAGTTGCCCGCAACCTGTCGGAAAACCGGCCTCGGGGCAAGGCGAAGTCGCCCTGTCCGACGAACTGGCCGTAAATGCCGCAAATCACTAAGGATAAACAAGCGTGCCGCACAGCGTTTCGGACTGGATCGCCCAAATAGACCCCAAGAAACCCGTCTTGATCGCAGGCCCGACAGCAAGCGGGAAATCTGAGCTGGCGCTGCGCATCGCCGAGGCACAAGGCGGTGTGATCGTCAATGCAGACGCGATCCAGGTGTATTCGGATTGGCGCATCCTGACAGCACGCCCATCCGAGGCGGACGAAACACGCGCACCGCATGCGCTGTATGGGCACGTTGCGGGCGACGTTGCATATTCCGTAGGCGACTGGTTGCGTGATCTGGAATCTTACCTCACGCCGGACATACGCCCCATTATTGTCGGCGGAACAGGCTTGTATTTCACCGCCCTTACCGAAGGCCTTGCGCAAATTCCCGAAACCCCAGACGACGTTCGACGCACGGCGATGTCCCGGATTGACACGGAAGGCCATGCAGCGCTGGTCGAAGAGTTGGACGCAAAGACCCGCGAGCGGATCGACATCGCGAACCCGATGCGGGTTCAGCGCGCATGGGAGGTTTTAAAAAGCACGGGAAAGGGTCTGTCGGACTGGCAGGATGACACCGCCCCTGCCCGCTTACCACTAAGCGCCGCCACGCCGCTTGTTGTCATGGCAGCGAAGGAATGGCTGACCCCAAGGATCGAAGCGCGGTTCGACCAAATGCTTGCAACCGGCGCAATGGATGAGGCCCGCGCAAACCGCTCGACATGGTCATCCGACTTGCCGTCGGCCAAGGCTATTGGGGCTGCCGAACTGATGGCGGTGATTGACGGGTCGATGACGCTGAACACGGCACGCGAACGATCCACCATTCTCACACGGCAATTCGCCAAACGGCAACGGACCTGGTTTCGCGCCAGAATGGGCAACTGGCACCATGTTGACGCAACGGAACTCTAGCCAAAAAATAAGCCGAGAATTCCTTGCCCGCTGTGAAATGTCGCATATTGACAATGGAGGTGTCGCAATCAGACGTCAAAACGTCTAATCTGACGATTGACGAGCGCCCAATGATCGGGCGCTATGATGTCAAAATAATGAAGCCCGTGGATCCGATGCAACAAATGACGAAATCCACGTCGCTCGACAATAAACGTGTCACAGGGAGAAACAGATGACGCACACCACTCCGAATGATCGGCTGCATCCGTCAGCCGAAATGTATGCGCGCGAATTCAAGGACGGTCATATGGATCGCCGCGAGTTCCTTACGCGTACAACAGCGCTTGGCCTGACGGCTACCGCTGCCTATGCGCTGGGTGGCCTGACGCAACCGGCGCACGCCGCTGCACATGCCCAGCAAGGCGGCACCATCCGTTACCAAATGGAAGTCCGCGCACTGAAAGACCCGCGCACCTATGATTGGACCCAGATCGCTACCTTCACGGCTGGCTGGCTCGAATACCTTGTTGAATACAATAACGACGGGTCGTTCGCCCCAATGCTGCTGGAAAGCTGGGAAGCCAATGACGACGCGACCGAATACACTCTGAAGGTCCGTCAGGGCGTAAAGTGGAACAACGGCGACGATTTCACGGCCGAAGACGTTGCGCGCAACATCGCTGGCTGGTGCGACACCGAAGTTGAAGGCAACTCGATGGCCGCACGGATGGCATCACTCATCGATGAGAGCACAGGCAAGGCCGCCGACGGTGCCATCACCGTCGTGGACAGCCATACTGTTCTACTCAAGGCATCGGTTCCGGATATCACGCTGATTCCAGGTATGGCCGACTACCCAGGCGCCATCGTACATTCCAGCTTTGACCCGAACGACATGCTGAGCAACCCAATCGGCACAGGCTTCATGCTTCCTGAAAGCCACGAAGTGGGTGTGAAGGGCGTACTTGTACGCAACGAAGGCTTTGATTGGTGGGGGTACTCTGCTGGCAAAGGTGGGTATATCGACCGTATTGAATTTATCGACTACGGCACCGACCCTGCTGCCTTCCTTTCGGCTTACGAGTCCGAAGAAATCGACATGAACTGGGAATCGGTAGGCGAATTCGTAGACGTGTTCGATGCGATCGGCCTGACACGGTCGGAAATCCCGTCAGGCTTTACCATTGTCATTCGTCCGAACCAATTGGCGGAAGATGACAACGGCAACAAGATTTACGGCGACAAACGTGTGCGCCAAGCGCTTGCGATGGCCGTTGACAACAACGTTTGTCTCGAACTTGGCATGGCGGGATATGGTGTCCACGCAGACAACTGTCACGTCGGCCCGATGCACCCGGAACACGATGCAAGCGTTGCGCGTATTCCGTTTGATCCAGCCAAGGCGAAGGCGCTCATGGACGAGGCAGGAATGGGCGACTTCGAACACGAAGTTCAATCCATTGACGACGACTGGCGCCGTAACACGACCGCAGCTGTCGTGGCTCAGTTGAACGACGCTGGTATCAAGGCCAAGCACACTGTTCTGCCGGGTTCGACCTTCTGGAACGACTGGACGAAATACGCGTTCTCATCGACCAACTGGAACCATCGCCCGCTGGGCACACAGGTTCTGGGCCTCGCGTACCGTTCCGGTGTGGCGTGGAACGAAGCTGGCTTTGCCAACGAAGAGTTCGACGCGCTTCTTTCCGAAGCGAATTCGCTGGCCGATGTGGATGCCCGTCGTGAAGTCATGGGTAAGCTGCAGGCAATCATGATCGACGAAGGTGTGACCATTCAGCCGTATTGGCGCACCGCGATCCGCCACCATCGCGACAATTTGGTGGGTGTTGAAAAGCACATTGCGGACTTGCCGCAGCTGTACAAGTTCGGTTTCAAAGCCTGATCTTAACCAAACAAACCGCGCCCCACCGGGCGCGGTTTTTTCGTCCTACGGGACGAGACGCTTAAAGCATAAAAAAACCGGGTGAGACGATGCGCCGTCCACCAACAGGGTGATTCATGGGACTTTTCATACTGAGGCGGCTTGTCATCATGATCCTTACGGGTCTGTGCCTGACGTTCCTCGTTTTCACATTGACCAATCTCTATCCGAACCTCGAAAAGCTTGCGAAGACGCAAGGCAATTTTCGGATGAGTGACGCCGAAGTCACCAGCTATCTGGAAAAGAACGGCTATCTCCAACCGATGTTTGTGAAATATGGCGAATGGCTGGGCGTCTTGCCGTCTTACCGGCATGAAAACGCGGACGGAACCATACAGGGGCGCTGCATCAGACCCGGCACGTCACCGGAAGAAGCGCCGAACTTCTGCGGGATCTTGCAGGGTAATTGGGGTTTTTCGACGGTCTTTAAGGACGAAGTGGGCAGCATCATCTCAACCCGATTGGGTTTGACGGGCAAACTAATGTTCTGGGTGATGGTCGTCATGGTGCCTTCGGCGCTTATTCTGGGCGTGTTGGCAGGGATGCGAGAGGGTTCAAAAACCGACCGCGGATTGTCGACGATTGCGATCACCACCACCGCCACGCCGGAATACGTGTCCGGGGTTATCCTGATTGCGATTTTCGCGTCCTCTGCCGCCGGGCTTAAGTGGTTCAAAGGCACCGCAACCAGCGCAATGGAGTCGGCCAACTTTGAAAACTTCGCCCTGCCCGTGATAACGATCGCGCTGTATGGCATGGGCTATATCGCGCGCATGACCCGCGCATCCATGGCCGAGGTGATGACCGCGCAATACATCCGCACCGCCCGATTGAAGGGGGTGAGTTTTCCCAACATCGTCATGAAACATGCGCTGCGCAACGCTTTGATCGCCCCGTTCACAGTGATCATGCTACAATTCCCATGGCTTCTGAACGGCGTTGTGATCGTAGAAACCCTGTTCAACTACAAAGGCTTTGGCTGGACGCTGGTGCAGGCTGCGGGGAACAACGACATCGAATTGCTGCTTGGCGTGTCCGTCGTCTCGGTCTTTGTGGTGCTGATCACTCAGCTCATATCCGACATCGGCTACGTTTATCTTAACCCACGCATCAGCGTGTCCTGAGCGGAAAGAATAGCATTATGGAACCGCTCAACTGGTTTGAAATCATCACACGCGTCTTCATTCAGTTCATACCCGTCTGGGTCGCACTGGTGGTCGTGTTCACCTTGTCCATGGTCTACAAGCGTCGCCTGGGCCTTTATGGCAAACTTTTCGACAGCACCATCGGCATGATCGGCTTTGCGCTGGTGATGTTCTGGGTGTTCACCGGTATTTTTGGCGCGATGGACCTAATCATCACTCATGATCCATTGTCCCAAGTGTCGGGAATGAAGAACAAGGCTCCGGGCACACCTTTGGCGGGGGCCGAAGAGGGATATTACCCATACTACCTATTTGGTGGGGATAACCTTGCCCGCGATGTGTTCAGCCGAATGGTCAAAGGGGCATGGGTGGTGGTGCAGATCGCACCCATGGCAACGGTCTTTGCCTTTATGGTCGGGATCACACTTGGCCTGCCTGCCGGGTACTATGGCGGCAAACTGGACACGTTCCTCAGTTTCCTGGCGAACCTGATCCTCGCCTTTCCGGTAATCTTACTGTTCTACCTACTGGTCACGCCTGAAATCGTGGACACCGGCATCCCCAATTACATGGCGATGGTGTTGTTCATCTTCCCGATTATCTTTGTCGGTGTGCTGCTCAATTCACGCTATCGCACGCAACCAAAGGTCCGAACGCCAATGCTGATCGTGGTTCTTGGGATCATGGGATGGTTGTACCTGTCGCTGATTTCGCAGCCCGGGACAGCTCTCAAGCTGCTACCTGATGCAGTGGATCTGTTTAACCTTCAAGGCGGGATTCTTGTGGTCTTCGTGTCGGTGGTATTTGTCAATTCGCCCACAGTGTTCCGTATCGTGCGCGGTTTGACGATGGACATCAAAACCCGCGACTATGTTGCCGCCGCCCAGACCCGGGGCGAACGTCCATGGTACATCATGCTTTGGGAAATCCTGCCCAATGCGCGTGGACCGCTGATCGTCGATTTCTGTCTGCGGATCGGCTACACCACCATCCTTTTGGGCACACTGGGTTTTTTCGGCCTTGGCCTGCCACCGGAAAGTCCGGACTGGGGCACCACCATCAATGATGGACGGCGGCTACTGCAAGTGTACCTGCACCCCGCAATTGTTCCCGCTGTGGCACTGCTCAGCATGGTTCTTGGACTGAACTTGCTCGCTGACGGTTTGCGTGAGGAAAGCCTGCGAGATTGACCAAGGGTGGTCTGGGGGCGCTGCCCCCAGACCCCCGGAGTTTACTTGGCAAGATGAAGAGGGGCAAAACCCCCGATCCGACAGGGATAGACATAATGACAGACGATTACGACGGCCCCATTCTTGAAATCGAGAGCTTGTCGATTTCCTTTTTTACGAGGCTTCGGGAAATTCCGGCGGTCATGGACTTCTCGGTCAAGGTGATGCCCGGTGAAGCCGTGGGGTTGGTCGGTGAATCCGGTTGCGGTAAATCGACCGTCGCACTTGGCGTGATGCAGGATCTTGGAAAGAACGGCCGCGTTGTTGGTGGGTCGATCAAGTTCAAAGGCCGCGACCTGAACACTATGAGCCAGGAAGAGTTGCGCCAGATCCGTGGCTCGGAAATTGCGATGATATATCAAGAGCCCATGGCCTCGCTTAATCCGGCGATGAAAATTGGGCGCCAGTTGATGGAAGTGCCAATGATCCACCGCGGATCATCTGAAAAAGAGGCGTACGATCGCGCGCTACAGGTGGTCACGGATGTAAAATTGCCAGATCCAAAGCGTATCCTTGATGCCTACCCTCACCAGCTTTCTGGTGGGCAACAACAGCGGATCGTGATCGCCATGGCGTTGATGGCCGAACCGTCATTGCTGATCCTTGACGAACCGACCACAGCCCTGGACGTGACCGTTGAAGCCGCAGTCGTTGAGTTGGTCAAAGAACTGGGCAAGAAGTACGGTACCTCGATGCTGTTCATCAGCCACAACCTTGGTCTGGTTCTGGAAACCTGCGACCGGTTGTGTGTCATGTATTCTGGGGAAGCTGTCGAAACCGGATCGATCAAAGACGTGTTCGACGAGATGCAGCACCCATACACACAGGCCCTGTTCCGGTCCATTCCGCTGCCTGGCGCAGACAAGAACGCACGCCCGCTGCGGGCCATTCCCGGCAACTTTCCCCTGCCCCATGAACGCCCACCCGGATGCAATTTCGGCCCACGTTGCGATTATTTCGAAGCTGGCCGCTGCGACGCGACGGATATCAGAATGGCAGAAGTGCCGGGCAACGATCGACACCGAACGCGCTGTTTGCGTTTCCAAGAGATCGATTGGCAAGCCCCGATGGAAGCTGGCGACACAACGCTCAAGTCCGAACCGGGCCGGGTTGTTCTTAAAATGGACAACCTCAAGAAATATTACGAAGTTGCCGCAAATGCTTTATTCGGAAAACGCGGCGACACGAAAGTCGTCAAAGCGAATGAAACCCTAAGCTTTGAGGCGCGCGAATCCGAGACACTGGCCATTGTTGGCGAATCCGGATGTGGCAAGTCTACCTTTGCCAAGGTGCTTATGGGGCTTGAAACTGCGACAGACGGGCAGATCCTGCTCGACAACCGCAACATCGAATCCACACCAATTGAAGCGCGCGACACGCAGACCATCGCGGACGTGCAGATGGTATTCCAGAACCCGTTCGATACGCTTAACCCGTCGATGACAGTGGGACGGCAGATCATCCGCGCGCTGGAAGTGTTCGGCATCGGCACCAATGATGCGGAGCGGCGCGAACGGATGCTGCAACTGCTTGACCTCGTCAAACTGCCTCGTGCCTTTGCCGACCGGATGCCACGCCAACTGTCGGGGGGACAGAAACAGCGTGTCGGCATCGCGCGCGCGTTTGCGGGGAATGCACGGATTGTCGTTGCAGACGAACCCGTATCGGCGTTGGACGTGTCGGTACAGGCGGCGGTAACAGACCTTCTTATGGAGATTCAGCGCGAACAGAAGACCACGCTTCTGTTCATTAGCCACGACCTGAGCATCGTTCGCTATCTATCTGATCGCGTTATGGTTATGTATCTTGGCCACGTCGTCGAGTTGGGCACAACGGATCAGGTGTTTGCACCACCTTACCACCCCTATACCGAGGCGTTGCTATCGGCTGTCCCCATTGCGGACACGCGGGTTACAAAAAAGCATATCGTACTTGAGGGCGATATTCCGTCAGCGATGAACCCGCCCTCGGGGTGTCCTTTCCAGACGCGTTGCCGCTGGAAATCACAAGTGCCCGGTGGGCTTTGTGAAAAAGACGTGCCACCCGTTCGGCAGCTTGGCGACGGACATCAGGTCAAGTGCCATCTCAGCGATGAGCAATTGGCAAGCATGGAACCTGTTATACAAATCGCGGCTGAATAATCAGCCGCGTCAGGGTGAGATGACTCACCCAAGGGTCACGCGTCACCCAAGCGCTTCTATAAGTCGCTTGGATGTATGCGTGATCAATTGGTCAAGAAGTCTTGCGCCGTCAAGACTGCAGCACCCGTTGCGTCGGTTACGGCCTGCGTATTGTCAGCCAGACCCACATAGGTCAGCATCGCCATACCCACAACTGCGGCGGTCAGAACCACCCAATCTACAGTAACAGCGCCGGACTCGTCGGCTTGAAAGCTGTTGATGAACTTAATCATGCCACTCTCCATATTCCCCAGCTTAGATCGCCAATGCGGCGGGTTTGGCCTTGGGTACAATTCCACGTTTTCTGATGCTGTTGTGACGGCGGAATGGGGCAGTAGTTTGACCTGAATAGATCGGTTTTGGCGTTGATCTGTGAAAGTTCTGGAAAAATGATAGCCGTTCTGCCTCATTCGGGCGCATCGGAAACAATCGGCGGTACACACCTGAACTGAAACGGTTTACCGACCCCAGATCTTTTTTACGTAGTTGCGGGTCTCGCGGTACGGCGGAATGCCGTTGTGTTTCTCAACAGCGCCTGGCCCCGCATTATATGCTGCCAGCGCCAAAGGCCATTGACCGAATTTGCGGTACTGTTCCTTAAGGTAGCGTGCACCACCATCGAGGTTTTCCGCCGGATCGTTTGGGTTAACACGCAGGTATTGCGCCGTGCCTGGCATCAATTGTGCCAAACCAATCGCGCCTTTGTGTGACCGTGCGTCGGGATTAAAGTTCGATTCCTGCTGAACCAGTCGTAGGAACAGATCTTCGGGGATACCGTGGCGACGGGCGGCGTCTCGTGCCATGCCAGCATAGACACCCGAATACCGCCCCCGGTATTTCGGCACTGACCCGTCCGCGCCCGCGTCGCCCCATTTGGTCGGGGTAACAACTTTGGGTGGCTGCAACCGCACAGAACTTTTGTACTGCTGCGCCGCTCGCGAATCCAATACCTTGGTTTTGCTGGAAAAGAGCGCCACACGGTTCTTTGTGGACAGCACCTCGGCACTAACTGTGCCCGCACTCATCATTGCGGTCGCACACAACACCGCAACAAATCTCTGTCTTGTTGTTCGCATCACTGCTCACGCCCCACGTTGAGATTTTGCAGGTGTATAGTCTGGATTCGCATTTCATACCAGCCTTGGTTGCTCACCATTTGTTAACCACAAGCTGATGGAATGGCGCAGAGAGCTTTTGCCAATAGCGGATGGCAATTCGGCAGACCGCTGGTGTAGGGTCACTCAAACGACGCGGCGCGTCATAGATTCGAATTCAAGATGGGGGAAACATGGCCGGTTCAGTCAACAAGGTCATCATCGTCGGCAATCTCGGCCGCGATCCAGAAGTGCGCACGTTCCAGAACGGCGGCAAGGTCTGCAACCTGCGGATCGCCACGTCAGAGAACTGGAAAGACCGCAATACCGGGGAACGCAAGGAACGGACCGAGTGGCACAGCGTTGCCATCTTTTCCGAACCTTTGGCACGCATCGCCGAACAATATCTCAAAAAGGGCTCCAAGGTGTATATTGAGGGCCAGTTGGAAACCCGCAAATGGCAGGACCAATCTGGTCAGGATCGCTACACCACCGAGGTCGTTTTGCGCCCTTACCGCGGTGAACTGACCCTGCTCGACAGCCGCGATGGCGGCGGTGGCGGTGGTTACGGCGGTGGTAGCAGCAGTGGTGGTGGCGATTATGGTGGCGACTACGGCGGCGGGCATGGCGGGAACGACTATGGCGGCTCCAGCGGTGGTGGCGGTGGCCCTGCACGCGCCCCAGCCCGCGATATCGACGACGAAATCCCGTTCTAAGCAAGAAAGGCGCTTTTCTAAGCGCCTTTCTTTATCGCTCGGACAGCGAGTCCTCTAGCAGCTTCAGTACCGTGTCTGACGGCACGTCAGATGTGACGAAGGCTTTGCCGATGCCGCGCGCAAGGATAAAGCGCAACTGTCCGTCGATCACCTTTTTATCCTGCCCCATCAGATCAAGCAGCGCCTGCGCATCCGGCAAGTCACCATCAATATCCGCAAGCGTGACCTTCATCCCCATCGTGCTAAGCATCTCGCGCACGCGGCTTGGCTCTTCTTGCGAACACAGTCCCAAGCGCGACGACAGCTCGAACGCAAGCGCGCAGCCAATGGCCACTCCTTCGCCGTGCAGTAGCCGGTCGGAATAGCCGGTGGCGGCTTCGAATGCATGACAGAACGTGTGCCCAAGGTTCAACAGCGCGCGGTCGCCCTGTTCAGTCTCGTCTCGCACCACGATCTCGGCTTTCATTTCGACCGACCGTTTGACTGCGTAGGCCAATGCTTCTGGGTCACGTGCGGCAATGCGTGTGGCATTTTGATCCTGCCAATCGAAAAACGCCGCATCCCCAAGAAGACCGTATTTCACAACCTCGCCGTAGCCCGCCAGAAAATCGCGTTTGGGCAGCGTGTTGAGTACGGAAATGTCCGCCAAAACCAGTGCGGGCTGATGAAAAGCGCCGATCAGGTTCTTCCCCTGCGGCGCATTGATTCCGGTTTTGCCGCCGACCGAGCTGTCCACCTGCGCTAGAAGTGACGTCGGGATTTGCACGAACCGCACACCCCGCCGCAGAACTGCAGCGGCAAATCCCACCAGATCACCGATGACCCCACCGCCCAGTGCCACAACCACATCGCGGCGTTCAACTTTCTGCTCCAGCAGCCATTCCACGGTGCGCTCGAACTGCGGCCAACCCTTGGTGCTTTCACCTGCGGGCAGTGTCAGACTGACCGAAGCAATGCCTTCAGCAGCGAGCGCCGCTTCCAGAGCCGCAAGATGCAGGTCCGCAACGTGGGCATCTGTGACAATGGCCACGCGTGAACGTTTCAAAAGCGGTGCAATTTCAGCACCCGCCCGTGACAAAAGATCAGTCCCGATCCGCACATCATAGGCGCGTCCTTCCAGCGGAACATGAACCGTATCAATCACTCCTGCACCTCCAGAATGTCGGGGCGCGTTTTCAGCACGTCGATCACCCGCAACGCCATATCGTCGATTGAAAGCCCCTGTTCAGATTGCACGCTCAGATCCGCTTTTGCGTACACTGGCACCCGTTCATCATATAACCGCTTGAGCGCACCAAACGGGTCAGGAACGCGCAGTAAGGGCCTTGTGTCTTTGTGTCGAACGCGCTGCCACAAGAGATCTAGATCGGCGTTCAACCACACCGCGACACCGTTCTTCGAAATGATCTCTCGGTTTTCATCCGCCATGTAAGCACCGCCACCTGTGGACAGAACGCCTTTTTCCCGCTCAAGTAGCCGCGAAATGACCTGCCGCTCTTTGACCCGAAAGAATGCCTCGCCATCGCGTGCGAAAATCTCGGGGATGGTCATGTTCGCGGCCTTCTCGATTTCGGAATCCGAATCAAGAAACGGGGCGTGAAGCATTGCGGCCAGAGCTTTACCAACGGCTGTTTTCCCGGCGCCCATCATGCCGACCAGAACCACCGTTTTCTTGAGTCTTGCCTGCATTGCCCCTGACAAACCCCTTGTATCTCGGCTAAGTGCCGCCAATTTTTTGACAACGGGCGTTGAATGACGTGATCTTAGGCAAAAGGCCAGTTATAACTTGGAAAAAATCAACGAGGCAGGGCAAGGGGCGTCATGGGTCGCATCATAAAATGGCTGATCTATTTATTGATTATCGGCGTCATAGCGCTGATAGCCTATGCCTATGTTGGGCCGTTTTTCGGCGCGGATTTTTCGCCGCCGCAAACGGAAGTCAGACAACCTGTGACACTGGATGCAGATTAAACCAACCATCCTAGTTTTGGCCTGCTTGGCATGGCCAGCCGCCGCGCAAGAGCAGACGCAAAATCAGCCATTGTCTGCCATCGACTGGTTGGCGGTACAGCGCAACGTCCCACCCGTGGTTTCAACGCCGAACGTCAACCCGATTGCCCAAAGCGCGACTGTTCCCGATGTCGAGGTGCAACCCCTTGATGCACCGGGGGTCAACGGTGTGGGACTGCTGCCGAGTTCTGTAACCGGCCTGCCACAGACCCTTTGGCGGGGCAGCAACGAGTCCGATCTCATCGCGACGCTGAACCGGATGCAATCACGCCGACCGGCGGTGCCCGCACTGACCGAATTACTTCACGTCCTAACACTGGCCGAAGCAGACCCCCCATCCAGCGCCAAAAGCGACGCAGTGCTTCATGCGCGCGTGAACCTGCTTTACGCGCACGGGCTGGTTGCCCCTGCCGAAGCATTGGTGGAACGGGTTGGCGATCTGTCGCCACAACTGTTCGATCTGGCTTTCGATCTGGCGTTGCTGACCTCTTCGGATGAGGCGCTCTGCGGTGTCTTGAACGACACCCCTAGCCTGAGCAACGACTTGCCCACCCGAATCTGGTGCGCGACGCGAAGCGGCGATTTCCCGCATGCGATGACCATTTATCAGACCGGGGTCGTGCTGGGGCAATTGTCCGATCTGGATGCAGAACTCCTTCTTCGATTTCTCGATCCAGAATACAGCGAAGACGCCACACCGATACAGCCGCCTGTGCGACCAACACCGTTGCAATTCCGCCTGTTCGAAGCGATCGGCGAGGCGCTGCCAACCACGCCCCTGCCCTTGCCCTTCGCCGTTGTCGAACTGACTGGCAACGCTGGTTGGCGTGCGCAGTTGCAAGCGGCAGAACGGCTGGCCCGTGTGGGCGCAATCGACAGCAACCAGCTTTTGGGAGTCTACACAGCACAGATGCGTGCCGCTTCTGGTGGCATCTGGGATCGGGTCGAGGCGCTACAAAGATTTGAAACTGCACTGACCACCGGCGATCCAGGTGCGCTTTCCTCGGCGCTTGAGGCAGTTTGGCCGCAAATGCGGACAGCAGGGCTCTTGGTGCCTTTTTCAAAGCTCTTTGCATCACGGCTACAGGGATTGCCGCTGTCGCAGCGCGCCCAGATCATCGCGGCCACGGCAGGATTGCTGTCCGATGACTACGAAACCATTGCCCAAAGCCTTATAAACACCCCCGATCCCCATCTGGTCTTCCTTGCCGCTATCGCCCTAGGGCAGCAACCTGCGGGCGGCGCAACGGACTTGCCTCATGCGACGGCATTGGCAAGCGCTTGGTCTAGCCCGGCTCAAGCACCATCTGATCTTGCAGGCATGCCTTCGCAAAATCGGCTGGGCGAAGCCTTGCTATTGACGATTGAAAAATTTGGCTCCGGTGCCAGTGGCAACGATGCCGAATTGACCGACGCGCTGCGTGCCTTGCGAGCTTTCGGACTAGAAGACACGGCTCGTCGCGCCGCGTTGCAGATTGCCATTCTCGACATGGAAGGCGCACGGAGATGAACGATCTTCACTGGATCGCTGCTTTTCTTGATGCACAAGCCGCCGAACGAGGGGCGGCAACAAACACGCAATTGGCCTATGCTAGGGATTTAGCGGATTTCACGGACTGGCTTGCGGGTTCAGGATCGTCCCTCTCTGCTGCGCAGAAAACCGATGTCGAAAATTACCTTGTGCATTGTGATGCGCAAGGACTGGCGAAATCCACCCGAGCCCGGCGCCTGTCTGCCATCAAACAACTCTATCGTTTTTGTTTCGAAGAGGGCTTTCGCGCTGACAACCCGGCTGTGCAGATCAGCGGCCCGGGGCGTGACAAACGCTTGCCCAAGACGCTGTCCACCGAAGAAGTCGACCGCCTTCTTGAGGCCGCAACCGCTCATGGGCGCAGTCCCGCTGAACGCGAACGCAACACCTGCCTGATGCAGCTTCTTTACGCAACGGGTATGCGGGTCAGTGAACTGGTATCCCTGCCGCTATCGTCGGCCAAGGGCGATCCAAGGATGCTGCTGATCCGCGGCAAAGGCGGCAAGGAACGCATGGTGCCGCTTTCCCCGCCCGCCCGCGCCTCGCTACGCGACTGGCTAAAAACGCGCGAAGCGATGGAGGATGAGGCCCGCGTGCAAGGCAAATCCGCCTCAACCTTCCTCTTCCCGTCACGTGGCAAATCAGGTCATCTGACACGCCATGCCTTTTATGTGCTGATCAAGGATTTGGCTGTTGAGGGCGGTGTGTCGCCCTCCAAAGTCACGCCACACACGCTGCGCCATGCGTTTGCCACGCATCTTTTGGCCAACGGGGCCGATCTGCGGGCGATCCAGACTTTTCTGGGCCATGCCGATGTTTCGACCACCGAAATCTACACACATGTTCTGGAAGAACGGCTGAAAGAGTTGGTGCTGGATCACCACCCAATGGCGCGCGACTAAGCCACGGCTCTTGAACGCGCCGGGTACTGACCCCATAACCCTTTCAAGTTTTCAAAACGTTGGATCTTATGGAACCCGCATTACCCGCGGCTGACGCCGCTTTCTGGATCACGTCATCAGCCATCATTGGTTTGCTGGTGCTGTCGGCATTCTTCAGTGGCTCGGAAACCGCGCTGACGGCCGCATCGCGTGGCAAGCTGCGCTCAATGTCCGACAAAGGCTCCAAAGGCGCAGACCGCGCGCTGGTCATCACAGAAGACAATGAGCGCCTGATCGGATCGGTCCTGCTGGGCAACAACTTGGTCAACATTCTTGCCACGTCGCTGGCCACTGCACTGTTCACCCGAATGTTCGGCGAATCCGGTGTTGCATTGGCGACATTGGTAATGACCGTGCTGGTGCTGGTCTTTGCCGAGGTGTTGCCCAAAACCTATGCCATCACCAACCCCGAAACCGCCGCCAGTCGGGTGTCGCCAGTCATTGCGTTGATCATCAAAGTGTTCTCTCCCATTGTCGGCGCAGTCCGCGTTCTTGTGCGTGGCGTGCTGAGCATCTTCGGTGTGAAGACTGACCCTGACAGCCACATCCTTGCCGTTCGCGAAGAAATCGCTGGCGCCCTGCAACTGGGCCACTCCGAAGGCGTGGTGGAAAAGGAAGACCGTGACCGCATTCTGGGCGCGTTGGACCTCAGCGAACGCACCGTGGAAGAGATCATGCTTCACAGGTCGGGGATCGAGATGATCGACGCCGACAATGACCCGCAGGAGATTCTGCGCCAGTGTCTGGAGTCAAACCATACCCGCTTACCAGTGTTCCGTGGTGATCCCGAAAACATCATCGGCGTGGTGCATGCCAAGGATCTTTTCCGTGCAATGTACCGTTTCATGCAAGAAAGCGAAAAACCCGCCGAAGCGATGACCAGCTTCAAATTCGCCGACGTGGCGATGAAGCCCTATTTCATTCCGGATAGCACATCGCTTGACGATCAGATGCGCCAATTCCTGCGCCGCCGTACGCATTTTGCGCTTGTGGTGGATGAATACGGGGCCCTGCAGGGATTGATCACGCTTGAAGACATCCTCGAGGAAATCGTGGGCGAAATCACCGACGAGTTCGATCCCGATGGCGCACACGCGGTCAAGCGCAGCGACGATGGCAATTACTGGATCGACGGCGCAATGACGATCCGCGACCTCAACCGGGCACTGGATTGGACGCTGCCGGACGAGGAAGCCAACACTGTCGCGGGCCTCGTGATCCACGAGGCGCAGATGATCCCCACGATTGGTCAGTGTTTCAGTTTTCACGGCTTCCGTTTTGAAGTGGTCGCGCGTGAGAACAACCGTATCACGGCGCTTAAGATCAGGCCTCTTGCCGCCGAGTGATCAAGCGCACACCAAAATGCGTCAACGCATTTTGGTGTTTCCATTCATGGAAACACAAGGGGTTGCTACCCGCGTCCGCCGCTGGCGCCCCCCCCCGAGGCATTTGCAGCCCCAAAAAGCTCAGGTGCGCAGCCGGGTGCCACTGGGATCAAAGGGCGGCTGTGAAAGAATAGTGGCCCGATGGGGGCGTCCCAGAACCATGATATCAACTCTATCCCCTTCTGACGCGTTCTTGACGAACGCGATCGCCAGCGACTTGCCCACGTGATAGCCATATGCGCCGGAACTGACACGCCCGATGCCAACCCCGTCTTTGAAGATCGGCTCTCCTCCGGTGGCGTCCGCGTTAGACGTTTCGGTATCTTCTGCATCCAGCTCTAGCAGCACCATCTTTTCGCGCGCAGGTTTCGCCATGTTGGCCAGCGCCGCATCGCTGTTCAGATAGGGTTTATCGCTGCGACATAGTCGGTCCAGACCACATTCCTGCGGCCAGTATTCCGGGCTGTATTCGCGGCCCCACGACCCATAACCTTTTTCCATGCGCAGGCTCATCAGCGCCCGGCTGCCAACCGGAACGGCGCCGAACTCTGCACCCGTTTCGAGTAGGGCTGTGTAGAGCGTCTGTTGATCCTCGGCCCGGCAATGCAATTCCCAACCCAGATCGCCAGTAAAGGACACGCGCAGCGCCATCACTTCGACGCCCGAAATCTCGATCCGTTTTGAGCGCATGAACGGCCAGTCCGCCGTGTCGAGGGAAGTGTTGGTCAGCCGCTGCAGCATCGCACGCGATTGTGGCCCGGCCACGTTGAAGCCACACCATGTATTTGTAAGGGACTCGAATGTCGTACCTGCCGGCAGTGGTACCGCATCATAGAAGCGCTTTTGGTAGCGCTCGGCCATGCCGGAGCTGACGATCCAGAATTCCTCATCGGCCAGCCGTGTGACAGTTGCATCACCTGCAACCCCGCCGCGTTTGCCAATAAGTGGGGTCAGGCAAGAGCGACCAACTTCGCGCGGCATGCGGTTGGCGAAGACGGCATTAAGCCACTCTTCAGCGCCCGGCCCGATGACGCGGTATTTAGCAAAATTCGAAATGTCGATGATCCCCACCGCATCCCTCAGCGTACGCGCCTCTTGCCCAACCACGTCCCACCACGGCTGACGTGTAAAGCCTGCGCTATCTGGCACGTCTTTCGAGAAATAAAGCGGATGTTCCCAGCCGTAGTTCAGGCCAAAGACCCCGCCCTTTTCTTTTTGCGTATCATAGATCGGACGCGTGCGCACGGGACGGCCAGCCTCGCGTTCTTCACCGGGGAAGTGAATCTTGAAGCGGTGCGCATATTGATCGCCGACGCGCGCCTTGGTGAATTTGGCATCCGCCCAATCCCCGAAACGCGCCACATCCCACGCGAACATGTCGTACTGCATTTCACCTTCGATGATCCATTGCGCCACCATCAGACCCATGCCACCAGATTGCGAGAAGCCCGGAATGATGCCGTTACAGCAGAAATAGCCTTGCTTTTCGGGCACCGGGCCCAGCAGAACGTTACTGTCGGGCGACCAGATCATTGGCCCGTTGATCACGCGTTTTATCCCGGCATTGCCAACAGCGGGCACCCGGTCGATGGCTCGCATCATGTTGTCTTCGATGCGTTCCAGATCGTCCGCGAACAGCTCATGCCCAAAGCCCTGCGGTGTGCCGTCCTCGGCCCAGAAACGCACGTCTTTCTCGTATGCTCCGACCAGCAGGCCCTTACCCTCTTGGCGCAGGTAATATTCGCCATCCCGGTCCGCAACCGACGGCAGGCGTCGGTCCATCGCTTCTATCTCGGCGATGGTTTCCGTCACGAAATACTGGTGCTCGGTAGGCAGAAGAGGCAATTTGATCCCAGCCAGTGCCGCCACTTCACGCCCCCAGAGACCGGCCGCGTTGATCACCCACTCCGTACGGATGTCGCCCTTCGGCGTACGCACGATCCAAGTGCCGTCGGGTTGCTGATCGGTTGCAGTGACCGGCGTGAAACGATGTATCTCCGCACCTTTCTGGCGCGCGCCTGCGGCGTAGGCTGCGGTTACCCCGGATGGGTCGACGTTGCCGCCATCGGGTTCGTACATGATGCAGCGGATGCCGTCGAAGTTGACCAATGGATGCAGCACTTCTGCTTCGGCCCGACTGACCTCGTGAAAGTTCATGCCATAGAGGTTGGCCTTCGCCGCTTGCAGTCGCAGTTGATGTTCGCGCGCTTCCGTCTGAGCAAGGTACAATGACCCCGGCTGAAACACACCGCAGCTTTGGCCAGTTTCCGCCTCGAGCTGATTATAAAGAGTCATCGTATAGTGCTGGATGCGGCTGATATTTGTGCTGTCGTGCAGTCCGTGGATATTGGCCGCTGCATGCCATGTGCTGCCACTGGTCAGCTCGTCGCGTTCCAAGAGCACGACATCGCTCCAGCCCAATTTTACCAAATGGTATAAAATCGAACAGCCGATGACACCGCCCCCTATGACAACGGCTTGGGCATTGGTGCGCATGGCGGGATCCTTTCATCAACGTCGGATAAGACTAATCACGGCATACCCCGCCTCTGATAGCCTCAAGACGACATCAAATGTCGGTTCCACACAAACCTCGCGTCTTGTGGTTTTTCTTTGCTCCGGGCGATTTGTTGGTAGGCTCGCACCAATGAGATGGCACAGGAGCCGCAGAATGGCACATATGAAACACCGCCTGCATCACAGCACTGATCGGATGACGATGCATATCTGCACGATCCCATCTCCCACTGTCACCCAAGCCCTTGCCGCAGCAGGCGCAGATTCGGTGATCATCGACATGGAACATGGGGCAATCGGCTATACTGAGGCCCATGCTATGATAGCCGCGACTGCAGGCACCAATTGTGCGCCTCTGGTACGGATTGCCGAAACCGACGCGCGGCTGGTCAAACGCGTACTGGACCTTGGCGCAGAAGGCATCGTCTTTCCCTTGATCCGCACCGCCGAGGATGCGCGGCGTGCAGTGGCCTCTATGCGTTATCCACCAAATGGCAATCGCGGCTTTGGCCCGTTCATCGCCCAGTCGCGCTGGGGTACGGCGCTGACTGAATACCCGACCAAAATGGAAGATAATCTGACCTGTTGCCTGCTCGTTGAGACCGCGGATGCCGTGGACAATATCGAAGAGATTTGCGCGGTGGGCGGGATTGACCTGCTCGTGCCCGCGATGTTCGACCTCTCAACAGATTTGGGCCTGATGGGAAAGTTCGATCATCCCGATCTGCTGGCAGCGATGGGCAAGGTTGAGGCGGCGGCGCAGGCCGCAAACATACCGCTGGGCAATGCCGCACTGAACGAAACACAGGCACAGGCTTTGTTTGACCGCGGCTATCGTGTGATCGCGGGTTTCGATGTTTTGTGGCTTCGAGAGAAAACAGCGCAAGCCAAGGCATGGTGCGCCGATTAACGTAACGAGACCCAGAAGTACGACAGGATATGTCGCTTTCGGACTGGACCGGTGGACAGTGCAGATCATTCTCGGCGCGAGGCGATCAAGAGGATTGAGTCGATGAAGACGCAGGCGCGTGTGGTGGTGATTGGCGGCGGGGTTGTTGGGGTTTCGGTGCTATACCACCTGACCAAACTTGGCTGGTCAGACGTTATGTTGGTGGAACGTTCTGAACTGACAAGCGGATCAACATGGCATGCCGCTGGCGGGTTTCACACGCTGAACGGTGACACCAACATGGCCGCGCTGCAGGGCTATACGATCCGGCTTTACAAGGAGCTGGAAGAAATCACGGGCATGTCCTGCGGGCTGCACCATGTGGGCGGCATCACGCTGGCCGACAACCAAGACCGGTTCGACATGCTGCTCGCCGAGCGGGCCAAGCATCGCTACATGGGGCTGGATACGCAGATTGTCGGCCCCGAGGAGATCGCCAAGATCGCGCCGATCACCAACTTGGACGGTATACTGGGCGCCTTGTACGACCCGCTGGACGGGCACCTTGATCCGTCTGGTACAACCCATGCCTATGCCAAGGCCGCGCGGATGGGTGGGGCCACGATCGAAACCCATGTGATGGTGCAGGAAACCACCCAGCGCCCGGACGGGACGTGGAACGTGGTAACTGACAAGGGCACGATCCATGCCGAACATGTGGTCAATGCGGGCGGCCTTTGGGCGCGCGAAGTGGGCGCGATGGCAGGGGTCTACCTGCCGCTGCACCCGATGGAGCACCAGTATATCGTCACGGACGAAATCGCGAAGATCTACGAGCGGGACAGCGAACATCCGCATGTGATGGACCCTGCGGGAGAGTCCTATCTGCGTCAGGAAGGGCGCGGTTTGTGCATTGGGTTTTACGAACAGCCCTGTCGCCCTTGGGCTGTCGGTGGCACACCGTGGACATTCGGGCATGAACTACTGCCTGACGATTTCGACAAGATCGAAGACAGCATCGCCTTTGCCTATAAACGCTTCCCAGTGCTGGAAACCGCAGGTGTGAAATCGGTGATACACGGGCCTTTCACCTTTGCCCCCGACGGCAATCCGCTGGTCGGCCCGGTGCCGGGGCTGCGGAACTACTGGTCGGCTTGCGGTGTGATGGCTGGGTTCAGCCAAGGCGGCGGCGTTGGTTTGATGCTGGCGCAATGGATGATCGAAGGCGAATGCGAACGCGATGTGTCGGCGATGGACGTGGCCCGGTTTGGGGATTGGATCAGCCCGGGCTACACCCTGCCCAAGGTGATCGAGAACTACCAAAAACGCTTTTCCGTCAGCTACCCGAACGAAGAACTGCCCGCCGCGCGGCCAAACCGCACCACGATGATGTATGACATCTTCGACGACATGGGCGCAGTGTGGGGCGCGCAGTTCGGACTTGAGGTGGTCAATTACTTCGCGGAAGGTGACGAGGCGCGGTACGAGACGCCATCTTTCCGCCGTTCCAACGCGTGGGAGGCGACCGCGCGCGAAGTGAAAGCCGTCCGCGAAGCCGTTGGAATCAATGAAGTTCAGAACTTCGGAAAGTACGAAGTGACTGGCACGAACGCCCGCGACTGGCTGGATCGTGTCATGGCTGGGCGTGTGCCAAAACCGGGGCGGTTGTCGCTGACGCCGATGCTGTCGCACAAGGGGCGGTTGATCGGAGATTTCACCATTTCCTGCCTGTCGGATACCCATTTCCAACTGACCGCCAGTTACGGATCACAAGCCTATCACATGCGCTGGTTCGAACAGAACGCCGCAGATGGCGTGACTGTGCGAAACGTGTCAGATCAGCTCACCGGGTTCCAGATCGCGGGGCCGAATGCCCGCAAGGTGCTGAACGCAGTTACACGCGATGCGACCGATCTGAAGTTCATGGATGTGCGCCCGATGACCATCGGCATGACACCCTGTCTTGTGCAGCGGGTCAGCTATACTGGCGGTTTGGGGTACGAGATTTACTGTGAACCTGTGGCGCAGCGGCAGTTGTGGCACACGCTTTGGTCCGCCGGGCAAGACCACGGGATGCGACCCTTCGGGATGCGCGCGATGATGTCGCTGCGCCTAGACAAGTTCTTTGGGTCTTGGCTTTCTGAGTTTTCGCCTGATTACACCCCCGGCGAAACCGGAATGGACCGCTTTATCGCATGGTCGAAGAACTCTGATTTCATCGGACGCGCGGCGGCTGAGGCAGAACGCGCCGCTTCGCCCGACCGTGTGCTCTGCGCATTTGAAGTGGCCGTGACCGACGCCGATGTAAACGCCTATGAGCCGATCTGGATCGACGGCACGGTGCAAGGGTTCTGCACTTCCGGCGGGTATTCCCACCATTCAGGCAAATCCATCGCGCTTGGACTGATCCCGCGCGCCAATGCGATCGAGGGACAGACAGCGCAGATCGAAATACTGGGCAAGATGTGTGATGCCAAGCTTATCACAACCCCGCTTTACGACGCTGACGGGGAACAGATGCGCGGTTAGACTGGGGGCATGACCCAGATAACACTCGTGATTCCCGCCGCCGGGGCCAGTCGCCGAATGGGCGATCGGGACAAATTGCTGGAGCTTGTAGACGGGGTGCCCCTCTTGCGCGGAGTGGCAAAGCGGGCCTTGGCGGTAAGCCAAGATGTGATTGTCACCCTGCCCTCTGCAACACACCCTCGTGCTGAGGTATTGGAGGATTTGCCAGTCCGGAGGGTCCCGGTTCCAAATGCGGCGGACGGGATGTCGGCCTCTTTGCGCCACGCTGCTGCGGCAGTGCCGGATAATGCTGAGGGTGTGATGATCCTGCCCGCAGATATGCCAGACCTGACGAAAGACGATCTAAGTCACGTGGTACAGGCGTTCCAAGACGCCAGCGGCGAATTTCTGGTTCAGGCCACCGGCGACGATGGTACACCCGGCCATCCGGTTATTTTTCCTGTCAGCCTGATTCCGGAGTTTCAGAACCTAACCGGCGACGAAGGTGCAAAAGGCATTTTGCAAGCCAACAGACACCGTTTGATCCGGGTCGCCCTGCCCGGCCAAAACGCATTGACCGATTTGGATACACCCGACGCGTGGACACTTTGGCGGGCAAACAACCCGGACAGATAATTGTGGATAAGTCTGCGGACAAAAAAATGGGACGGCTCTCCCCAACCGTCCCATTTCCTTCGATCGCTGCCTCTTTCGGGCGCAATCGGCTATAAATGTGCTGCGACTTTAGTCGCTAGCGGGCACACTACTCAAGAAACACTTCAAAGCAAGACAAAAATGACCGTTTTGTGAACACGCGACGCGCGCAGCATCAAATAATTGACGTCACGGCACGCGCCATTCTCCGACCCAACCATCATTCGCCTTAAAGACAGCCCGTCTGTGCGGGTCGATCAACTGCATCAGCTCTATCGATTCGACGTGGCAGGTGAGAACGGTGAACCATTCGCGGCTTGCCAGTTTGGTATACGCATGCGCATTCGGTATCAGTGTGCCGGGGTTCGGGGATGCCCCGTACGCAATGCGCGAACCATCTGGCACGTTTTTCCAGCGATCCGCGACATCCTCGCCCTGATGGATGGTCACGCTTGTGGACAACCTGATTTGCAGTTTAGCTTTTTCATCCCAGACCATCAACTGGGCGCGAGGACTGGCGCGTAAGGATTTGACCTTGTCCGACCCGCCGTCGGTATGCACCTCAAGCGTTCCGTCAGCGCGGCTGGCCCCTCGCAGAACCACGGTACGGGCTTCTGGCTGACCGGTTGGAGACACGGTGGCAAAGATCGGGTGGCGCGCAGCAGCGTGCCGATCCGCCACACCGCGTGTCAGGCGTTGCCACCCAAGGTCGAGAAAGTCGGCAAGGTTGTTCGGGTCACTCATAGCCTGTCAACTCCAGATAGCCGCGCCCGTTGTGGGACCCTTGGACCGTGACCGGCCCTTCCCAATAAGGGATGGATACTGCCATCCAAGCGTCGGGATTCAGTGCGGTCACGGTGACGTCGATGCCCTTGTCCCGCAATTGTACGGCCCATTCCGTCGGCACCTCGCGCCCCGCAACCTTGTGCCACGTCATAGGTTTCGCAGTGAAGGCCCCGTCAGGATAGGCAGTGGTTGTGCCATCCGGCGCGATCCAGGTAGCCGAGGAAAACGACATGCTATCGTCTTCACGCAACAAGAAACCCATCAGCTTGTCGCCGCTATCAAAGGACAACGAGAACCAGTCCCAGCCCGATTGCGTGTCCGCCAAGGGTTGCGACGACCATTCACGGTCCAGCCATGCTGACCCCGTCACAGCCACGTCACCAGTCGGCAGGGTCAGTGTGCCGGTCACCTCGTAGAACGGCTGAGAGTAATAATAGCTGGCCTGGCCTTGCGCTGACTTGACGGAAAACCCACCCTCGCCATGAAAGACCAGTGGCCCTTTGGCTTGCAAGCCAAGGTCATAGGCAAAGGCTTGACCACGCGCGGTCAAGCGCACCTCGTCAAAGGACGGCCCTGCCATCTGCCAATCGTCGATCCATACTGCGAAAGGTTCTACGGTCACACCCGCCTGCCCGATCCCACCCCGCGCGATGCGTTCGGCGACAAGGTGGCTGTCGGGCGTTGTGACTGCTGCATGGGCGAACCATACCTGCGGATCCGACCAGCCCTCGCGCGTTTCCGGCGCCAAGGCTGACCGGAACAATGTCCACTGAATACCATACGCGGTCCCGTCAGGCCCGGTGAGGTTTGCAGTCAGATACCACCATTCAATGCGGTAATCAGGATGCGCGCCATGATCCTTTGGGAAGTCGAATACAGGGTTCGGCGTCGGAACGGCAAAGCCATCGGCATCGGTGCCCAGCCCGGCAAAACCTTGCGCGGCCGCTTGAACAGGCAGCCACAGGATCAAAAGAAGCGCCCTAGCGATCATTGGCGAACACCTTAAGCAGGTTGGACGGCGGCGTTCGTGCCAATCGGATCGCAGGCCAAAGCGCAGCGAATGCGGCGGCCAAAAGCGCAAAGAGCGTCAGCAGCGCGTAATGGCCCGGGAAAAGGTACATTGGCAGCTTCCAACCAAACGCCTCGACATTCACATAGGACAGCAACACCCACGCCAACATCAGGCCCAACGGGATCGCCAACAGTGTTGTGACCATCGCCAAAACGACCGCGCGGATCAATTCGAGTTGCCCCAACTTGCGCCGTGTCAGCCCTAAGGCCCATGCCGGAGCAAGCTGCGGCACCCGGATAGACGCGAGGGTCAGTAGGCTCATCAGGATTGCAAACGCCGCGACCGCGAGCGTGAGAATGTTCAACGCGCCGGTAACCGTGAAGGTACGTTCGAACACCCCCAATGAGAATGCCTTGATCCGTGACTGGTCGGTGATGGCGGTTTCAGGCACGCCGTACTCTGTCGTCAACCTGTCCCGTAGTGCGGTTGGATCGTCTGAGCGCACCCCAAAGGACATTGGGACCAGATCGGGATAGAGTTCATGGAAAACTGCCTCAGAAATCAGCGCTTGCCCCAGCGGGTTGCCGTAATCGGCAACGATGGCGGCAATCGGCAGCATCAAGTTGGGCGCGATGACCAAGCGGTCGCCTGTCCACAAATCTGCGCGGCGGGCCAGTTGTTCACTCACCACCACCGCGCGTCCGTCTTCGACCCGATCCCACACGTTCGGTGTCTCCTCAAGGAACAGCCAGTTCTCGCGGTATGTCGGTCCGACGCGCACACCGAAAAGGTCGGTGGGAACCCCTGCGATTTCGGTCTCGGTAGACAAAAGTGGCAGAACTTCGCGCGCTTGGGTCAACAAGATCGCTTCTAGTTCCAGACTTAGCGCCTCGTCCTCCACACGGATGAACAGCTCGGGCGCGAGCCGTTGATCTAGGAAATCGACAAAAGTGACCCTGAAGCTCGACACCATCGTCGATACGCCGACGTTCGCAGCGGTGGCCAGCAAGAGCGCCATCAACGCGAGGCTCATTCCCGGCACCTGCTGGCGTGTGTCAGCCCAGAACCATTGCCACATCGCAGCGCGTGCGCGCTGGTTGGCAAACCCGACCGCGCCGTGCAGTACGAGCGGCAGGATCAAGGCTGCACCGATCAAAACGCACGCCAAAAGCGCAAAGGCGAGGGTCAGACCCTGACCCCAAATCGCGATTCCGATCCCCACAACGAAAAGCAGCGCGGCAATTGCGCCGAGCCGCCACGCGGTTCCCCCCGAAGCCACAGCCCAGGCCCGTGGCCGTGCGCTGGCCAGAAGTGGCATCTGTGCGATCTTCCACAGCGCGCCCGCTGCGGCCAACCCCGTGCCGAGAACCGCAATCGCCATTCCCGAAAGCCACCATTCGGGACGCAATTCCAAGGTGCCTGCGACCGATGCGCCATAGAGTCCCTGAAGGGTGGCAGCCACGTTTGGCAAAAGCGCAGCCGCGATCACGTATCCAATGGCGACCCCGATCCCGCCAGCGATCAATGCAAACGCGATCAGTTCGGAAATCATCATCGCAATCAGAAGGTTGATAGGCACTCCTAAAGCACGAAGTGTGCGAACCATGCTGCGCCGCTGCTCGAATGCCAGACTGATGGTTCCGTGCACGATAAAGATGCCGACCGCAAAACTGAGCAAACCAAACGCGGTCAGGTTGAGGTGGAAGCTGTCTGTCAGACGGTCTGCACCTGTATCTTGCGCTGGCTGGCGAACAAGGCTGGGCGCGACTTCTGACAAAGCTGGCAAACCAATCGGCTGCGCTGATGCGATGATCAGTCGGCTGAGCGTACGTTCGGCCGACAAGAGCGTTTGCGCCACGCCGATATCTGAAAGCGCAACGCCGGGCGCGATGCTTGGATCCACGATCACCCGCTGCGTGACGGTCGCTGCAAGCGACTCTGCCACATCCGATGCTGCGAAAAGCACACCGCGCGTCAGGAAATCATCAAAGTTGGCGTCTTCCTGCATCCCCACAGGCGCTATGGTGCCGGGTGCAGTCAACGGATCAAGACCGACCAGTCGCACGCTGCCCGCCTCTGTGCGCAACCGTCCCTCGAGCACCGGCGACACCTGCCACCCGGCGCGGCGCAGTTCGATGTAAGTGGATTGGTCGATCACGTCGCCGGTCCGTGGCAAGAGCTGGTCGAATTGACCTTCCCCCAAAGTCGCGGCTGCCGCGTCATAGCTCGCGCGCGCCTCGGCATTAATGGCTTGCACACCTGACCAAAGCGCAGTTGCCAAAGCCAATCCTGCAATCATTGCAAAGAACTGCAATCCGTTGCAGCGCCAATGGGACAAAAGGGCTGTCAGCGCAGTCGGGATCACACCACGTGCCCCTGACTCAGGTTCACTCGGCGGCTCATCCGGCGGGCCACGCTTTGGGAATGGGTGACGATCAACAGCGCAGCGCCTGTTTCCCGCACAAGGCGCAGCATCTGTCCTAAAACCTCTGACGCGGTGGCTTCGTCCAGGTTGCCCGTTGGTTCATCAGCCAGAACCAGCTTGGGCCGGGCTGTCAGTGTACGGGCAATTGCAACACGTTGTTGTTGCCCACCTGACAAGGCTTCGGGGTATTTGTTTAGGTGTTCCGTCAGGCCTAGCGCCTTGGATAAGCGCCCGGCTTGATCAGCATCGAAGCCACCAGCCAAGCGCGCCTGAAACGCGATATTCGCTTCGACTGTTATCGACGGGATCAGGTTGAACTGCTGAAAGATGACCCCCACGTCGGAGCGCCGAAGCGCTGCCCGCTCAGTGTCGTTCATCTTGGTGATCTCGCGACCGCCAACTGTGATCGATCCGCTGTCGACCCGATCCAAGCCCCCGATGAGATGCAGAAGCGTACTTTTGCCCGAACCGGACTCTCCCGTCAGGGCCAAGGTCTCGCCTCGGTCCAGCGACAGCGACACACCACGCAGAACGGGCACGTCGCCATCCGCCGCGGGAAACGATTTGGTCACAGCTTTTACAGTCAACACCATGCGCTTGAGCTATCACGCGGACCAGAAAGGAAAAGCCCGGACGCACAAAAAGCTCCGACACACTTTGCCACGTGTGCCCGTGGTGCTACCTCGATTGCCATGAGTGCGTTTATTCTGTCCCCAGATACGGTCTGGAACCCAAAGGCGCTTGAGACCGGATCGGTCCCGCGCAAAGTGCTGCATCGCATCGCGTTCCTGCCCAAGGGCGGCGGAGCGGCAATGGCGCTGCGGGTGATTTTCGAAAACGAACCGCTGCGCTATTTCATTGCCTTGTCGCCCTTTGTGGCTGCCATGTTCGTTTGGCGCGACCTTGCTTTGCCGATTTCGCAAGCCCCTGTCGCGATGATCATCGTGATCGGCTTTTTTGAAATGAAGGTGCTGCGCGTCTCTACAGAGAAACGCAAAACATTGATGGATGAAGACGAGGTCGCGCGGGTTCTGGACACGTTGAATTTCCGCGCCCGGCGGGTGCTGACCAAACTGGCGGCGCATCGCGGTCAAACGAGTGGAGAGTTGATGCTGGTGGTCGAGCAGTCAGAGTTGGCCCATGTCACGCCCTTGACATTGGTTTCGCTACAAACCCGCGAGGGCAAGCCGCGTATTTTGCCTTTGGCCCCGGAGGAGCGAGAATTGATCGCAACAACGCTGTTTGATGCAGAGTTCAGCGAGCGGAGTTTGCACATAGCCAACTTGCGCGAGGACGTGTACCTCCGGTCGGTTACCTTTGATGCACGCGGAGTATCTGGTCATGCGCGGTTGGCAGCCTTGTTGGACGGCCCTGCCACGCAAGAGGTCCCGGCATGAGCGTTAACGCCCAAACGGTTTCAGCTGGCGATGCCTTGGAGGTTTTACGGGCAGCGTGGGACGCGCAAAGCACTGGTACGTTGACTACCTCATGGATGCTGCATGGCAAACCCGGCGTCGGAAAAACGCAGCTTGTCCAGACACTTGCAAACCAGATTGGCGCACAGCTATTTGACATTCGGCTGACCACGATCGAACCGCAGGATTTGCGTGGCTTGCCCTATTACGATCACGAAACCCGCAAAACGCTGTGGTATCGGCCCGAAGATTTGCCGGACGAGCCAGACATACCTGCCATCCTGTTTCTGGATGAACTGACAGCCGCGTCGCCTTATTTGCAACCTACGGTCTATGGTCTTTTACAGGAACGGCGGGTTGGGCGGCACACCCTGCCCGACAGCGTCTTCATCGTGGCTGCGGGCAATACGGTCGAAGACGGTGCGGTGGCTTACGAGATGGGCACGGCCCTGTCCGACCGGCTGGTACATCTGCACGTCACAGCCAATTCCAAAGACTGGCTTGAGCGTTACGCAGTGGATCAATCTTTGCACCCGGCCGTGACGGCCTTTCTTCGCGCGCGACCTGATTTGCTGGACACCACAGAGGACAGCCTCCGGCGTGGCGACATGATCGCATGCACCCCCCGGTCATGGGAACGGGTGAGCCAGATCATGCAGGTCGCCACCAACCGCCGGATCCGCGATACAATGGTGGCGGGAACCGTTGGTGTTGCCCCCGCTGCCGAATTTGCCCGCGTGGCAGATGAGCTGGACGCGATGGTGACGGTGCAAGACATGCTTGCAACCCCGCGTGGGCAACGGCTGGACCTTTATCCCGAGACTCTGAACGGGCTGGTCGGCTTGATTTACGGGCTGGTTGCGCAAACCGATGCCGACACGATCGGCGACGTGATCGACGTGATGGCCGATATCCGGACCTTGAAATCCGAACGGCTGCAAGCGCTGCCGCTGGGCGAGTTGTCAAGTTTCGGCTTTGAGGTCTTGATCCGGAAAGCGCTGGCGCAGGGGCTTCACGAGGCGTTCCGGGGATCGGAAGCTTATGCCGAGTATGCCACGGCGCGGGCCGAGGCCGGGGCGTTGTAGCCCCGATGTCTGGTCAACACAGCCGCCGTGCACGTTCGGCCTTGGCACAGATGGGCGACGTGGACCCGGCCATTGCAGCGCTGGCGCTGTGGTGCAGCCATCGGGACCACGATTCTGAGACGGAAACCAATGGTGATACAATCTATTACGGGCCTTCCTTCACACAACATCCCCCGCCTGAACAGATCGGCTTGACCGCCCATCACGTGTTGCATGTCGCGCTGCGCCATTCCGCCCGACAGGCCGAGATGGCGGCACGGTTAGGGCGCCGCTTCAAGCCGAAACTATACACTCTGGCGGCGGACGCGATAGTTAACGAAGCGTTGCTATCTGGGGGACATGCGCTGCCCCGCCCGGCGGTGCGCGCGAAGGAACTGATTGATCTGTTGCCGGGGATGGACACGGTCGCGCCGAATATTCTGGCCGAGTGGGACACGGATCGATTGTACCACGCAATCGCGGCCCCATCAGAAGGCGACCCATCGCAGGTGAACCCCGCTGTCGAGGATTATATGCTCAAACGTCGGTTTTCACCCGACCTGACCAGCAAGGGATCGGTTGAAACCCAAAGCGATGTGTGGGCCACCCGCGTTGAACAGGCGCTGGAATTGGGACGATCTGCCGGTGCCGGCATCGGTCCTGCGCTGATCCGGTTTAGTGACCTGCCCAACTCCACAGTTCCGTGGGAACGGCATTTGCGTCGGCTGTTGCTCAAGTCGGTCAGTGATGTGCCAAGCCCGTCCCACAAACGACCGGCTGCGCGCTGGGTGGCGCAAGAGGCTTTGGCGCGCGCGGCAGACGCCCCATCCCCTGCATTTCAGGCCGGATTGGCGCGCGATCAGCGCCGTCCGCGCATCATCATAGCCCTAGACACGTCAAGTTCGGTGACCGACATACAATTGGATCTGTTCGCAGGAGAAGTTCTTGGTATCCAGCGCCGCAGCGAGGCGGAACTGCACCTTTGGGGGTTCGACACCACGTTGCACAGCCAGACCCGACTCGATAGCGCCGATGCGTTGCATCAGCTTAAGATCCGGCGCGGTGGCGGCACCGATTTCGCGCCCGTCTTTGATGCGTGCCGCACGTTCGATCCATCGCTGTTGATCGTCCTGACCGATCTTGATGCGCCACTCCCCCCGGCACCGCGACATGGGGTGATCTGGGCTGCCCCATCGGCGGTGCCACGCGCCCCGGCCTACGGCACATTGATCGTCATGGCGCGATAGAATAGGGTTGGTTGCCAAAACCTTTGCTGGAAGGGCCGGATGGGCGTAGCGTGGAGAAACACCGCCCCAGAGCGACGGAGAAGACAATGACCACGCGCAACCTTCGGTACTGCATCCCCTTGCTTCTGACGTGCCTGTCCGGGGCCGCGTTTGCGCAAGATGGCAACGCTACAATGGGGAAACAGATCGCTGAGGAATATTGTTCAGCCTGCCATGTCATCGAACGAGATGGCCCATTTAAACTGGAGCCACCCAGCTTTGCCGCTATCGCTGTCTACCGGACCCGTGAACAGATCCGAGCTCGGATCGTCCGGCCCATTCACGCCGAGATGCCGCGCTATACCGATTACATGATAGGCGGCAACATTGACGACATGGTGGCGTATATCACTTCGCTGGAAGAGTGATCGCGTTCACAGCCAAATTCCAGTAACGACGATATCCCGTACCCGCATCGCTGATTTCTAGAAACAGTGCGCATCACACATGCAGCATCTGGGCACATGGGGGGACAACATGCCTTTCACCTTTTCAAGCGACTGGGACAGTTCCGAAAACCATAAATCCGGAATCGCGGGTTTGGGCACGTCCGGCGAAATTCAGGCCGCCGTATCATCGGCTTGTGCTGGAAAATCGTCGGCGGACAACGCAGTCAAAGCATTGCTGACCTATTGCGCGGCCGCCAGCGATAAGGTGACCGTTCTCAAGGGAATCCACCAAGCCGAAAACCCAAGTTGGGTTGGTGCCATCTATCACGTGACGGTAAGCATCCCTTGGGGACGTGGCTCTATAACATTCCACGTTTATTTCACGTTGACCGTCATCCAAAAAGCAAAGCCAAAGACGATCTCTAAGAGTCCGATTCGAAACTATCTGAGCATTATTAATCCCTTGCGAGATGGCGTGTGACACGTCGAATGTGGGCGATGGTGATCCACGCCTCTGCGCTGGCGATGGATTTTTCCCAATCCTTTGAGAGCCGGCGGCAT
>JANSYF010000116.1 GCA_024742575.1 Paracoccaceae bacterium | reverse complement strand
TCCGTGTTCGATACCTACGACGACATCGTTGCGCGATGCTGTGACGCGTGGAACTTCTTCGCAAACGATCAGGAACGCGTCCGTTCTATCAGTGACCGAGAATATGCCAAAGCGGTCAATTCATAGGGCCGTTGGTATGATCTCTTCGGTGGGCAGGAATTCGCGTAGGTGGCAGACCGACCAGCGCAAACGTGGGAAACTGAAATACACGCTGTCGGGCTGGGTGATGATCTTGTCCTCGGGCGGCGGAAAGCCCTGCATCCAACCCATCACCTTAGGATCGGACTCTTGCGCCGAAAGCGGTGCCGATTGCGACAACGCGCCGGTTGCTGTTCCGAGTGTCATAACAACCCCCGTGGCTAGTGCGATGAGATTAGAAGTTGATGACGACATTGACGAAACCTCCTGTCCAAGGGTCTGCGCTCCCGTTGATGACATTGTCGATCCCCGCCCCGGGGAACGACACCGAGACACCGGCCGTCAGGAACGTATTGCGATTGATGATACGGCTGTATTCAAGGAACACATCATCAGCGAGGTGGCTGTCGGTGACACCCGACACCACGTTGCCGTTGATATCGACACGGGTGGCCTGACCAAACTGCACCGGGCTGTTCAGCTCGTTCGCGCGGATATGCGCATAGCGCAGCGTCACAGTGTCTTGCCGCGTCGGTTGAACCCTTACAGCCAGTGTCAGCGCGTTGACGTTAGAGTTAATAAAGGTCGAGGCCGATTTTGACCCCGTGGCCCACGCACTGGGGCTTCCCTGATAATAAAGCGGATCGAACCGTTCGAGTTTCGTAGTATCAGGATCGTCGCCGGAAAAACTCTGATAGCCAAGGGTCACGTTCGGCGTCCACGGTGTGTTGGCGAACGTGTACCCAGCCGTCACCCGCCCGGCCCAAGCCTCGAGGTCGATCCGGTCGTTCCACTGATAGGCAAGATCACCAGTGAAGGTCCAATTCTGCAAACCGCCCTCGAACGGGTTTGTCTTGGCGTACAAGCCAATGGTCTTGGTGTCCTCGCGGGCACCCGGCGTCACGCTGGGTGCTCCGACGCCGCCCGGCGCGGCTTGCGGATAAGGCGTTTCGGAGTTGAGCACGCTGACGAAAGTCGCGCCAAGATACCCGCCCGCCGGATCGTCATAGCGCAGATCGACTCCGGCCAGTTCATTCTTGCCATCTTTCGAAGGTAATTCATTCGGATCGAGATAGAACGCAGTCCCGGTTAGGTTCCCGTAAGACAGTTTTGCAATCGCAGCCTTTTCCCACGCTTTGCGCGGCCCAAATTTCAGCGCACCACGTTCAAACCCGCTGGTGGCACCGTTCGAGACCAACATGCCGGTGCCAAGGGACAGTTCACGTGGACCGACAGACAGGTCATAAGACAGTCCCGATCCAAGTTGGCCGCGAACAGCAAGGTACGCCTCTTCAAGCGTCGTTTCACCATTATCGCCCGTGTCAAAGGCGTCTGTGCCCCATGTGTATGACGACACCGCCGACAGCTTGCCATAGAGCACTGTGCCCGCATCTAACTGATATTCAAAGCTCACTCCGGGTTTGATGTACCCCTCAAGCCAATTGGTGTCCGCATCAAACCCGCTGCCCGGCGCAGTTGTCCCCGCAAGATCCCAAAACAGGTTCCGTTCAGCCACGGCATTCAGCCCGAATTGCAGGTGCCCACGCACTTTCAGGCCATTAGCATCGTAGAACAGCATCGGATCACGGTCTTGTGCGTGCGCCGTTCCCGCAAATGTCGCTGTGGCCATCGCAGAGATCATCAGAAAATTGCAGACTCGGTGGGTTTTGTGTGAGGGTTCTGCGTTGAACAAATGACTTTGAAACATCACTTTGCGCTCCCAAATCGAACAGAGCGAACGCGCAGAATTCGCCGCGCACAATTGCTCCACCCCAAAAAATCTTTCACTAAACGGAACTGGTTACGCGTTTTTCTCGTTAACTCAGCATCATAGTTTTGAACTTTCCATCAACAGTCAAGTGAACTCGCAAATTTTCCACTTGCACCCCTTCCCGACACACACTAAATCCCCGCCTACCAGATTGGCAGCGCGGGCGTAGCTCAGGGGTAGAGCATAACCTTGCCAAGGTTAGGGTCGGGCGTTCGAATCGCCTCGCCCGCTCCAATCCGGTCAAGACGATGGCATGCGGGCGTAGCTCAGGGGTAGAGCATAACCTTGCCAAGGTTAGGGTCGGGCGTTCGAATCGCCTCGCCCGCTCCATCGGTCCTTTCATCTAAATTGGCTTGGACATCTTGGCACGAAGCAAGCTTTCGCCGTCGCGTGTGATGGTTTCGTGTTGGTTCACAGCAAACCCGTGCCGCGCAAAAGCGGGTTGCGCCATCAGGCTGGCGTGGGTCCAGAGCTGCGTGACCCCATCTCGGATTGCGCGGGTTTCGATCTCAGCGAGCAATGCCGCAAATACCCCCTGCCCGCGCGCGTCCGGCAGAATATAGGCGAAGTCGACGTAACCTTCCCCCGCCAACGTCATGAAGCCAACGGGCTTGCCGTCTTTCGCACCAAGCACGACTTTTTGCGCCCCAAGCCGCGCCGCCCAGTCCACGCCGCGGTTCTGACGTGGCAGCCACGCCTTGCGCTGTGCCTGAGTGTAGGGACTTGGACCCTCGTGGATGGCGCGGAACATGACCAAGCCCAGTTGATCAAAGTCATCTGGCGTCGCAGTTCGCAGGGTGAATACCAGTGTCATGGCGCCTCCTGCTCCGGGAACTGGCACAGGTGACACGGCGGCGCAATCGACTGTGCAACGTGGCTTGGCCTGCTCGCAGCCCCGGCCTATAAGGCCGCGACGCAGTTCAAGGAGAGGCGATATGCGCAGCGCCACAGTGACCCGCAATACAGCCGAGACCAAGATCACCGTTGAGGTGACCCTTGACGGCACCGGGCAGTATGACAACCAGACCGGGGTCGGGTTCTTTGACCATATGCTGGACCAGCTTGCGCGCCATTCTTTGATCGACATGACAGTGCGCTGTGACGGCGATCTGCACATCGATGATCACCACACGGTCGAGGATGTGGGCATCGCTTTGGGCCAGGCCCTGACTCAAGCCATGGGCGACAAGCGCGGGATCGTGCGGTATGGCGCGTGCCTGTTGCCAATGGACGACGCGCTTGTGCGCGCAGCTCTCGACCTGTCAGCGCGGCCCTTCCTTGTGTGGAACGTCGATCTGCCGACCGCCAAGATCGGCACTTTTGACACGGAACTTGTGCGCGAGTTCTTTCAGGCGTTCAGCACCCATGGCGGCATCACCCTGCATGTCGACATGCTGCACGGCCTGAACAGCCACCACATCGCCGAAGCCGCGTTCAAGGCCGTTGCGCGTAGCCTGCGTGACGCATTGGAAGTCGATCCACGCAAGTCGGATGCGATCCCGTCCACCAAAGGGGCGCTGTAACCCGTGCTGACAGCCATCATCGACTACGAAAGCGGCAACCTGCATTCCGCCGAAAAGGCGTTCCAACGCATGGCAAGCGAAGTCGGCACAGGTGATGTTGTGGTGACCTCCGACCCTGACGTGATCGCGGGCGCGGACCGGCTGGTCCTGCCCGGCGATGGCGCCTTCCCGGCCTGCGCTGCGGCATTGCGTGCTTCTGGGGCGTTTGCGGCTATGGTCGAGGCGGTCGAGATCAAGGCGCGGCCGTTTCTGGGCATCTGTGTCGGCATGCAGCTCATGGCACGCGAAGGGCTGGAATATACGCCCACCGACGGTTTGGGCTGGATCGACGGCGTGGTCGAACGGATCGTGCCCGCTGACGCCCACATGAAAGTGCCGCATATGGGCTGGAACGATCTGGTGATCGACACCGCCCACCCGGTG
>JANSYF010000055.1 GCA_024742575.1 Paracoccaceae bacterium | reverse complement strand
TCGTCGTAAATCGGTAGCACAGCGCCACCGGGATACCCGAATACTGTGTCCACACCCTGATCCTTCAGGGCTTGAACCACCATTTTCGCTCCGGTCATTTGACGTGTCATCGCTTTGCTCCGTTTACAGACACTTCTGTTCTTTACGCGAAAAAAAACCCCCGATGTTCAGTCGGGGGCGCATGGGGGGGTAGTAAGGTTCCGTTACCGGCCCATGCGCGCTTCTTCTACAATGACTAGGACTCGTGCCATGATGGCTCCTTTTCGCGTGGCGGGACATTATGTTGACGCTCCGGAGGCGTCAACATCGAAAACCAAGAAAAAAGTGCTCCGAGGCAAGAAAAAATTGCCATTTATTGCTGGCGGCCACTGTGTTTGTGAAATTTATCGAAATTTGGGGTGATTGCACTGCGCGTTTCTGCTGAGTCGTGGGCGCTTGAACACATCACGTGTGCGCGAATACGCGGAGTTGTGAATTGCATGTGACGGATTTGATCGCATAAGCTGAACCGGTTAGTTCACATTTCGTAAAGCGGAGACGCAGATGCTCGGAAAACGTAATCGTCGTGCGCATGCTTTCTCGATCTGTCATGCGGTCCTGCTGGCAGGTTTCATTGCGCTGTCGCAGCTTTTTGGGCTTGGTGGTTCGGACGATGGAACAAAACTTTCCGGTCGCGACGCGATCGCTCCGGCGGCATCTGATTATGCGCATCGCTGCGCCTATTCCACCTCAGGGCAGTCCTGTGTGTTCCTTTTAAAGGCATCTCAGGCCAAGTCTGGTCCCTTGGAGGTTTTGGTCTGGCATTTCGGCATCCAGCTTTGAATACACCCGCGTCGTAAATCGCGATGTCTTAAGCGTCTTGCGCTTGTGCTGTAAACCGCAGGGTTACGGAACTTAGGCCATAAAGGGCCGTGTTCAACTCTTGCTAGCGCTAGCATGTCAAAACCGGAAAAATTGAGGAAATCCCGCGATTTCTGCCTAAATTTTATACGATTTTCGGCGAAGTTAATTATTTGCATTAAGCTTTTTTTCTGATTACCGTCCGACCCACTAAATGATCCGCGCAAACAGCGGACTGGCTGTTTTTGTGCATCCAAAACTCAGGGGAGGAAATACATGGATCGTCGTTCATTCTTGCGGACGTCTACAGTTGGCGCAGGCGCCGCAGCAGCTGCAACGCTTGCTGCACCGGCCATCGCGCAGGGCAACCGCACGCTGACATTGGTTACATCCGTTCCGGACGGCTTCGCGATCTTCGACGACGCGGCGCAGCTGGCTATCGATTACATTACTACGATGACGGACGGCGCTCTGTCGTTCAACAAGATGTCGGCGGGTTCGCTCGTAGGCGCGTTCGAAGTGTTTGACGCCGTGTCCTCGGGGCAGGCGGACGTATATCACTCGGCCGAATACTATTTCCTTAACCAGCACCCGGCATTCGCGTTCTTTACGTCCGTGCCATTCGGCATGACGGCACAGGAAATGGCCAACTGGTACTACCGTCGTGGCGGTCAGGAACTGCATGACGAACTGTCTGGTCTCTTTGGCCTAAAGCCGCTGATGGTTGGTCAAACAGCAATGCAGCCGGGCGGTTGGTTCAACAAAGAAATCAACTCGGTCGAAGATCTGCAGGGCTTGCGTTTCCGTATGCCGGGCCAGGGTGGTCAGGTTCTGGGTCGCCTCGGTGCCTCCGTTCAGAATATTCCGGGCGGCGAAATCTACCAGGCGCTTGCGTCCGGCCAGATTGACGGTGCGGAGTGGATCGGACCTTACGCGGACGAGCGTATGGGCTTCCAGGAAGTCACCAACCTCTATTACACATCGGGCTTCCACGAGCCGGGCTCCACGCTCTCCATGGTGTTCAACCAGGAAATCTGGGACTCGCTGTCTCCGACGCACCAGAACATCTGTAAGATCGCATGTGAAGCTGCACACGCGCAGAACACAGCTCTGACACTTGCTGAAAACGGCGCTGCTCTTGCCCGTCTTCAGGCTGGTGGCGTTCAGACACGCGAATTCCCCGATGATGTCTGGGATGCGTTCGGCAGTGCCGCGAAGGAAGTTCGTGAAGAGAACATGGGCGACCCGATCTACGCGAAGATTGCTGAAAGCTACTTTGCGTCCATGGAAGAATCGGCCGGTTGGTATGAAATCGCCGATGGTGAGTTCATGCGTCAGCGTAACCGCGTGAATTCCGCCGGCTAATCTGCCCAACGCAGATATGACATTGGCCCCGGCCGCCCCAAAAAACGGGTGGGCGGGGCCTTTCGACCAAAGAGACCATGAGCGCCACGCACGTGTTGCGCGCCGCGCTTCGGGGGGAAAATCCGAATGATCGATTTCATTGTATGGGTGCTGCAGAATATAGCGTTGGCCCCCTACCACTTGCTTCTTGCGATCACCAATCCGGGCGCCTGGCTTAATTGGTCCAATCCGGAATCTGTGATGCGGTTCATCTACTATGGTGCTTCCGTTGAGCTGTTTTTCGTTGTCTTTTTCACGTTCTTGGTGATTACCGCGCTCGGCTTGTTCTGGAAGCGCGACATCCTCTGGTCCTGTGTTCGCGTCCTCGAAGGTATCGCCAACACCGTTGGGCGCACCGCCGCATGGGCTGGCGTTTTGATGATCTTGATCCAAGTGATGATCGTTTTTCTGCAACGCATCTTCCGCGTTGCCGAAATTCAGATTGGACCGCTGGGAACCGCTTTGGTTTATGACCTAAGCTGGTGGGCCGAAGGTCTAAAGTTCTGGAACGCTGTGGTCGTCTGCCTTTGTGTGTCGTACACATTTGTGCAGGGCAGCCACGTCCGCGTCGATCTTGTATATTCGGCAGTCAAACACCGCACACGCCGCGCCATCGACATGTTTGGTAGCCTGTTCTTCATGATCCCTGCGATCACAATCACCTATCTCTACGCGTGGTTCTTCATGTGGCGTCACCTGATGACACCCACAGTGACCGCCAGCAGCGATATTGATCGGATGCTGATGCAGTCCCGGATTTTCCGCTGGAACGTGGAAACCATCGGATTCAGCCCGAACGGCTTTAACGCCTATTTCCTCTTCAAAATCCTGATCGTGCTTTTCTGTGTGATGGTGTTTATGCAGGCGTTTGCCTTCTTCTGGCGCTCGATGCTGGAATTCATCGAAGGCGAAGACAGCATCGACAAATATCTCGACAAAGACTCGATCGGCGACGAAGCCGAAGAGATTGAGCACGCCATTCATTCGGGATCGACCTGAGACTCATGACATTACAACGAACGAAGACGCTGCAAACGGCGCGAAACTGGGGGTCTAACTAAGATGCTTTTCGGACTGGACGGAGTCGAGGTCGGTATCCTCATTGTCTTCCTGACGCTCTTTGCCGGGATCATGACAGGCTTCCCGGTGGCTTTTGCCATCGCGGGGGCAGGCATGATTTCCTTTGCCATTATCGCCGCGCTCGACTCGGCTGGATTGCTGATCCACCAAGCCATCGACAAGGGATCACCTGAATTTGCCGCTCTCGTGGCAGAAGGCATCGCCCGAGATGCCATATCCGTATTCCGATACCCGGACTTACCCCGCATAGAAGAGGCGGTTTTCCCGGGCGGTTGGGAACAGGCGATGGAGCGTAACGTTTCGTTCATTGTGAACAGGATCAATGAACGCGTCATTGCGGGCCAGTCTATCGAGACGCTGCTGGCCGTTCTGATGTTCGTGATGATGGGTATCACGCTAGAACGTTCGCGGATCGCAGAAGACCTGTTGACCTCCATGGCGCGTGTATTTGGGCCGCTTCCGGGCGGTCTGGCTGTATCCATCGTGATCGTCGGCGCGTTCCTTGCGGCGTCCACGGGCATCGTTGGTGCGACAGTTGTCACGATGGGCTTGCTCGCGCTGCCCACCATGTTGCGCAACAATTACTCGCCCGAATTGGCCACAGGTGTGATTGCTGCCTCGGGGACGCTGGGGCAGATCATTCCGCCGTCTATCGTGATCGTACTTCTGGGTACCTTGGTTGGCGACCTTTACGCAACTGGGCAAGAAACCCGTGCGCAGCTTGCCGGCTGTAGCGACGCACTAACCTTCCTTGGTCAACCGGCTGTTCTGTCGGTCGGTACATTGTTCCAAGCCGCATTGTTGCCGGGCCTGTTTCTTGCCTTCCTCTATGGTCTTTATGCGTTCATCTTCGCCCTTGTCCGTCCTGCCAGTGCGCCCCCGGTGCAGATGGCTGGCGAAAGCGGCGAAGTGGTCACGCGCAACGAAGCGTTGACATGGTACCTTGCTGCACCCGTGGGTTTGATCCTTGCGATTGTCATTGGTTTCAGCGCTGGTTTGATCGGCAATCAAACGATCTCTGTTTCTGACTATGCTGAACGTGAAGATGGCCCAAGCCTTCGGACCAACGTGTCTGAACAGTGTCAGGCGGCGATGATCGACTTGCACGGCCAAGAGGCATGGGACGAAGCCGTGTCGCAGCGCGCTGCAATGACAGAAGCGGGTGATACAGGCGAAGTCGTCGAACTGACCGAGGAAGAGCGCGCGGCTGCCCTGATCGCAGCACAAGACAACGCCGCTCCGATCGGTGCTGGCGTGGCCACAGTGTTCACGCTGTTGGCACTTGTTCTGATCCTCGCGCGTGGTGTGTCACCATCGTCGACACCACTGCCACTGATTGTAGGTGGTATTGGTGTTGTTCTGGCCTTCCTGTGTGACGTCATATTCATCTCGCCGCTGACTGGGTCAGGGGTATCCTTTATGATCCTTGCGATCCCAATGGCGCTGACAATGTATGGCGTCTGGGCTGCGATGGGACGACTATCCAAAAACGAACTGCTGCGCGTTGTCTTCCCGCCGTTGGTTCTGATTGTCGCCGTTCTGGGATCGATCCTCGGGGGTATCACCAACCCGACCCCAGCCGCCGCCTTGGGCGCTGCAGGTGCGATCATGCTTGCCGCGTACCGCAAGCTTAGCGAAGAGCAGGGCGCGTCCAAGATCGTCATCTGGGCATCGCTCGCGCTGGTGATCATGATCCTGCTGGGCGTGAACTTTGACCTTCGCATCACGCGAGAGGTTGTCCCGGTTGAAGACTGGATCGCGTTCGTACTCGCACAGATCGCCTATCACTTTGCGTTCTTTGGCCTGCTTTACAGCTGCTGGGTTTTGTACCGAACCAACATCCTTGGGCCGGTGGTGCGGGAAACTGCGAAGGTGACGTCGATGGTGTTTACCATCCTGATCGGTTCGCAGCTTTTGAACCTCGTGCTGATCTCGTTTGGTGGCGAGCATTACATTCAGGACTTCCTGCGGTCTTTTGACAATGAAACCATCGTTTTCCTTGTCGTGATGCTGATCCTTTTTGTGCTGGGCTTTGTCTTGGACTTCCTCGAGATCATCTACATCGTTGTGCCGATCGTTGGCCCAGTGATCTACGGCGGAACACTTGACCCGGCGTGGGTCACGATCATGATCGCGATCAACCTGCAAACCTCGTTCCTGACACCACCGTTTGGATTTGCGCTTTTCTACCTGCGCGGCGTGGCACCAAAAGAGGTCACAACCGGACACATCTATCGCGGTGTTATCCCGTTCGTCGGTATTCAGGTTTTGGGGCTCGCGTTGCTCTGGTTCTTCCCGGGGATCGTTACGATCTTGCCGGACTTGATCCAGAACTGATCTCGCACGGTGTGACAGATCAAAAAGGCCGCTCTCATTGAGCGGCCTTTTTGTTTTCGAGACGATCAGGTCAGTCCTCGTTGGGATCGGCTTGTGCATCAGACTTTGTACGATGCTCCGTGCCCGGCTCGTGTTCCGGTGGGGAATACGTGGTGTAAAGACGCATCATACCCGTGCCGGTGTTCTTGAAATTGTGGTATTTGCCTGAAGGCACAATCGCCACGTCCCCGGCAGAGATTTCCATCTCGTCGTCGCCAATTTTGGCAGCACCCATGCCATCCACAAAATACAAAAGCTGGTCGTGGCCTTCATGTGTTTCGCCACCGATTTCGCCCCCTTCGGGAATCGCCATCAGGACAAGTTGCGATTTGTCGCCAGTCCAGACCACCTCACGAAATTTGTCGTTGCTCCGCGCCATCTTGGCAATCGGCATTACAAGTGTGTCACGTTCAGACATTGTGTTGCTCCCGTTATGATAGTCGCAGGGGCAACGTGCAGGCGTTCTTTTTCGTTCCATCCAGAAAACTGGGAACAGGAATGAGGCAAACCGTGGGACTGTGTTTTAATCTAGGGCAGACGTGGCATGTAGCCGGATCTTACGCGCGCAAATCCGGCAATGAAATGTTGGCAACCTGTTCCGCAATTGGATCGGTCGACATCGGATGTGTGTCCGCCGAATAGCTGTCAGGTTTGCGGAACGGTTCCCAACTGCCATGACGGTACAGTTCCAACCCAGAGAAGGCCGATTTGTACCCCATCTTCGCACTGCCCGGCACCCAGTATCCAAGGTACACGTAAGGCAGCCCAGCTTCGCGGGCGATCTCAATATGATCAAGGATCATATACGTGCCAAGGCTCTGCGCTGGAAATTCTGGCGAATAGAACGAATAGACCATGCTCAATCCATCATCGAGCACATCTGTCAAACACACAGCCTGCAACTTGCGCGTCGCCTCATCCGAATATTCGATCACCCGTGACCGGATCGGCGTTTCCTCGACCATCGCGGCAAAATCGAACACATCCATATCCGCCATGCCGCCATCGGCATGCCGCGCATCCAAATAGGTGCGGAACAGCTCGTACTGGTCCTCGGTGGCCCAGGCGCTGGTGGCGTGACGGCGCAGATGCGCGTTGCGCTTAATCGTGCGCTTCTGACTGCGCGAGGGGCGAAATGCCTCGACCGAAATGCGCGCTGAAAGACAGGCCGAACAATCCGAACAAGATGGACGATACAACACGTTTTGTGACCGGCGGAATCCTTGCTTGGACAAGCTGTTGTTCAGCTTGTCTGCGGCTTCGCCCTGCAAAGCCGTGAACAGTTTGCGCTCCATCCGACCCGGTAGGTATGGGCACGGTTGAGGCGCAGTGACATAGAACTGCGGCGCAAGTGGCAGCGAGTGGCGCATCGTGGACTCTTACTTCGGTATGATCGAACCGTATCCGAAGGCGTCTTGCCAGCCAACCCCCCAGAATCGGGGAATTATCGCTCTAGGATCAGCCGACCATTGTTGATCTCAAGTCGGGCAAACCGGTTAAGATAGTCCATGCCAAGTAGCGATTTTGTCATTTCGCCCTCGTTTACGAAGGCGCGCACGTCTTGGTCGTGAAACGGCCCCAACGCGACATCGGCTAGCCGAACTGGCGCAGTGCGCACCACACCATTTGCGGTCATAGCTTCGGAAAAGAAGATCACGTCTTCCTCTTTCAACCCGACCCGTTCAGCATCCTGTTGGGTCAGCACCATGCTGGTCGCGCCCGTATCGACGACAAAGCGAACAGGCGCATCGTTGATCTCGAGCGTCAGATAGTAGTGCCCATCCGGCCCACGCGGCACTTCGATCCGCCCGGCTTCGGACATGACAAGCTGCTGTGGCTGAACCGTCTGGCGAATATCGCCCCACAAGCCAACAGCGGCGATCACACCAAGAAAGATCAGCCCCCAGACAGCGCCTTGCTGCAAAGTTTTGTTCAGACTTTGCCGGTTCTGGACGAAGAACCAGAACACAATCACCGCGCCCAGCAGCACCAGATAGGCCAGATTGCCGTAATCCATCGCCGACATTGTCGAACCCCACTCCTTGCTATCCAATATGTAGGTCAGCAGGGCGCGCTTTTGTAGGGTCTGGGCTTACCTTCAAAGAGCGAGACCAAATCCTCGAATGCCATCCAGCACAAACTGAACCGAAAGCGCAGCCAGTAACATACCCAGCAACCGCGTCACCACCACGATCCCGGTTTTTCCCAAGGCCCGTTCAATCAGCGGTGCACTCAGGAACAACAGAAACACGATAATCAGAACCACAACCATGACACCAAGTATGGACACCATGCCCAAGGGACCCTCAGCCTGTCCCACCAACAGGATGATCGACGCGATAGCGCCCGGTCCGGCAATCAAGGGGATTGCAATCGGAAATACCGACGGGTCGGGGGCATCTTCTGCGTCTGCCTGATCTTCGCGGCGCTTTGTACGTCGTTCGAACAGCATGTCGAGCGCTGTCAGAAACAACAGGATGCCTCCGGCAATGCGAAAGGCCGGCATCGAGATCCCGATGAAACCCAACACCTGTTCGCCCAGAAACGCAAAAAGGAACAGAAGGCCCGCAGCAATTAGGGTCGCGCGAATGGCAATGGCCCGGCGTTGCTGCGCCGTCAAACCTGGTGTCAGCGCGATAAAGATCGGTGTCAGACCAATCGGATCAATGACCACGAAAAGTGTAACAAAAGCAGAGATGAGAAATGCGCTGTCCATGCTGGACCGCTACAGCGCACGTCTCGAGGTGGCAAGCCGTTTGCCAGTTGCGTGCTCAGGCGTTTTCTGCGGCATCCAGCTTTTCCAAAGCGGCTTCCCAAAGGGCCTCAGCGCGGCGCAACCCGTCCATAACCTCGGCGTATTTCTTGTTCCAGGTTTCAAGCTCACCTTTGCGCGTGGACTCATAAAGTGCTGGATCAGCCAGCTTTTTCGCCAACGTTTCTCGCATTTCTTCAATCTTCTCGACCCGCGCCTCGCATTTGCGCACATCCCCCTTCAAAGCCAACATCGTGTCGCGGTCTGGCCGGGCAGGGCGCGCGGGTTTGGGTTTGTCCGCTTTCACCGGCTTGTCCGAGGCCAGCAACATCGCGCGATAGGCATCAAGATCGTCTTCGTACGGCGAGACCGATCCGTCTTTCACTAGCCACAACCGATCCGCTACCATCGACAACAAGTGCATGTCATGGCTCACAAGGATCACAGCACCGGAATAGGCGGTCAGCGCCTCGACCAGTGCTTCGCGGCTTTCGATGTCCAGGTGGTTGGTCGGTTCATCGAGGATCAGCAGATGCGGCGCATCCAGCGTGGCCAACAGCAGCGACAATCGCGCCTTTTGTCCACCTGACAGCTTGCCCACAACGGTATCTGCCTGCGCGGCCATAAGGCCAAACCCGGCCAACCGTGCACGATGACGCGTCGGCATCTCGTTTGGCCGCGCGCGCCGCAAGTGATCCAGCGGCGTTTCGTCGACATGTAACTCGTCTACCTGATGCTGGGCAAAGAACCCGATGCGCAGTTTGGAAGACCGTGTGATCCGCCCAGCCATTAGGGGAAGGCGGTCAGACAATAGCTTGGCCAGCGTCGACTTGCCTTGACCGTTTTTACCCAACAGCGCGATCCGGTCGTCCTGATCAATCCGAAGGTCCAGTTTGCGCAGCACTTCGGTCTCGCCATAGCCGGTGACGCCGTTTTCCACGCGAATGATCGGCGGTGACAACTCGTCCGGCTGGGGAAAGCTGAACACTCGCTTGGCAATGTCCTCGGGCGCGGCGACCATGTCCATGCGCTCAATCATCTTGAGCCGCGACTGCGCTTGCTTGGCTTTACTTGCCTTGGCGCGGAACCGATCGACAAACGACTGCAGATGCGCAACCCGCGCCTGCTGTTTCTTGGCCACGGCTGTGGCCTGTGCCCGCCGTTCAGCGCGCTGGCGCGCGAACTGGTCATAGGGGCCTTGATAAAAGGTCAGTTGCCGCTCTTCGAGGTGCAGGATCGCACCCACGGCCCGGTTCAACAAACCGCGGTCGTGGCTGATCACGATCACCGTATAGGGGTATTTTGCCAGATAGCTCTCAAGCCAAAGCGCGCCTTCAAGATCAAGATAGTTGGTCGGTTCGTCCAGCAGCAAAAGATCTGGTTGCGCAAAAAGCACCCCTGCCAAAGCCACGCGCATCCGCCACCCACCCGAGAAGGCGGAACAGGGCATGCGTTGTTCCGCATCATCAAATCCCAGGCCTTTGAGAATCGCAGCGGCCCGTGCTTCGGCCGACCATGCGTCAATGTCGGCAAGCCGCGTCTGCACCTCGGCGATGCGCGCACCATCGGTGGCGGTCTCGGCCTCGGCCATCAGGGCCGCACGTTCCGTGTCTGCCGCCAGAACCGTGTCGATCAGCGATACAGATGATCCGGGCACCTCTTGGCTCACCCCGCCAACACGTGCCCCGCGCGGCACCGAAATCGCGCCGCCCTCCAGCGCCAATTCGCCCCGGATCAACCGGAACAGCGTTGTCTTGCCTGCACCGTTGGGGCCGACAAGACCCACCTTGTGACCATCGGGAATCACAGCGCTTGCGCCCTCAAACAAAGGGCGCCCGTCCACCGCGTAGGTGATATCTTCAATCTTCAACATGGCACGCCTTTATCAACGCCCAGTCGGACAGACCAGCGCCCATATCTTCTCTGTTTCAAAAAATACCTCGGGGTTTGGGGCAGAGCCCCAAGCAAAGCCCGTCCAAGGGCTTTCCAACGCCAAACCCCCATGCTAACGGGCGCACCAAAGATAAACCCAAACCACGGAGCGACCAAAATGGCCCTCGAACGCACCTTCTCGATCATCAAACCCGACGCAACCCGCCGTAACCTGACTGGCAAGATCAACGCCAAGTTTGAAGAAGCGGGCCTGCGCATCGTCGCGCAAAAGCGCATCCACCTGACAAAGGCACAAGCGGGTCAGTTCTACGCCGTTCACGCCGAGCGTCCGTTCTATGACGAACTGTGCGAATTCATGGCATCCGAGCCTGTGGTCGTTCAGGTTCTCGAAGGGGAAGGCGCAATCGCCAAGAACCGTGAAGTCATGGGCGCTACCAACCCGGCAGACGCAGCCCCGGGCACCATCCGTGCCGAATTCGCCGAATCCGTTGGTGAAAACTCGGTTCACGGTTCCGACGCGCCGGAAACAGCGGCAGAAGAAATCGCATTCTTCTTCTCGGGTCTCGAACTGGTCGGCTAAGCCACCGGTCCAAGACTGCGAGCATGATTTAGGCCGGGCATTTGCCCGGCTTATTTTTTAGCAACCACGCCGATCTCGTCCAGAAACCGCTCGATTCCGCTCGGCACCCCATCCTTGCTGCCAGCAACGTTTGCCTTGATCGCATCGAAACGCACCCGCAGGGCCTTCTTTTCGTCGCCCTTGCAATCGTTCCATGGACGGCCCTGAAGCCCCATCACCAGCACGTAGTAACCGATGAAATGCGGTCGCATTCCCGATAAAAGCAACCGTCGATAAGCCTCGTCTGGCCCGATCTCCCGCAGCGCTTCGGCCGAGGGGATACCCGCCTTGGTGCAAGCGGCATCCATCGCCGGCCCCAGATTGCGGATCGTTGAAACCGGCTCTGCCATCACGCGGCCTTGGCCAACCCAGCTGCAAAATCACACAATGTGCGCAGCGCCGCGTCAAAACGGGTGTCCTCGAGCGTCATCGCCACCCGGACATGGCCTGCTGCCGATTGACCGAAACTTTCGCCCGGCATCACTGCGATGTGATGCGCATCGAGCAGGGCAAACGCGAAGTCCTCACCGCTGAGGCCTGTCGCGCGCACATCCAGCATCACGTACATCGCCCCTTGTGCGGGGATCATCCGCACTGCCTGCTGCCCAGCCAGAACCCGCTCTGCGATGGCCCGCCGCCTGCGGAACGGTTCGGCCACCTGTGCTTCCAGCGACGCACCAGCCCGCAATCCGAACAAGGCCGCGTCCTGAATGTAGCCGGGCACGCCATAGGTCGTGTTGGTCGCCAGATCGACCAAGCACGTTATCGCGTCTTTCGGCCCAACGATCCATCCGATCCGGCTGCCCGTCATCGCGTGACTTTTTGACATCGATCCGATCACCAGCGTGCGCTCGGCCATACCGGGCAGGGCGCGGGGACTCAGATGTGCGCCCTCCCAGACTTGCGTGTCATAAACTTCGTCCGAGATCAGCCACATATCTCGCGCAGTCACCACATCGGCGATGTCCTGCAAAGTGTCGCGCGGGTAGACCGCACCTGTGGGGTTGTTGGGCGAGTTGATCAGCAGTGACGCGGCACCGTCACACGCCGCCTCCAAAACATCACGCTGAGGCAGAAAACCCTGCGAAGATCGGGTCGCAACCGACCTTGGCACAGCACCGGCAGAGCGCAGAACACCCGGATAGGTCGCGTAATAGGGATCGACAAACAGCGCCACATCCCCCGGCGCACAAACCGCCATGTGCGCCGCGAACAGGCCCGCCTGGCCGCCGGGTGTGATCAGAACGTTCTCGCGGCGCGTAGGTACGCCCGATTGCGCCTCAATGCGTGACGCAACTTCGTCCCGTAATCCGCTGATTCCAGGTACAATTGCATAACCTGTGTGGCCACCCGCAGCACTGTCGTACATCGCTTTCAGGATCGACGGATCGGTGCCTATGTCATGTTCTCCGATGGTTAATTCGGTAACCGCCACACCTGCGTCTATCATCGCCCGGGCGCGGTAGAACACGTCCCAGCCGTCGGATCCGTCGCCGTTGAGAGTGGTGATGCGGTGTGACAAGGCTGGCATGGTGGTCTCCCGTTGATGGTGCACAACTCCTGCCAGAGCCGATGACCGAGAGTCCAGATCGAACCCCGTCTGCGACGCAAAACCCTTGACCGCAAAACCCGAACCCGTCTAACTGCGAACCATGACCCGTATCGCAACAGACATTTGCTGCATTATCCGCTAATCCATCTGGCGGGCCGGTCTTCTATTCCCATATCGAAGTGAAGTTGCTACTCCCGCCGCGAACCCGGCCCGCGAGGAGCATCCATGAACATCTGGCTGACAAACACCGCCACCCGCAAGAAAGAGGAATTCACCCCTCTCGATCCGCAAAACGTGCGGATGTATGTCTGCGGGCCCACCGTCTACGACCGCGCCCATATCGGCAATGCGCGTCCGGTGATCGTGTTCGACGTGCTCTTCCGTCTGTTGCGTCTCACCTATGGCGCCGATCATGTGACCTATGTGCGCAACTTCACCGACGTGGACGACAAGATCAACACGCGCGCCGCAGAGTCGGGCCGGTCCATCGGGGACATAACCGCCGAGACCACCGCTTGGTATCTCGAAGACATGGCCGCTATCGGCGCGCTGGAGCCGACGCACATGCCCCGCGCGACCGCCTATATCGTCGAGATGGTCGCGATGATCGAAGACCTGATCGCCATGGGCCACGCCTATGAGGCCGAGGGCCATGTGCTTTTTGCAGTGGACTCATGGAAAGAGGGTTATGGCAAACTTTCGGGCCGCTCGGTCGATGACATGATCGCCGGTGCCCGGGTCGAGGTCGCACCGTATAAGCGCAACCCGATGGATTTCGTCATGTGGAAACCGTCTTCGGACGATCTGCCCGGATGGGACAGCCCGTGGGGCCGGGGCCGCCCAGGGTGGCACATCGAATGCTCTGCCATGGCCTACGATCTGCTTGGGGATCAGTTCGACATCCACGGCGGCGGCAACGACCTGATGTTCCCGCACCACGAGAACGAGATCGCGCAGTCGAAATGCGCGGGCCATGGCTTTGCGCGGTATTGGCTGCACAACGAGATGTTGCAGGTCGAGGGCAAGAAGATGTCCAAGTCATTGGGCAATTTCTTTACCGTGCGGGATTTGCTGGACCAGGGCGTGCCGGGTGAGGTGATCCGGTTCGTGTTCCTCTCGACGCATTACCGCAAGCCGATGGACTGGACCGAGAAGAAGCGCGAAGAGGCAGAAGCAACGCTGCGCAAATGGCGGGCGCTGACCGATGGTGTTGCGCCGTCCGAAGTGCCGTCGGAGGTTGTTGAGGCACTGTCCGATGATCTCAACACCGCTGGAGCAATTTCGATCCTGCATAAGCTGGCTGGCGAAGGTGATGCAGCAGGATTGCTAGCCGGAGCGCGGATGATTGGCCTGCTCACCGACGACCTCGGCGGATGGGACAGTGTGACCGTCGATCTGTCACTTTACGCAGACCGTCTCGCGTCTCTGCGCGAAATTGCCATGCAGACCAAGGATTTCTCCACCGTAGATGCGATGAAAACCGCACTGACCGAAGCCGGTGTCGAAGTGCGCATGTCCAAAGCCGGTGTCGAACTCGTCCCGGGGGCGGGGTTTGATGCCGCAAAGCTAGAGGGCGTGTAATGGTGCTCCGCTCTGATCTTCCTGCCCGGCGGCACGCCGGGCCGCGCCCAACCCTCCCCACGGGAGGGCGCTCTGGCTATTCGCCCGCCCTGAACCTTTGGCATGCGTGTGACGCCGCCTCGCGCCGCTCGAACCAAAAATGCGCCCACCCAGGGTCGGGCGCGTCCCTAATCGCGGGAAAGAACCCATGACCAAAACCCGCCTGACTCTCTACGACACCACGCTGCGCGACGGTCAGCAGACGCAGGGCGTGCAGTTCTCGACACCCGAGAAACACCGCATCGTTGAGGCGCTGGACGCGCTTGGCATCGACTATATCGAGGGCGGCTGGCCGGGGGCGAACCCCACGGACAGCGCTTTCTTCGAAGAGGTCGGCCACACCCGCGCCACCGTCACCGCCTTTGGCATGACCAAACGGGCGGGCCGCTCGGCCGAGAATGACGACGTGCTGGCAGCGGTCATGAACGCGGGCACCAAGTCGGTCTGCCTTGTCGGCAAAACCCATGATTTCCACGTCACCGCCGCGCTTGGCATCAGCCTTGACGAAAATGTCGAAAACATCCGTGCGTCGGTTGCGCATATCGTGGCGCAGAAACGCGAAGCGCTGTTTGACGCGGAACACTTCTTTGACGGTTACAAGGCCAATCCCGACTACGCTCTGACCTGTCTGCACGCGGCCTATGACGCGGGTGCGCGCTGGATCGTGCTGTGTGACACCAATGGCGGCACGCTGCCCAGCGAGGCGGGTAAGATCACCGAAGCCGTCATCGCCAGCGGCATCCCCGGCACTCATGTGGGCATCCACACGCACAACGACACCGAAATGGCCGTCGCGACCACGTTGGCCGCTGTCGATGCGGGGGCGCGGCAGATTCAAGGCACGTTGAACGGCCTTGGCGAACGCTGCGGCAATGCAAACCTGACATCGTTGATCCCAACGCTGCTGCTTAAGGAACCTTACGCCAGCACCTATGAGACTGGCGTGACGCTGGACGCGCTGGAAGGCATGACGCAGATCAGCCGGATGCTGGACGAAATCCTTAACCGCGTCCCTCTCAAGCAATCGGCCTATGTCGGATCGTCAGCGTTCGCCCACAAGGCCGGGCTGCATGCCAGTGCGATCCTCAAGGATCCGACGACCTACGAACATATCGACCCCGCACAAGTGGGCAACCGTCGGGTGATCCCCATGTCCAATCAGGCGGGGCAATCCAACCTGCGTCGTCGTCTCACTGAAGCGGGGATCGAGGTGCCGGACAAAGACCCGGCCATGGCCCGCATCCTTGACCGGATCAAGGCGCGCGAATCCGAAGGCTATTCCTACGACACTGCACAGGCGAGTTTCGAACTGTTGGCGCGTGATGAGCTGGGGATGTTGCCCGAGTTCTTCGAGGTCAAACGCTACCGTGTCACGGTGGAGCGGCGGAAGAACAAATACAACAAGATGATCTCGCATTCTGAAGCGGTGGTGGTCGTGAAGGTGGACGGTGAGAAGAAACTGTCGGTCAGTGAATCGATGGACGAGCTGGGCAATGATCGTGGTCCCGTGAACGCGTTGTCCAAAGCGTTGGCTAAGGACCTTGGCCCGTATCAGGCGATGATCGACGATATGCGGCTGGTCGATTTCAAGGTGCGCATCACCCAAGGCGGCACAGAGGCCGTGACTCGAGTCATCATCGACAGCGAAGACGGGCAGGGGCGGCGTTGGTCTACCGTGGGCGTCAGCGCCAACATCATCGACGCCTCGTTTGAAGCGCTGTTGGATGCTGTACGCTGGAAACTGGTGCGGGATGTGCGCCCGGCATGAGCTTTGATGCCGATCTGATCGCTTGCGCGAAGCTGGTCGAAAAGGGTGACCCCGACAGGTTCGCCGCGACGATGGCTGCACCTATTGCGGTCCGTAAGGTGTTGTTTCCAATATACGCTTTCAATGTCGAGGTGTCCCGCGCCCCTTGGGTGACGAAGGAAGCGATCATTGCAGAGATGCGCCTGCAATGGTGGACTGACGCATTGGAAGAAATTGCCAGCGGTGGTCTGGTGCGGCGGCATGAGGTCGTGACGTCCTTGGCGCATGTGCTGGACTCGACAGCCGCGCGCGAGTTGCAGAAGGTGGTTCAGGCGCGGCTTTGGGACGTTTATCGCGATCCGTTTGAAGATCAGGCTGCATTTTCAAAATATATCGAAGACACGGCAGCGTCCCTGCTACGCGCGGCATCGCAAAGTCTGAGTGGCGCCATGCCAGAAGTTTTGACCGATCTGGGGTATGCCAGCGGCCTTGCGCACTTCCTTCGTGCTGTGCCCGAACTGGAACGGCAGGGCCGCAGGCCACTTGTTGATGGACGGCCCGAGGCGGTGCGGGACCTTGCCAAACAAGGATTTGACCGTTTGGTAAAATCCCGGCAAGCGCGGTCAACGATTCCGGCAGAGGCGCGTCCGGTTACCCTTGCTGCGTGGCAAGCGGGGCCGATCCTGAAACAGGCCAAGTCCGACCCGCGGCTTGTGGCGGACGGTACGCTTGGCACGTCTGAAGCGTACAAGAAGCTGCGTCTGATGTGGTGCGCTGCGACTAGTCGCTGGTAGGTCAGAAGGCCAAAGCCACGCTGCATCCAAGTCCGGTCGCCACGATGTCCGCCGGGTCTGCAACATCATCAATCAGCTCCTTGAGCACCCCGACACCAATGGCCGCCAGACAGCCCGCTGTCGCGTTTCCGGTTTCCTGTGTCACGATATGGGAAACCGCAGCCCCGGCAGCAAAATGCGCGGCTTTGTCATAGTGCTGGCAGGCGGCGAGCAGGGGCAGGGCAAGGATCAGATATCGAGGCATGGCAGACATCGTTCTGGTGGAAATTGCCAGTCAATCTGAGCCTAAACTCTGAAGAAGGTCTTAAGCTCGACTGAACCCTTAGACCGTCCGCTCTTTCGACTGGAACATCAGCCAGATCAGCGATCCACCCGCCAGCATCAGGAACGGGGCCATCGCCATGTTCACGGCACTCCAACCCTCAACGGGGGTGCCACCGGAACAGTTCAGCAATCCGCCCGAGGCCAATGACGCCATTGTCACACCACCGAACACCAGCACGTCGTTCATGCCCTGCACGCGGCCGCGCTCATGCGGTTCATGTGAGGCCGTCAGCATCGCCGTCGCGCCGATGAAGCCGAAGTTCCAGCCAAAGCCCAGCAGGATCAGGGCGATATAGAAATTTTCGATCGCAACACCCTGCAAAGCAACCGCGCCCGCACCGGCAAGGATCACCAGCCCGGTGGCAACGATCTTTTCCACGCCAAAGCGCACGATCAGGTGCCCGGTAAAGAACGACGGAATGAACATCGCCAGAACATGTGCAGACACGATATCGGCGGCGTTGTTGGCGGTATAGCCACAGCCAACCACCGCCAACGGAGTCGAGGTCATGACAAGGTTCATCAGCGCGTACGTGACCATGCCGCAGATGATGGCGACAGCAATGCGTGGTGTCTTGAGCAGCTCAAGCCGGGTGCGTCCCTTGGGGTCATCCGCATGAGGGGCTTTGGGTTTGGGAATATCGAGGAACAGGAACAGTGTTGATCCGACGACGTTCAAAACGATCACCGCGAAATAGGTGCCAAGGAACGGCACGACGTACCAATCCGCCGTAGCCTTGACCAATTGTGGGCCAAGGATCGCTGCGGCAAGACCACCCGCCATGACATAGGAAATTGCCTTGGGTCGGAATTCATCGGTTGCGGTGTCAGCAGCGGCAAAGCGGTAAAAGCCCTGCGCTGACATATAGATGCCTGTCAGGAAGCTGCCCAAGAGGAATACCGGGAAGGACGCGATATAAAGTCCGTATGCCCCGATGGCCCCGCCCAATGCACCGCCCAGAGCGCCCACGGCAAACCCGGCGCGGCGGCCGTATTTCTGCATGAAAGCGGAAATCGGCGTGGCGGTCGTCATTGACCCCAGAACGATCAGCGAAATCGGTAGCGTCGCAAAACAAATGTTCGACGCCAGCGATTGCCCCGCCAGACCACCCACGGTGAACAATATGGGCATCTGTGCGCCCAGAATGGCTTGCGCCAAGACCAGAACAAACACGTTGCGCTTGGCGCGGCGGTTTTCTGTGGCGTCGTCGGGGGTGGCGTGGTCAAGTGTGCTCATGACAGCAGCCGTAGGTCCAAATTCAATTTCCTGCAAGTGTGCGCGTGCATTCGTGGCGCTTTGCCCCGTGGTTTTGTAAGCGGTTGCCGATGAGGGATTTTGACGGCTCCAATTCCGCCCGTCATGGGCAGGTGGTGATCCTTGGTGGATCGGCCGAAGCGCGTGATCTTGCGATGCGGCTGGGCAATAAGTCACGGCTGTGGTTGCCCGCCCGCGACAGGGTGACCGGGCAGGGCGCATCAGATCATGCGACACTGGCCGCGCTTGCCCAGTCATCGGATGCGTTGGTTCTTGCGCCTCATCCCTGCGACGTGGCCTCACGACAGCTTGGGTCGCGCGTTGCGGCACAGGCCGATGTGCGCAGCCTTACCTTGGCGCGCCCGGAATGGCGTGCGACATCGCGGGACCAATGGATCCCAATGAGGTCCGCGCGCGAGGCCGCCGCCCGCATTCCGGCTGGTTCGCGGGTTCTTGTGACCCTTGGTCGGCAAGCACTGTCTGAGCTGCGCGCGCTGCGTCATGCGTATCTGTTGGTGCGGCAATTGACTGACCACAACGATCCATTTCCGTTGCCTCATGGCCGCTTTCTGCATGGAGTAGCCCCCTTTACCGAGACGCAGGAAATCGCGCTTATGCGCAGGTTTCGGGTCGACGCCGTGTTAACCCGCAATGCAGGTGGGCCGGGCGGTTGGCCCAAGATCGCGGCGGCGCGGGCGCTAGGGGTGCCGGTCTATATGGTCGCACGACCGCGCAGTATGGCGGGGCCGCTGGTGTCGTCGGTTGATGACGCTATGAACTGGTTGGAGACACGACTTTGGTTGGACGGCTGATCGAAACAGAGGCCTGCGTGGCCGAGGGCGCGGATTGGCTGATCAAGACCGAGCCGCGCTTTGCCCTTGCGTTGGAACAGACCGGCGATCTGCCGCTGCGCCGCAGGCCGGACGGGTTTGGGCAACTCCTGAGCGCCATCGTCAGCCAGCAGGTGAGCGTCGCGTCTGCCCGCGCGATCTGGGCCAAGCTGGAAGGAGCCGGCGCGGTCACGCCTGAGGCGGTGTTGCAGCATGATCAGGACGGTTTGCGGGAGCTGGGCCTCAGCAGACAGAAGGCACGTTATGCCTGTGCGCTGGCCGAAGCGGGGATTGACTATGACACGCTGCGCCACACCCCGAATGACGAAGTCATCAAAACGCTGACGGCGGTCACAGGCATCGGCGTCTGGACAGCCGAGATTTACGCGATGTTCTCGCTCGGTCGTGCCGATGTGTTCGCACCCGGAGACCTTGCCTTGCAGGAAAGCGCCCGTGTTTTGTTCGATTTGCCCGAGCGGCCAAAGGAAAAGGCGCTGCGCCAGATGGCTGAGGCGTGGAGCCCGTGGAGATCGGTTGCGGCGCGGGCGCTCTGGGCCTACTACCATGTGGCAAAAGACCGAGAGGGGATCGCATGACACGGGTGTTGAACGCTGAACGCAAGGAGCCGGTCTCCGGGGAGATCCGCTCTGCAGTGGTGTTTCTGCATGGCTATGGGGCCAACGGGGCCGACCTATTGGGATTGGCCGATCCGTTGGGCGAGCACCTGCCGGACACGTTGTTCGTCGCACCCGATGCGCCCGAAGCCTGTGCTGGTGCGCCGTTCGGATTTCAGTGGTTCCCGATCCCGTGGATTGATGGCTCCTCTGAGGAAGAATCGATGGCGGGCATGGCGCGCGCGGTCGATGACCTGAATGCCTTTCTTGATGCGCTGATGGTGGACGAGGATTTGCTGCCGGAACAGGTCGTTCTGTTCGGCTTCAGCCAAGGCACGATGATGTCGCTGCATGTCGCACCGCGCCGTGAAGACCCTGTGGCCGGGTTGGTTGCGTTTTC
>JANSYF010000097.1 GCA_024742575.1 Paracoccaceae bacterium | reverse complement strand
CCGTGTTCGATACCTACGACGACATCGTTGCGCGATGCTGTGACGCGTGGAACTTCTTCGCAAACGATCAGGAACGCGTCCGTTCTATCAGTGACCGAGAATATGCCAAAGCGGTCAATTCATAGGGCCGTTGGTATGAGACAGCTAATGCAGAAACTGAGAACGTCTTTCGGTCATGTCAGGCCAAAAACGCTTGCCGATGAGCAGAAGGCGATTCCGGTCGTGACCGTATCTGCCTATCGCGGCGATCTGGCGCTGAAACATGATCGGGCGCAGCATCGCCGTTACACGGCACATTTCGAGGATCTTCAGAATTGACCAAACCGATCCTGATCATGGGAGCCACATCCGGTATCGGGCGCTGCGCACTGGACGAGGCGGTGCGGCGCGGGCTGCCAGTACGGGCGTTTGCCCGAAGCGCCGAAACTCTTGACGCGACCGACCTTGTTGAGCCGTTCAAAGGCGATGCGACATCGGCAGAGGATGTGTCGCGCGCTTTGGACGGTGCGTGTGCGGTGGTCTATGCTCTGGGCATCACAGAGCGGCTGGCCATGTTGTGGGAAGAAGAGACCCTCTTTTCGGAGACCACACGGGTGTTGCTGGATGCGATGGCATCGTCGGGTGTATCGCGGCTTGTTGTGGTCACAGGATTTGGCGCTGGGCGCAGCAAGGCGGCGATGAGCTGGGTAGAAAAAACAGGTCACCGCGCCATTCTTGGCAAACCCTATGCGGACAAAGACCGACAGGAAGCTCTGGTAATGGCGTCAGAGACAGATTGGACAATCGCGCGTCCAGTGATCCTGACCAAAGGCGTTGCAACCGACGCATACCGGGTTCTGCGTGACCCCAAGATGTGGCGCAACGGGCTGATTTCCCGGGCTAGCGTGGCGCATTACCTAATCGACGCGGTCGAGCGGGGGCTGGACGTCAAAACGGATGTCGTGCTGGCACGCTGAAGTCTACTTGTCGAGGGTATCGTCTAGCAGGAACGACATCGCGTCGCGCACACGGCCCCATGTCGCAGCGTCCGGCGCACACAGAAGGTAGCCTTCGCGCATCTGAGCACGGTATTCGGACCCGTCAAGACAGGCGACATGGCCTCCTGCCCGCTGAACGATAAGCGCCCCTGCGGCGTGATCCCACGGTGTCAGGTTCGAACACAGAACAAAATCGACATGCCCTTGGGCCACCATCCGGAACTCATGCGCCGCACAGCGCAGCATATAAAGTCGCTGAAACCGCGTCATGAGGCCGATCAGGTCACCGCGTTTGTCTTCGGGGACGTTGTAGACCGAGGCAAAGCCACTCAGTTGTTCGACGGGTCCACCTTTTGACACTGACACATTGCGGGCGGGGCGACGCGGAGCCATTACCTGTGCCGGGCCAGCTTCATCGGCAATCAGCAACTCGTCTGTGATGGGGTCATAGATCAGGCCGAACACGGGCACACCAAAGCGCGTCATCGACAGGATAACCCCAAAGGTTGCCAAGCCATGCGCAAAGTTCCAAGTACCGTCGACCGGATCGATGGTGAAGCCCATTTCCGCATCGGCAAGGGCTGCGACCTTTTCATCGGTTACGCTTTCTTCGCCGACCATCAGTGCGTTGGGAAACATTGCCAGCAATCCACGCACAATCATCTTTTCCGCTTCTTTGTCGGCGGCAGTAACCACATCCATCGGGCCTGTTTTTTGATCGATGTCGCTGGTGCCCAGCGTCCGGAAACGCGGCAGAATCTCAGCCCGCGCGGCGCGGCGGACAAGATTGATGATCTTCGTGCGCTGGGCCGGGGTTAGCGGGGCCGGGATCGTCATGGGAAGGCTATCGGACATCGGGCGACTCGATTTCTTGTGGTTGGTTACCTCGGGCATGCCAAGGGATTGGTCTTAGGGCAAGGTGGTATATTGCCGTTCGTTGGGCCTTTCGACCCACTTAAATCGGATTATTCCCGTGCGCGCAGGACTTGGGCGGGCCGCGCGGCAAGCGGGCGCCATGCGAAAATCAGGCCTGCAAGGAGTGTCGCCATCACACCCCCCACGACGACGCCAAGAGCAGATGGCCAGACCACAGCAAAACTGCTGTCCATGATAAAGGTCATGACCGCCCAACTGCCAAGGATACCCGCACCCAAGGCGACAAGCCCGGCACCACCGCCCAGCAAAGCGGAACGCAAAGCAAAACTTTGCAGGATACGCCCGCGGCTGGCACCTAGGGTTTTCAGAACAGCGGCTTCATAGGTGCGCGCGCCTTCGCCCGCGGCGGCAGCACCGATAAGCACAAGGAAACCTGTCAGAAGGGTTGCCGCAGCACCCCAGCGGACAGCCGCGCCAATACCTTCGAGCAGAACACTCACACGGTCGATGGCATCGCGGACGCTGATTGCGGTGATGTTCGGAAAGGCAGTGGCAAGCTCTCGCAAGATGCGAGCCTCGTCTTCAGCGGGCGCATAGACGGTCGAGATGAAAGTATGCGGTGCGCCTTGCAGCGCGTTGGGTGTCAGCGTCATCACAAAGCCCATTCCGGCGGTCGAAAAGTCTACATCGCGGAAACTGGTGATCGTTGCTCCGATGTCGCGGCCCAAGACATTGACGGTGAGCGTGTCGCCCAACGACAGACCCATCTCTTCTGCCTCTTCGATGGCAAAGCTGACTTCGGCAGGTCCGTCATGGTCCGGCTCCCACCATTCGCCCGCCACAACCCGCGTGTTGGCGTCAGGCTGGGTTGCATAGGTGATGCCCCGGTCGCCGGTGACAACCCAGTGATCGCCAGCGACTTCGCGCGCGGGGCGGCCATTGATCTGGGTCAGTACGCCGCGCAGCATGGGTGCTGTATCGATGCGGGCAACGGCAGGATCGTTTTCGAGCATTTCGGTGTATTGGGCAATTTGGTCCGGCTGGATGTCGACGAAGAAATAAGCGGGCGCGACTTCGGGCAGATCGCGGTCAATGGCAGTGCGCAGGTTGCCGTCGATCTGACCGACAGCCGCCAGCACGGACAGGCCAAGACCCAGCGACAACACCACAGGAGCCGCCGCATCGCGGGGACCACCGATGGAGGCCAACGCCCACCGCCAGACGGGGCGGCCGCGTGTGGCCTTGGTCGAGCGCTTGGCGATCCAGCGGATGGCGATGGCCGCCAGCACCAGCACAATCAACGCGCCGATCAGACCGCCTGCTGTCCAAAGCGTCAGGAACGGACTGCCGGAAAAGAGCGAGGCGACACCAACCAGCAGACCTAGGAGAAACAGCGTTGCGATCACATAGCGCCATGCGGGCAGCGCCTTGCCACCGTCCAGCGCATCGCGGAATAGCATCGCTGGGCGGATGTCTTCGGTCCGGGCAAGCGGCCAGAGAGTGAAGACAAGCGCAGTCAGGATGCCGTAGAGCGCCGCCTCGATCAGCGGGGCGGGATGGATTGTAAAGATCGCGGGCACCGGCAATGAGGCGCTGATCAGTGGGCCAAAGAGGATCGGGACAAGCGCGCCCAGGACAAGGCCAATGCCGATGCCAAGCAGGCTCAGCGCACCAATCTGAAGGAAATAAGTCTGGAAGATCGTCGCGCGGGTGGCGCCCAAGGTGCGCAGCGTGGCGATGACACTGGTCTTACTGGCCAGATAGGCGCGGACAGCGGCAGAAACGCCAATACCGCCCACGGCAAGGCCGGAGAGGCCCACAAGAATCAGAAACGCGCCCAGCCGTTCGACAAACCGCGCCACACCCGGTGCGCCATTGCGCGAGTCACGCCAGCGCAGACCGCTGCTAGGGAACGCCGCCTCGGTTGCGGTTTCGAGGGCATCAATGTCACTCTCAGGCGGGAGAAGGAGACGGTACTCGGTTTCGTAAAGCGTGCCCGGTTGCAGCAAACCTGCCTCACGCAAGGCATCAGTGGTCACCAGTGTGCGCGGGCCAAGCGAAAAGCCCGAGGCGGAGCTGTCGGGTTCAGTGATAAGGATTGCAGACAGGGTGAAATCCTGCGTGCCGAGACGAAAACTGTCGCCCGGTTCAAGGCCCAAACGGTCCGCCAGCAGCGGCGCCATGACTGCGCCGGGTTGGGTGCCATTACCAGACAATGCGTCTTCCAACGGCATAGCAGGGTCAAGAACCACCTCACCCGTTAGTGGGTAAGAAGCATCGACGGATTTTACCTGCGTCAGCGCACGTTCGGCTACGCCTTCGGGGTCTTTGACCACCATAGAGCGGAAATCTGTGATCTCGGAAATGCCGGTTGAAATGCTTTCGAGGTAGGCGCGTTCTTCCGGTTCTGCGAAGCGGTAGGTGAATTCGACCGACGCATCGCCGCCCAGCAGGATGGACCCTTGCGCCTCAAGGCCCGACTGGATCGCAGATCGGACAGAGCCAACGCCTGCGATCGCGGCCACGCCAAGCGCGAGACACGCAAGGAAGATTCGAAAGCCCTTGAGACCGCCGCGCAACTCCCGTCGGGCGAACCGGACAGCCGTGTTAAGCGCCATTATTCAGCAGCCTTCAACTGGTTGTCCGAGATATGACCATCGGTCAGCCGGATTACACGGTCGCATTTCGCCGCCAGTTCGCGGCTGTGGGTCACTAAAACCAATGTCGCCCCGTGCCGGTCACGCAGGCCAAACAGCAGGTCGATGATCGCCTGACCATTGACCCCGTCAAGGTTGCCGGTGGGTTCGTCGGCCAGCAGGATCTCGGGTCGTGTAACCGACGCACGGGCAAGTGCTACGCGCTGCTGTTCGCCGCCGCTCATCTGCGCCGGGTAGTGATCGGCGCGATGGGCAAGGCCAACCGCCTCGAGCTCGCCTTCGGCGCGGGTGTACGCGTCCTTTTCCCCGGCCAGTTCCAGCGGTGTAGCAACGTTCTCGAGCGCGGTCATGGTCGGGATTAGGTGAAACGACTGAAACACAACACCCATGTGATCCCGGCGAAACCGGGCCATTTTATCTTCGTCCATCGCGGTCAGATCCTGCCCAAGTGCGACGACACTGCCAGAGGTGGCATTTTCAAGCCCGCCCATCACCATCAACAACGAAGACTTGCCCGAACCCGACGGGCCGATCAGTCCCAATGTTTCGCCCTTGTGAACGGAAAGACTGATCCCATGTAGAATCTCGACCATTCCGGCATTGCCCCTAAGGCTGAGCGTGACATCTTTAAGATCGAGAATGGGCTGGGTCATGGGATACGGAGCTTTATAATGTTTCACTCTTTCACATATGGGGCGTCGTGGGTTCTGAGCAAGGTGTGTGTGGCCTCTGTGTGCCTGTGCACAGTCACCGCTGTGCAAGCTGAACCCGTCGAAGTTCTTGCGCTGGGCGATAGCCTGACAGCTGGATATGGGCTAATCGACCAGAACGGATTTGTCCCCAAAATGCGCGTCTGGCTGGAAGAGCAGGGGCTTGAGGTGCGTCTGGTCAATGCGGGTGTCTCTGGTGACACCACGGCGGGTGGCCTGTCGCGTGTGGAATGGTCTCTGACGCCTGCGACCGAGGCACTGATCGTGGCGTTGGGGGGCAATGACCTGTTGCGCGGCCTTGATCCAGCGGTATCGCGTGCAAATCTAGAAGGTATTCTCAGGGTGGCTCAGGACCAAGGTCTTGATGTGCTCGTCGTCGGTATGGAAGCGCCGGGCAACTATGGCCCAGAGTATAAAGCCGAATTCGATGCGATGTATCCGGAGTTGGCCAAATCCTATGGTGCGCTTTACTTTCCGCGATTTTTCGAAGGACTTTATAGCGTCGGTAGCACCCCAGCCGAGCTGCGCTCCGTCATGCAGATGGATGGAATCCACCCCAATGCAGAGGGCGTGGACCTGATTGTCGATGCGATGGGTCCTGCGGTGGCGGAATTGGTCAAACGCGCGTCCGAATAGGTTTCGAATTGGCGTATAAATTGTTGTTTGGAGCCGAGACAAAGAAAATGGCGGGCGACGTAAAAGTCGCCCGGTCTTTGTTTGGCCCGTGGCATGATAAGCCGTCTGGCAAGCCCGGGCGCAAGGAACTGGACTGATGTCAGCCCAGATCGGACTCAGGCAAGCGAGATATTAACTGCCGCTTCGCGACCATCGCGACCTGCTTCTAGGTCGAACGTCACTTTTTGGTTGTCAGCGAGTCCTGTCAGCCCAGACCGTTCCACGGCTGAGATGTGAACAAAAACGTCTTTGCCGCCGTTGTCCGGTGCAATGAACCCGTAGCCTTTTGTGGTGTTGAACCATTTGACGGTGCCAGTGGCCATCCGTTCTACTCCTGTTTGTCTTATCTTCCGCCGCGCAAGACGGCACGACGGGCGCGGTCAGTCAAATTCGCTTAACTGAGCCGGGTCGGAGCAGTGATCGAAATTGGTAACTTTGCAATTCAAATTTTCATGTGATTCCAAAAACGACGCAAGAAAAAAGCCATGTTTTCTCTTTCATGTGAAATCAGCTTGTCTTGAGGGCTTCGCGCACCATCTTTAGTCGGTCTTAGACTTTAGGGAGAGTGAGCATGTCAGGCATGGACGTACGGGTTGCCGCGAAGACCGAACAACAGATGCTGGATAAGCGGTACGCCGAAGCTCGTGCCGACATTGAGCGTAACCGTTTGATTGAAAACGGCCAATCTGGCGCGCTGTTATTCGCGGCTATGGCCTATGGCGATGCGCTGGAGGAGAATACTTTGTTTCGAACAGCGTCGCATCTTGCCAAACTGTTCTGCATCGCAGCGGCGTTCATCATTCCTAACCTGCTTGTCATGCACGTGCTTCTGTAACACGAAAGACAATCGGCAATATTCTGCGCGCGACTGCGAAATGCCGTCGCGCGAAATTTTTATGATGGGTCAGGCTGGCGCATTGCTGCTGCAAAAAGTGTGATTGCAGAAAAGCCTAAGCTTATGATTAGAAAAACAAGCAGTGCAGTCGACGCAAGTGCCCCAGCGATAAGGGTCAGGGCCGCAGCCACCCATCCGACAATGCTTCCTGTGATGAGTGTGATTGCTGCCATCTTCTAACCTTTGAACACCAGAGTGCGCTTTATCTCTTAACGGCCAGTAAATGGTCTCGAATCATGCGCGATTTATGGCAGCGCTTGGGCAATCCGGAGACATGGGCAGATCATGCCCCCGGAGCGTAATCAAATTCATAGAACAGTGACAACTGTCCCAACGGGAACCCGTTCATACAGATCTTGAACGTGTTCGTTCAGCATCCGGATACATCCGTTGGACACCGATTGCCCGATCGAACGCGGTGCAGTTGTTCCGTGGATACGGAAGAACGTGTCGCGACCATTCTGGAACAAATACAATGCGCGAGCGCCAAGCGGATTTCCGGGTCCGCCAGGTTGCACGTAGTCGTTATCAACGAACTTGGAGTAAGTGTTAGGCTCGCGTTCGATCATTTCCTGTGTCGGACGCCATGTCGGCCATTCCTTTTTTACAGAAATTTCGGCGGTTCCGGTGAATTCAAGACCGGCACGGCCCACACCGACGCCATAGCGGCGGGCGACGCCCTGCTGGGTGACGTGATACAGAAAATGCGCTCGTGGCAGAATTAGGATCTGACCTGTCGCAATATCGCTTTTTATGCGGACATTCTGCGGGCGGTAGATCGGGTCAATCTGGAATGCTTGTGCAGATGCGATGCCGGGAGCGGCCAGTCCGGCAGCGGTGGTGGCCAAGAAGTGACGTCTGGAAATCATGGGCAGCAATGATCCTTGTTGTTTGAACTCGCAAAATTGAAAACTGAGCGCGATGATGCCTACGGTTTAGGCGAAAACAAGCGCGATCGCACGTTGTGCGGCCTCATGCGGAGTTCAGTTGCGGCACAAAGGCCACAAATTCAAAGGTGCGTCAGCCGTGCTCGAGGCAACAGGTGCCCCGACCCAAGAAAAGAAAAACCGCCCGGAGCGGGGCTCCGGGCGGTCCAAATTCCAAACCAGCTGTGGCTTATGCCAGTGCGAGGTTGATCGCGCTTTCGCGGCCGTCACGGCCTGCTTCGATGTCGAAGGTCACCTTCTGGTCGTCGCTGAGGCCTGTGAGACCCGAACGCTCAACAGCGGAGATGTGGACGAAAACGTCTTTGGAGCCGCCATCGGGTGCGATAAAGCCGTAGCCTTTGGTGGTGTTGAACCATTTCACTGTGCCAGTGGCCATGTGAAGTATCCTTGTGTTGTCCGTTGCCCGCTTTGTGCGGCAACCCGGCAAAGTCACGTCTGGATCGAAAGCTGCGTGCCGGTGTCGGAAAACAGAAGGTCGAGTAGAAGATCGTTAGCCACGCCCCTATGACAGGTTGCCGCATCTGTGACAAGGGAATTCTCTTTCGATAAACCTTGTGGGCAAGGACTTGCCCATACGTCACTTCGAACTTATGTCCGTCGCCGAATGTCTGGGAGGACGCCGATGTCCGGCAAGAAAATCACATGTCTCGACTGCGGTCAAATCAACCGTGTTCCCGAGGATCGCCTGGATGCGGGCCCCAAATGCGGGACGTGTGGAGCGGTCTTGATGTCAGGAAAGGCAATTGAGGTGGACTGGAACACGCTGCAAAAGGCGGCGCGCACCGACGAAGTGCCGTTGGTTGTCGATTTCTGGGCGCCGTGGTGTGGACCGTGCAAAATGATGGCGCCCGAGTTTTCCAAGGCGGCGGGCACGCTCAAGGGCCGCGCCCGTCTGGTCAAACTCAACACCGAGGACTTTCCGCAATCTGGCCAGAGTTATGGCATCCGGGGAATTCCGACGATGATCCGCTTTGTCAGCGGCCGCGAAAGCGCGCGGCAATCGGGCGCGATGCGGGCTGATCAGATTGTGGGTTGGGTGGAGTGATGCCATACGGACAAGGGGGCGGGGACAGCCCCCCTTGTCCTGTCTGCTTTACGAGCCGCCGTCTGCGCCTAGGGGCACCGCCACAGCCAGACGTTCGATCAGGGAGATGGCCTTGATCCCATTGTCGCCGTCACTGGTGAAGTCGATATATATGCGGTCGCCTTGTCCAAGGTCACTGGGGATCGCCATGTCCGAGGGCAGTTGCCATACACTGTGATCGGTCAGAATAAGCGTGTGGGCTTGGCGGTCAAAGGCCAAGATCAATCCTTCGGTTTGATCGGCAAGGGCAGGGAAGGCAGCCAAAAAAAGGGCTGCGGAAAGCAGGATTTTGCGCATCGCAAGAAGTCCAGAAGAGGATGGCGCTCTCAATGTGAACCATCACATCTGCAGCCGCCGGACGGAGCCTCTCGCCCGGATTGCACGCATATAATACCAACGGCCTGATTGTTTGACTCGCAGAGGATTGAACGAACCCGCTAACGCGGGATGGGCGTCGCTATTGGCGGGAATGGCCTCCTGATGGGAAGGTTTGGTTGCTGAGACCAACCTTTGAACAGGAGACCATCCCATGGCCAATGCCACATCAGCGGTAAGCCCGCT
>JANSYF010000011.1 GCA_024742575.1 Paracoccaceae bacterium | reverse complement strand
GCGGTTGACGGGGCTCGAACCCGCGACCCCCGGCGTGACAGGCCGGTACTCTAACCAACTGAGCTACAACCGCTCACTGCCGCCCGCATCTGGGCGTGACGCGGGTTCTATGGTCAGTGCCCTGCCCCGTCAAGCGCTTTCACACGCTTTTCTGATGCAAAAATTCGATCCCCGAAAACCGACCGTTCAAAGCCCGTTTTGACACCACTTGAAACACCTCATCAAAAGAATGCCAGTGGTCGAAAAACGCCTGCAACGGTCTTATGCGGACAGTATCGCCCCACTCAGCCCACCAAGGTCAAACCCACTTCCAAACCTTAAAGCTCCCCGCCAGATCAAAAAATATTTCCTGCAACACTTGTGTTTCGTTAAATTGTTTCAAAAGTGATGCACATCAGCGTCAAAGGAAAAATCTTTAGATACGCTTGGGCAAACTTACGATTGCCAGATGCTCAAATTGTCATAAATTCAACGCTTGGCGGTGTTGGGGTAGTCAGTCTGTCGTGGACCACTTGTTAAAGACAGAAATCAAGTTGTGGGATCTGTTGGGCGAACGTTTGGCCTTCAGTCTTTCCACCTATGTCCATGTGCTGCGGCATGATCGAACTTTATTATTCCTACTCCTATGCATGCTGGCCTTTGTGGCATCTGACCCGTCGGGCGCACGGTCCTATGTTCCGTTCTGGTTTTCCATTGGTTTTTGGCCGATCTCCTTCGCGTTCTATCTCATTGTTAAACTTCTGTGTTTGGCGGTTTGTGCTTCTTTGACCCAGTCAATCCCGAAACTTCGCTTCCCGATGCCAGTCGTCGGTTTCCTAGCTTTGATTCCGACGGTGAAGCTGTGTGAGACCTCTGTCGGCATTATGAGCAATGGCACCTTCCCATATGATTATGCCGGACAGCTGTTCTTCTACTTCGTTGCCGTCCAAGGACTCGAAACTGTGTTTTACAGGTTCATCATGCCAGAGGTCCGCAAAGATATCGACGCCAAGGCAACTGACCGACACCTTGTTGTCGGTGGGGAAAAAATCGACCTGACCAAGCTGCTGCACATCGAAGCTCGGGAACATCACGTGCAGTTGACCTTTGAAGACGCCAAGTCGCGCGCACGTGCCCGCCTGGGCGACATCGTTGCACAAACTCAGCTCGAAGATGGGATGCAGCCTCATCGCTCATGGTGGGTTGCCAAAGACACGGCCATTCGCGCAGAACGCAAAGACGGACGCCTGATCTTGCGACTACGTGACGATACAGAAGTACCTGTCGCCCGCACACGCGTCGATGATGTGCTCGACTGGTTGCAGACCCATGTCCATCCTGCCGAATGACCATCAAGCAAGCATCAATCTCAAGGGAGTATGGTGGGTGATGAGAGACTCGAACTCCCGACATCTTCGGTGTAAACGAAGCGCTCTACCAACTGAGCTAATCACCCGTGCGGCACGCATTAACGAATGCCGCGACCCTGTTCAAGCCCGAAATCTTGTTCTGATTAACAAGCATCCAACACCCGGTCTTGTCTCACAGATTGACCAAGGCTGAGAGTTCCTCTCAGATGGTGGATATTCAAATACAGTCACGAAAGGGCTAAAAGGATTTCATGCTGGATTGGAGCGCCTTGCGCATCATTTTAAACATCCACCGCGAGGGCAGCATGGTCAACGCAGCGCGGATTTTGAAGACAAGCCAGCCCACATTGTCGCGCCAATTGGCTAAGGTCGAACAGGAACTTGGCGTCAAATTGTTTGAGCGGCGGCAAGGTAAGCTTGTCGCGACAAAAGCTGGTTTGGTTGTCAGCCAAAATGCCCAACGTATTGAGCGACAGCTTCGCGGTCTAGAAGACACGCTACGCAGCATCGACAACGAAATGTCAGGCCTGATCCGCATCAGCGCACCGGCACAGCTCTTGCCATATTCCCTCGGCGACGTGCTTGTTGAGTTCCAGCAAACCTATCCAGACATCACTCTGGACGTTCGCGTCACCGATGAAATGGCGGATTTTACGTCTGGGGAAATCGACGTGGTATTCCGCGCCGAAGAAAACCCGAAACCCAGCCTTTGGGGGTATCGTATCGCACGTCTCAGCACGCGCTTTTTCGGGCATGAAGACCTTCTTGCCAAATATGGCGACACGTCCGAGTCGATCACACAAGCCAAGCTGATCCCCCTCGTGGTTCACAAAGGAATTGTCGTGTCATCGGAAAGCGAGACGCTGAAGTTATTTCCAAATGGGCGGATCGCGATGCGCACCGACAGTCTGGAGACCAGCGCAACATTCATACAACACGGACTGGGCGTCGGTCGCCTTCCAGAAATCATCGGGGGCAACCTTTCGGGCGTCAAAGCAATAGACGAAATGTCGTCGCCAACGCACCGCAGCCTGTGGGTTCTGACGCATCAGGATTTACGGGATGTTAATCGTATTCGCCGCTTTGTCGAATTCGTGAACGAAAAAGTGGTCGGCGACCCGACCGTGCCTCAATAGGCAACAGCGCCGTCATATATAAAGATTGGGAAAGTGCGGCACTCCCCTACATCTTGATCACGCTGGTTACTCGCAAAACCACACTCGGCAGAGTGCCGCGAGATTGTGTTACGTCAAGCCAGAGAAGCAACAAATAGAAGATGTCGGAATTGCCCTATTCATTTATGAATAGACGCGCCGTCATTCGTCCACGACATGCCCTAATTTCTGGATTAACCATTGGAAATGGTGGGTGATAAGAGATTATCATTATTCGCAGTTAGTGTATTGTTTTTAGACATTATTATTTTCCCGTAGTAGCCCCAAAAGTAGCCAACATACTCCCCCAGCAGCTATCTATAGACGCTAGCTCGCAGTAAGCATCTACAGTAAGAACCTTAACTCGTAATTTTTCTTTTGGATTCTAGTTTGGTTACCCTATAGAACGAATCGTGAACACCAGAATCTCTAGGGACCCTAACATTCGAGTCAATAGACAGATTGTCACACCTCCACCCCACCCCACTGTAGCTACACCCCATGAGTCAACCTTAAGGAGTCTGGCCCTAATGATTGAACTACCAGAAGGCATTAAGAGTCGCTGAATAGTGATTATGTTAAGTAGATACCCCTCATAGGTGCACAGATAACTACAGAAATGACAACTACAGTGCAAAGATAAGGGGTTGACATGGTGTGGCTACAGAACGAATCAAGGGACTTCCAATGTTACATTCGTATCACGTTTAGTTGATAACCATGAAATATACCCAAGCTGGTAGAACCTCTACCGCAACTACACCCTAAGCAAGACTGTCGGTATGGTCACTAGACTGATTGCTACAGTCAGACTGTCGGTATGGTAGCTACAGCAAGACTGTCTGCATGGTCACTAGACTGATTGCTACAGTCAGACTGTGGATGCTGATTACTGATTGCTACCCCATTGACTCCTATTTCTTACTGATTCGTACGAGGTCAATCTGTGGGATTCAGGTTTATGTGGCTAGCCCATTAAGTACCCCCCGATAGCGAGCTAGCGTCTAGCGACCTAGGGAATTTTGTAGTCAACCCCATTGACTCCTATTTCTTACTGATTCGTACGAGGTCAATCTGACCGATTTCCAGTGTCACATTAGTGCTACCGATTGTTACAGTCAGTTCACAATAACAGGTCTTTTGAAAGAAAGTTAAAAGAATCACTTGACAAAGGAAAAAGATTCGCCCCTCGCCCTAGCCTAAATTCCTATAGCTCCATTATCTCACTTTTACACCCCAACATGTTGTTATTCTTTAGATTCTAAACACAAGATATGGGTTATCTACTATATGTAGCGTAGGGGGTAAAAGGGGGTACTAAATATGGTGTGAAACGGATTTCTGTCTCAAGGGGGTCGTAAGTCATTGATTTTAAAGGGTGAATCGGGCTGCCCCTTATAATATAACACTACGATACAAACTACAGATAGAAACTACCAAGAAGGGTACTGAGGAGATTGCTTAGACCGTTCCGTAAGGATAAGGGCTGATAGGCAAGCTCATACTCAGGACCAATACTTCGAAGGGTTACTACTACAGAAGTACTACACAAATAATAAACTACAAGAAGTCATGACTCTTAAGATTCAAAACTTAAGCTACGTATCTTTATGTATGTATATTCACTATGAGATGTAAGACTTAAGAGGGAATCTTAAGATTCTCACCTATAAGTATATCCCCGACCTTCGGTATCTCGGGGACTCTTAATCTTTACTCTCTCAGCATACCTACCCAAGATACCCCACCACATATGTAGTCCTTACCCTTACGGGTCGGCCTAAGTGGCAGGTCTTGGATAGTGCTTGACTATAACTACACAAAACAAAAGAAGGAACTGTAGGTATCACTGTGTAAGTCACTTATAGCGTAGGTCTCTCTCTGGTTGTTTGTAGTTACCTCTTTAGTATATGCACTATGAAGGGACGCTTTTGAGTGGGCCTACAGATGAACCTCTTTAGTCATTACTAGGAAGAGTTGGTTGTAGTTATGTCTTTAATTACTACTAGGAAGAGTTGGTGTAGTTAAGAACCGTAGGATTGAATCTTAAGAGTCATGACTTCTTGTAATTTATTGGTTGTGTAGTTCTCCTCTTAGGAGCCTCTATAAGCCTCACTGAGTAGGGTCTATCTTTTAGGCTACCCTTATACCTAAATAACCACACTAGGTCGCTAGCAGCGATAGCTGCGCTATCTATAGACGCTAGCTCGAAACTCACTGTGTAGCTCTCTCAGGGACTGTGTGCTTGACTGTAGTTCTTCTGGTGCTGAGAGTAACATCTTCCCTACATCAGAACTGAAGTTTTGGGGGTCGCAACCCACTTTTCTCGATTGATTAATCTGCTTTGCGTAGTCACAGGCTCTTGAGGCTTCCCAAAGTCCTCCCTCAACGTGCTTACTGAAGTTTTTTGCAGTGACCTGCACTTTTCTCTGGCGGTTGATCTCACTAGCGTAGTGATATTCTCTACATCAGAGCTGAAGTTTTTCGGGTCGCGACCCGAATGTACACTGTTTGAAATGGTACCCGTGGGTGCTTTTTGCCTTGGTCACCCTCATGTATTGATCAAATGTGCCCCGCGAGGCACTTTTCGCCTTGGTGGATGCTTGTGCATTGGTCAAATGTTTGCCGCGACAAATTTTTGAACTCTTGCAACCCTCATGTATTGGTCAAATGTGCGGAGGTCCGCAGTTTTCGCCTTGGTGGATGCTTGTGCATTGGTCTCAAAAGGGGAGCACGCTCCTTTTTTGCCTTGGTGGATGCTTGTGCATTGTTCGTAAAAGCGGAGACAGGTCAAAAGGTCCGAAAAATTTCGGAGGTTCAGTTCCCACCGCAGAGGATCATGCCGAAGATATTGGTGTAGCTGATAGGAGAGTCCCAAGAAGAACTCTATCAATGTATCAAATGATACAATGGTCCCACCGCTGGAAGATCATGTAGATGGGATTGGTGTAGCTGATAGGACAGTCCCAAGAAGAACTCTATCGATGCAGAAAATTCTGCAACGGCTCCATCCCAAGAAGAACTCTATCGATCCATCAAATGATGGAACGGCTGCCACCGAAGAGGAACATGCAACACTATTGTAGTACACCGGGGTAATACTTCCTAGAAAAGATACATTAGATTACAATAGCTTAGGATTGACCTCACGTCAACTTTATGTGAGTTCTCTGAAAAAAGGTTGCTATAGTATAGTAGAGACTCTTAAGTTTCCCTCTTAAGTTTTACATCTCATAGTGAATATACACACATAGAGATACGTAGCTTAAGTTTTGAATCTTAAGAGTCATGACTTCTTGCTAATTGCAACTAATAGTTATTGTTTGTGTAGTTCTCCTCTTAGGAGCCATCCCAAGTGACCATCTTGTGGTGTAGTCCAACCGACAACTTGGCGGTAGCAATAATACATCTCAGAAAAGATACATTAGATTCCAATAGCTTAGGATTGACCTTACGTCAGCTTTACGTGGATTCTCTGAAAAAAGGTTGCTATAGTATAGTAGAGAGGCGCAGGAAACTACGCTCAAGACCTTCTCACTTGAGAGTGTCTAACAAACCTACCTAACAACTGGTGTTCCCCTCTTGGGTGCACTTTCACATCGCTAGGCTCAAGAGACACGTCGTGTCGACGCCCTACGGGCTAGAGGGGCCAACCTCGCAGGGAATAACCTGACCGGGGTTAAAACTGCGTCTACTGTAAGGAGAGAAGAAAAGATGGAGATTGAAAAACGCATTGCTGACCTGAACGCTGGTAAAGCTGTAGTGGTACGCATGAATAAGCGTAAGGGTTCTTATGTGGACCCAGTGGCTCAGTATGCTCACGATAAGGGACTTCTTACTTACTGCGGGGATCGTGTGTTCTATACCGGACATGAACAAAGCCCTTGGCATAACCCCTTCAGGTCCCCCAAGCACGGGACTAGAGATGAAGTCTGCGATAGGTTCGAGAAGGAAGTGTTACCTAACCTAGATGTAAGCCCTCTTAGGGGACGCGCGTTAGGGTGTTGGTGTTATCCTGAGCGGTGTCATTGCCAGTCAATACAAGAGGAACTTAATTAAAGTATCTCTCTTGATGAGGTGACAGGAAGTCAGATCAAGGGGCAAATTTGCCCGATGCAAAATCTACAGCAGAGGCTGCTGCTTCTTTGGCTAATATGACTGTGGGTGGTAACGGGGGTGAAAATTCTAATAGTCCGAATTCGGACGATAAGACATCTTTGGCTAATATGACTGTAGGTGGTAACGGGAATAATCAACACTCAAGTAGCAAAGCGGCAAATTCGCCGGATTCCAAAACTACAGCAGAGGCCGCTAAGTCTCTTAATGTTGGAGAAAGGACAGTAAAGGACGCCAAAGAAGTAAGACGTGACGCACCAGACCTAGCAGAGAATCTTCCCAACTTTTTCTTGTAGCTACCGTATAGGTTCCAAGACCCACAGGTTACTCCACCTGATAGAGTAAGTTGTTTTCCATCTTTTTCGGCTTACTCTTGGGTCTTCTCCCCTACAGTGACTTTCGCTCTTACTGGTTGTGCATAGGCCAGCCTAGGGTTTCCCCTTATTCAGCTACTCCTAGGTGAGGGCTTGAGAGTCATTGTAGGGGCTTTTTCTAACTAGGAATGTCTCAATTATGAAAATACACCACAATTTTGTACCGGATGGTGCAGCGACAAGTCAATACGTACAGTCACTCATAGACCAATACATCGACGCTAAGCTAAAGATACCTATGCAGATCACTAAATCGGTTATCTGTGGCTGTCTAGCTCTACGTGGCTTTGAGTTTGACCTAAGCGTCACTCACCTTAAGGACAAATACGATGGGAAGGAACTGGAAGTCTACAAAAAAGCTTATCAGACGGTAGCTAAGTGTCTCGTCGGTTATCTCCTACAGCGGGTTAATCGTAATACCTACCGTATACACCCTAAGGCCCCTCATACTGTAGTTAGGGATATTGGACCACCAGACCTACCTTTCAAATGTACCAACAACTATGTACGCTTTCAGAAGGCATCTAGCATAACCGACCCACGTCTAGTTACCCAAATGAATAGCCGACATGCTGTTCCTGTAGTGATGCCGCAAGTGGGGACTACTTTTGATTACCTTATGACGGGTAAAGACCTGCCTATCAACTACACAAAGCTAGAAGAGCATCCCCAAGGTCTCTACCAGCGTGAGAGGGTGCAGCTATATCGCAATGAGATTGATATGTGGCTAAAGAAGTTTCGATTCTTGGCAGTCCTTATTCAAGATGGTGACCCGGAAAGTATCAGTTTCACTTGCGTAGAGGACCATGCTCATGAGTTAGCAGACTTTGTGCAGGTACGCACCATTAAATGGTTAGGTAGCCAAGGTATGCCTTTAACTAAGATGTACAGCGAGGTGCACACAAGAGACGGTCGTGTGGTACCTGTAGCCGGTCATGCTACACAACAAGCCAAACAGCGGGGGTCGTTAGACCTAACTCAGGGGTCTCACTAATGAAAAACCCTAAGAAGGAGTATGATGAGTTCATTAGAGCAAATCTACCAGTAGGTATCTATTATGATTCTGTCCGTAATAGGTATGTGACAGCTAATGATAAATACTTTGTCACTTATAAAGAAGCTCAGTGGTATGTAGATTACCTTACCAACCAAGAAAGTCTCACCAATGCCGCGTAGTATCGGACTAGTTAAGAAATGTCCTTACTGTGAGAGTAAGCTGTATTGGAATGGTGAAAACTATCAGTGCCTACAATGTGAAGGAGTCATATGACCGACAAGACCTACATACGAATCCTAGAGCAATATATATTCTCACAGGGTAACACCAAGGCTGACCTTATGGCCTTTATCATAAACCACATTAACGAGCTAGCGTCTATAGATAGCGCAGCTATCGCTGCTAGCGACCTAGACCAAGATAAACCTAAACCTCAAAAACGTCGAACAAGGAAATTCAAATGAGTTATGATTCTAAACCACACCACATAGCTAAAGAACAGTTCAAACAGATTAAAAAGGGTGTAGACCTACAGCTTCAACTAAAGAAGGCTTGGGACAAGTTTAAGGATGATAAGTCCTATGCTCAAGAAGTGCTCAAGGCTGGTGAAGAACTACACGCACTCCAGAAGTCTACAGGTAACAACTGTGGTGGTCTGGGTCCTAACCAAGTCCTACTTCGTATTGAGTACGCTAAGGATGCTATCTCTAAGGGTCAGGATAAGCCTAAGGCCACTTTCAAGAACGACAGCGTTTTTAAGCAGTACATCAACAAAAGCGGCCATAAGGTCACTGTACTGAAGTAGCCCGAAAGGGCGTCGATGCTACGCATCTCTAAGTAACTACTACTAGATAGCCCCACAGAGCCACGGAGAGCCTCACTGAGTGCTGTAGTTACCTTTTCAGGTATGACCATAGCCAAACGCTCTAGATGGCACTGTATGGGGCTTTCTCTAGCTCTATCAAATCTCAAAACAGAACTTAATCAAATCTTACCTTCTAGAAGGAACCTACCAATTATGTCTATTCGTTATATTGCCAAACAGCGCCGCACTTGGGTCCAAGACTACATCACAAAGAATGCACCAGTAACCGTTAAGCAGGTAGCTGAAGCAGGTCTAGAGCATGGCCTAAAGGGTCTAACCTCAGAGGACGCTCAAAAGGCTTACTGGGTCATTAGCAAGGATATTTTGAAACTACGCAAGGATAAGAAGATTCCTTTGGGGTCTATTATCTACCGACAGCTACAAGAAGACTGATAACCCCCACCCTAGTCCGCAGACAGCTTGCTGGCGCAACAGTAAGGACGTCACTAGGTCGCTAGACGCTAGCTCGGATGCTACGCATCTCTAGAGCCACAGAGAGCCTCACTGAGTGCTGTAGTTACCTTTTCAGGTATGACCATAGCCTACAGCCTTAGATCGCACTGTACGGGGCTTATAGAGCTTATTAAAAAAATTGTAGATAGCGCAGCTATCGCTGCTGGAGAATTAAATGAAGCATGAAGAAGTATTACTAACACCAGAAGAGAAGCTACACCAACACCGCAAGATAGAAGCTTTTTTCGGAGAACACTACTACACACTCGTCAAGATAGCTCAGAGTAAACTTAACCGTTACGGGATTACCCACATCGAAGGAGAGGAACTTGTATCACAGCTTTACCCTATCCTAGATCGCTTAGCCTTTGTGCATGAGGGTTGGTTAGGTGAAGACGATGTACTCAAGCAGTCAGTCACTCGGATTAATGGCTTTGCACTAGACGAGCTAGAGAAGTCTCAAAGAACTACTTACATTGAAGATCAACCAGAAGGTTTTCTAGATAGCTACGCTTACGAGAACTATGGTGTTGAGGATAGTGCAGAGGATAGTTTGATTAAGAATGAGATTATCCAAGGTGCTTATAGTGTCGTAGGTGACGATCCTTACAGACTTGCCCTAATCGGTATCTGGAGTGGTGAACTCAAAGTTAATGAAGTAGCTGAAGAGTGGTCTAAGCATAAATCTACAGTGAGCCACGATAAGGCCGATTTGATGAGAGAGATTAGAGACTACATGGTTAAGGAAGGGCTGGTATAATGGATATTGTTATTCTTTTAAGACACGAAGTGTCGGCGCTACTGCGTAGCTATGCAGTAATTCTAGCAGAGACTTTGACACCAGTATTTTCTAGCCCGGCAGACAGCTTGCTGGCGCAACACAAAGGGCGTGGATGCTTTGCATCTAAAGGAGATTGACATGCAAGTGAGACAGAAGTGTGAGATTGTAGCTAAGAATTTCAAGTGGTACGAGACGACCGCTGCTAAGTACCTAGAAGAGGACAACTGGACAGAGGGTCGTATACAGTTTGTTGAAGAGCGTTTCGCTATCTATGAGCGGGTCCAGAAGGGGTTAAAGGCTAATAGCTTCCTCTTCACAGTTCCTTCCCTACCTACCGCGCAAGTAGACTTTTGGGTTCGTCTAAGTGTTGTAGTTACTGGGTACCGCTCAAAAGAGTACGTACACCTTCTTACACCAGCTAACAAGAGCAATCTTCTACTCTACCGTACTAAGAACAAGGCTCTCAGCTTCCCTCACAACTCTACTGTTAGAGGTATTATCTACCCATACGCTGACAAGACATTCTTTGCTGGTGTGGACCTTCCTACTATCCGTAGAGCTAACCTTATTCTGACTAGTCCGTAAGGACGTCGATGCTACGCATCTTAAGAGGACTAAAGATATGAGTGTAATTGAGTCATTTGATACCCTCTCTAAGTCTGTATGTCCTAATTGTGGGGACCTGTTCGAGTACCGAAGCAACAAAAAGTATTGTAAACCCAAGTGCCGTAAAGCCCATAGTAAGCTGGTACTGAGAGAGGAGCAATGTCGCACTAAAAACAATATGCTTCCCTCTGAGGTTCGTCAAAATGTGGAGTTGTGGCACCTAAACGCAGTACTGAGTGAGAAGGTTTACACTATGCCACCGCAGGAAAGAATGGGTTATGTTGAGGATATTCTACAAGTAGCCTTACACTCTAAGGGCGGATTGCTGAGAGCACTACTACAGAACAAGAAATACCAATACCCCAACCGTAATCAGGAAAAGTTATTCTTTCGTAATTCACCTAAAAGCTACAAGACCTTTCCTCAGCTTTGTAATCATTATCTACTCAACAGCCCTTGGAACTGTTATCTACAAGAATTCCTGAAGGGTAATGTACCTGAGCCGAGTACAGGTGAGGCCCTTGCAGATGGCACTATTAACATTCGCATTGGTGCTCAAGGGTGGAAGCCTGCTGTAGCTGGTCACAAGAAGCGTAAAGCAAAGGAAGAACTACCCAGAGTGCAGAAAGGTCCAGCAAGAGACCCCAGTGGTCGATATATCCATCCTTGGTATTATGACGGACAAAGCCACAGAACAGCCGCTAAGGAGGCTCTGAGCGCCCATTAAGGTAGGACATTATCAAATGAAAGCGTCCCTTCATAGTGTAATACTAAAGAGCTACACCAAAAGCGTCCCTTCATAGTGTAATACTAAAGAGCTACACCAAAAGCGTCCCTTCATAGTGTAATACTAAAGAGGTTCATCTGTAGGCCCACTCAAAAGCGTCCCTTCATAGTGTATATACTAAAGAGGTAACTACAAACAACCAGAGAGAGACCTACGCTATAAGTGACTTACACAGGTATCTGTTAGCTATACCTACAGTCCCTTCTTTTGTTTTTGTAGTTATTTCAGCACTATCCAAGACCTGCCACTTAGGCCGACCCGTAAGGGTAAGGACTACATATGTGGTAGGGTATCTTGGGTAGGTATGCTGAGAGAGTAAAGATTAAGAGTCCCCGAGATACCGAAGGTCGGGGATATACTTATAGGTGAGAATCTTAAGATTCCCTCTTATTTTGTGTAGTTCTTCTGTAGTATAACCCTCGAAGTATTTGGTCCTGAGTATGAGCTTGCCTATCAGCCCTTATCCTTACGGAACGGTCTAAGCAATCTCCTCAGTACCCTTCTTGGTAGTTTCTATCTGTAGTTTGTATCGTAGTATAGTATTATAGCTACAGCCCCCTTGGTGTAACAGCCTTGGGGGTTCGTGCTAACGCACTCGGGTTTTTCTTTCAGCATCTCTATTTCAACCAAGCATGATCCACACGGTTTATTGCCTCTAGGCGCACCTCCATAGATGGTCCTGAGCCGTAGTTACCAGCTTGATCCCCTTGGTCATGCCCTGTAATGAAGTCATTCACCTCTTTGGTAACACCTGCATCCCTCAATAGGTCCTTCAATGTGCCTCTCAGTGAGTGGGTAACTTGCTTGGGGTCAGTCCTTATCTTGTGGATATACCTACCAAGGCGCTCACTGGCCTTCCTCTGAGCCTTACCATCTGCATCTAAGGGATAGGAGAACAAACGCCCCTGCCCTCTCTCTGGTAGCCGTCTCAGCAACACGTCAGGGATAGCTACAAACCTCTCTGAACCTGAGTTCTTCACAATACCACCAAGCAAGTCAAAGTGAGGCACCTCTTCGCCTTCAATCTTTATATTTTCCCACGACAGGAGTGCAGCCTCATCCAAACGCATACCTGTAGTAATCAGAATGGATAACAGCAGACGGTCCTCATCCTTCATGTCTAAGGCAAAGAGTTGGTGTAGCTGCTTCTTGGTGAATGGCTTGTAGTGCTTCTTTTTCACACCGTAGTTGGTCAGGGTGATTTTTGCTGCCCAAGGGTTCTCTTCAAGGTGGCCACACTCAATACACCACTGAAGTAAGCCACGGACATAAGAGATTGCAGCTTTTATCCGAGAGTTTGAAGCACCTGAGTTGTGCATAATCCGCGCCCAGTCGTAGGCATGTTTTACCTTGAGTTCTGATACGCGCAGGTTCCCCACCTGTTTGATGAATTGGGTGATGTACCTGTTAGCCTCCCCACGGGTGCTCAGACGGTTCCAACTTCTCCCTTCAAGGTAAAGGGGCAGGTAGTCCGAAAATCTATCCTCAGCAGCAATAGCGGCTACATCAGAGAGCATATCTACAGGTGGCTGAGGTCTACCTAGTTCCTGCACCTCTTGGCGGTACTGAGGTTCCATAGCGGCTACCAGTTCAGGCGTGATAGCTACACCAAGGCTTTTGAGGAGGATCATTAGCGAAGTTTGGTCAGGCACCTCACCGGACGGCTCCAAGGCTCTCAGAAGGTCCCTGTTGATCCCCCTACCTGCAAGTATCTTGTCAACCTGAGCGTCAAAAGAGTTCAACTCGGATAGCTGTCTGTCGAACTCTTGGTAGATTTCTTCAGTGATCTGGTGCTGTCGTGATTGAGCAATCTTGAGGTCTGTGGTGCGGGTGGACCTTTTTGCTTGCTTGCCTTTGGTCTGAAGTACCTGAGGACGTGTCACATAGACGTAATAGGTGTTCTTTTTGGATGGTACTTTGACCAACGAGGAGGCGTGATAATCCTGAGCTAGGTCTAGCGACCCCTGCCGTCTACTCCCCATAATACTCCCCCGATTGCTATTCTGAGTAGCTCAAACCCTATGTTATTATAGAAAAAAGGGCAATGAGGAGAGGTGGTGGGTGATAAGAGATTCGAACTCCTGACATCTTCGATGTGAACGAAGCGCTCTACCACTGAGCTAATCACCCATTGGCAGGCGTCTTACCGTCACTCGGCAGCCTGTGCAAGAGGGTCAGGCGCTTCAGCTGTCTGTGGCTCTGTCCGGCGCAGGCGTGTCGTGATGATGTGCGCTTTTGTTGTTTTCTTCATGCGTGTGATCTTGAGTTTTCCCATCGGCGCGAGGTTCATTTCTCGCCCGTCAGCAATCGTTTCACCAAGAACTGCCAGCATTGCCTCAACAACGGGTTTCGCATCACGCTTTTTAACACCGCTGCGCGCCACAACCGTGTCGATCAGTTCTCTTTTCTTCAATTCCGGGCCAGTGATCTTGGGTGTTTCGTTCACGACCACTTCAGGCTCAGGCGCTTGCGCTGCGGCCTTTGTTGCGGTTGTTGACGCCTTGGTTGTCCGGGCGGGCGTTGTGGTTTTCTTGGTCGTCGCCATCGTATTCATCCTTTGTCTGCTCTGATTTTTATTGGCGAATTCAGACCTCAGCATACCAAGAACGGCCACTTTATCCAGTGCTTTGATCAAAAGGCGCCACAAAATAGGCTTTCCACCCCAGTTTTCGCCTGCTGAAACGAAAAACGCCGCCCCCTTAAGGGACGGCGCAAAGGTGCTACGTTTCAGATCAATCAGTGTGCGATTGCTGACGCGCCGCCATTGTCCTTGCTCATCGCCTGCGCGGCCGCCTCTTCAGCAGCTTCGTCCCATTCGATTGGCTCTGGTTTAGAAACCAGTGCCAACTTCAGAACATCGGATACGTGCTCAACAGGAATGATCTCGAGTCCATTCTTCACATTGTCCGGCAGCTCGACCAAGTCTTTCTCGTTTTCCTGAGGAATCAACACCGTTTTGATCCCTCCCCGCAAAGCGGCAAGCAGTTTCTCTTTCAGGCCACCGATGGGCATAGCATTACCACGCAACGAAACCTCACCTGTCATGGCGATGTCACGGCGCACCGGAATACCTGTCAGAACCGACACAATAGACGTCACCATGGCCAAACCAGCAGAAGGACCATCCTTGGGCGTCGCGCCATCGGGCACGTGCACGTGGATATCCATCTGATCAAACTTTGGCGGTTTGACCCCGATCTCGGGCGCAATCGACCGAACATAGCTGGCCGCAGCGTCAATCGACTCTTTCATCACATCGCCCAGTTTACCGGTGGTCTTCATCCGCCCCTTGCCCGGCAGTTTGAGCGCCTCGATATGCAGCAGATCACCGCCAACCGACGTATAGGCCAACCCGGTTACAACACCGACCTGGTTCTCGTCTTCAGCCAAGCCGTAACGGTATTTCCGAACCCCAAGGAAGTCGTCAAGGTTGTCGGAAGACACAACCACCTTTTCCTGTTCCTTCTTGACGATCTTGGTCACTGCTTTCCGCGCGAGTTTGGAAATCTCACGCTCAAGGTTCCGCACACCGGCTTCACGGGTGTAGTAGCGGATCATGTCTGTCAGTGCCTCGTCCGTCAGTTCGAACTCGCCTTTCTTAAGGCCATGGTTCTTGACCTGCTTCGACGTCAGGTGACGTTTGGCAATCTCGGCCTTTTCGTCCTCGGTGTAGCCAGCGAGAGGAATGATCTCCATCCGGTCCAAAAGCGGACCCGGCATGTTATAAGAGTTCGCTGTTGTCAGGAACATCACGTTCGACAGGTCGTATTCCACCTCAAGGTAATGATCCACGAAGGTGCCATTCTGTTCTGGATCAAGCACTTCCAGCATGGCCGACGCCGGATCACCCCGGAAATCCTGACCCATCTTGTCGATCTCATCGAGAAGGATCAGCGGGTTCGTCGTCTTCGCCTTTTTCAGCGCCTGAATAATCTTGCCCGGCATGGACCCGATATAGGTCCGGCGGTGTCCTCGGATCTCGGATTCGTCCCGCACGCCACCCAATGAGATGCGAATGAACTCGCGCCCTGTGGCCTTGGCAACGGATTTACCAAGCGACGTCTTACCAACACCCGGAGGGCCGACAAGGCACATGATCGGGCCTTTCAGCTTTTTGGAGCGTTGCTGCACCGCGAGGTATTCGACGATGCGTTCTTTGACCTTCTCAAGACCAAAGTGGTCCGCATCAAGGATCTTTTCGGCATTGCCAAGATCCTTCTTCACGCGCGACTTCACGCCCCACGGGATGGACAGCATCCAGTCAAGGTAGTTGCGCACGACGGTCGCTTCGGCGCTCATCGGGCTCATGTTCTTGAGCTTCTTGATCTCGGCGTCAGCCTTTTCGCGCGCTTCCTTGGACAGCTTGGTCGCGCCGACCTTGGCTTCCAGTTCGGCAACCTCGTTCTGGCCGTCCTCGCCGTCGCCAAGTTCCTTCTGAATGGCCTTCATTTGCTCATTCAGATAGTATTCACGCTGCGTCCGCTCCATCTGGGATTTGACGCGCGTCTTGATCTTCTTTTCGACCTGCAGAACCGACATTTCGCCCTGCATCAGACCGTAGACCTTTTCAAGGCGTTCGCTGACTGACAGCGTTTCCAAAAGCTCCTGCTTTTGGTCAACTTCGATCCCAAGGTGCCCTGCGACAAGGTCTGCCAATTTGGCAGGCGCGTCCGCTTCCGACACAGCGCCCAGCGCCTCTTCGGGGATGTTTTTCTTGACCTTGGCATAGCGTTCGAATTCTTCGCCCACGGTCCGGACGAGCGCAGCAATCGCAGCGGGATCGCCCGGCATCTCGGTCAGGTATTCTGCCCGCGCCTCGAAGAAGTTATCGTTTTCAAGGTATTCCGTGATGCGCACACGCGTCTGACCTTCGACCAGAACTTTTACTGTACCATCCGGCAGTTTGAGCAGTTGCAGCACATTCGCCAACACACCAGCCCGGTAAATTCCATCAGTTTGCGGGTCGTCTTCGGACGGGTCCATTTGGCTGGCAAGCAGGATTTGCTTGTCATCCGCCATCACTTCCTCAAGTGCGCGCACCGACTTGTCACGGCCCACGAACAGCGGGACGATCATGTGCGGGAACACCACGATGTCCCGCAGCGGCAGCACTGGGTAGGAGGCGTTAAGAGGCTCTTGCATGCTCGTATCCTTATCATTGGCAAGATGGCACCGGCCCCGCTCGGCGGCAGCACTGACCATCTCCGGTCATGGAGCTTAAAGGTGGGTCTGCCCACCCAAGGTTTCAACCTTGCTCCGGCTAAGACCACCATATCCTGATGGTCGGAGCCTGCAAGGTGGCTTTTACTTCAAGCGTTAACACTGACCTTGCGGCAAGCCTGCAAAACCGATGCCACAACGCAGTCAGTCAGTGGTTTTCTTCGTTGCAGCCGCCTTCATCCGTTCAAGCAAAGCCGCTTTTGACTCTGACTGGGCCGTGCCCTTCGGTGGGGTCTTGTGTGGGTTGAATTTCGGCGCGCCTTTGGCTGATTTGGGGGCGCCCGATTTACCGTAGTCCATGATGTGCTCCTAAGCCCGATACGGGCGATTGGGCAGCATTGCCCCATGCTGCCTTGGGTCGCAAGGACAACATGATACTGGACACGGCAAGCTTGGTGCGTGAACGCAAACGCTTAGTTGGCGACGCGTCGCATCATCATCTGATGCACTGCATGCATGCCTTGCTCTACCATCGCCGTGACCTCCGCAGCATGTGTGTGCAAGGCGGCCACCACCTCTGGGTCTTCTGAGGTTTGGATCACAATGACGCCCTCATCGGTCACATCAACCTCGGACAAGATACGATCCCCGCTCACAAAGAAGATATCCAGCGTCGGGCTTTGAATGAAGATCTTGGGATCGTTCATCTGACCCACGCGGTCGATCATTCCAACCGTATGGCTGACCAGCGCATCCATCACCTCGGGATCGGTGGACCGCGTGACGGTGCGAATCCCGTTGGGCAGGTTTTCGACCTCGCGGCTCATGGTCTGGAATCGTTGGAACATGATCGCCAGTTCAGCGCTTTCTTCAGCGCTGGCGTTTTCACCCTGCAAGCCCGGCATGTTGACCATGTCATGGCCTGCGCCATCGGCCCCGTGCATGTGGCCATGGCCGTTCATCTGCGCTGCTATCGGGTTGGCCACCGCAAAAGCCGCGACCAAAGCCAAAGTCAATCGTCTCAGCATCTTGGAACCCCCTGCATGCGATGTGGCAATTATATTCGAAGATTCGGATGTGAGGAAGAGTGAAACGGTGCGACGATTACTCCACGCGTTCCATTAGCGGAGCCGGCAGTTCAAGTTGGTCCGCCACCTTGCCCCCCATCAGCTGCGGCGTGCCAATCATCGTGTTGGTCCCGATATAGGGTTTATCGGCTTCGCGCCACGCCTTGAACCCACCCTCCAACTGGGCGGAAATTCCTGACCCACCAGCCAGCATGACCCGCGTGCAATGCTCTGACCGCAACCCTTCGCCACAGTACAGAACCAACTGCTTTTCGGCCTGCAAAGGTAGGTATTGCGCCTTGAAATAGGGCATCGGCAACAACAGCGCCCCGGCAATATGCTCGAACACATATTCCTGCGGGGTGCGCACATCGATCAGAACAATCTCGCCGCGAAAGAATGCACCCGCAACTTCGTCGGGTGTCCAACTTTGGATCTCTCCCTCGTCCACCGTCTCTACATTCATAGAACCTCCTGAACACATATTCCCCTGAGAATACGTAACGGTGGCACCAAGGCGTGTTTTAACGCAGACCTGTTCAAAGTGGTTCGATGTCGCCCTCAGCCCGCTGAGCGTGAAACTGCACCTCGAAGGTGGCAAAACGGCCCTCAGTGATGGCATCCCGCATGCCCTGCATCAATTCCTGGTAATAGTGCAGGTTGTGCCACGTCAGCAGCATCCCCGAGATCATTTCCTGCGCGCGGAACACGTGGTGCAGATAGGCGCGACTGTAGTTCCGGCAGGCGGGACAGGTGCAATCCTCATCCAACGGGCGCGGATCATCCTGATGCCGCGCGTTCTTGATGTTGACCTGCCCGCGCCGCGTCCATGCCTGTCCCGTCCGACCAGACCGTGACGGAAGCACACAGTCCATCATGTCAACACCCCGCTTAACCGCGCCGACAATATCGTCGGGTTTGCCGACACCCATCAGGTAACGCGGACGATCCTCGGGCAATTGGCTTGGTGCAAAGTCCAGACAGCCGAACATGGCCTCCTGCCCCTCGCCCACGGCCAAGCCACCGATGGCATAGCCGTCAAATCCGACGGCCTTCAAAGCCTCCGCCGATTCCTCGCGGAAATCCTGCTCCAATCCACCCTGCTGAATGCCGAACAGCATGTGTCCGGGACGATCACCAAAGGCGTCTTTCGACCGCTCCGCCCAGCGCATCGAAAGGCGCATCGACTCTGCGATCCGATCTCGGTTGGCAGGCAACGCGGGGCATTCATCGAAACACATCACGATGTCGGACCCCAACAGGCGCTGGATTTCCATCGACCTCTCCGGCGTCAGTTCGTGCTTTGACCCGTCGATATGCGATTTGAATGTCACGCCTTTCTCTGTCAGCTTGCGCAGATCAGCAAGGCTCATGACCTGAAATCCGCCAGAATCCGTTAGGATCGGTTTGTCCCAGTTCATGAACCGGTGCAGCCCGCCCAAGCGGTCAATGCGTTCGGCTGTGGGGCGCAGCATCAAGTGATAGGTGTTGCCCAGCAAGATATCCGCCCCTGTGGCAGCCACACTTTCGGGCATCATCGCCTTGACCGTCGCCGCCGTGCCAACAGGCATGAAGGCCGGCGTGCGGATCGTTCCACGCGGTGTCGTAATGGCCCCGGTCCGTGCCGATCCATCGGTGGCGTGCAGGGCAAAGGAAGAAGAAACTGTCATGGTTCAGCCTTACTTGCAGAGGGCGCCCTTGTGCGCCAAATCACACACATTGCCAAGGAGGCGCGATTCCCATGTCTGACACCCCATCGCAAGATCCCGCGCCCAAGGGCCCGGGCCCAGACGCTTTGCTCACCTTCGGATGGGAGGAATGGGTCAGCCTGCCTGATCTTGGCCTTCCGGCGATCCGGGCCAAGGTGGACACAGGCGCGCGCACATCCGCGCTGCATGCTGCTGATATTGAAGTGTTCGGGTCGGCCAGCAAACCCCGCGTGCGCTTTGCGGTGCATCCTATCCCGGGCCGCGAAGACCTGATGATCCCCTGCTCTGCTCCGATTGTGGATCGCCGCGATGTGACGTCGTCCAATGGCGAGACGGAAAGCCGCTACGTCATCGCATCAAAGCTTAGTGTTGGCGGGTATTCTTGGGATATCGAAATCACGCTGACCGACCGGGGCACCATGAGCAACCGAATGCTACTGGGCCGTCAGGCGCTTAAGGATCACGTTAACATCGTACCCAGCGAACGCTTCCACCAGCCGGAACTTGATTTTGATGTCTACCATACCCCCAAAGTGCGCAGCATCGCCCCGAACCGGGCGCTGCGCGTCGCCGTGCTAAGCCGGGAAAGCAACTATTCCACCAACCGCTTGGTCGAAGAAGGTGAAAAACGCGGTCACTCGGTCGAGGTGATCGACACCACCCGCTGCTACATGGCGATCAACGCGATGGCACCCGAAGTCTATTATGACGGCAAACGCCTGCCCCGTTATGACGCGATCATCCCGCGCATCGGCGCGTCAATCACCCCCTATGGCACCGCCATTGTCCGCCAGTTCGAATCCATTGGCACCTACGTTGTGAATGGCAGCACCGGCATCACGTCTAGCCGCGACAAACTGCATGCTCATCAAATCCTAGCCCGCCACCGCATAGGCATGCCACCGACGGCCTTTGCCAACTCCCCCAAGGACACCTCCAACCTCATAGGGCTTGTTGGGACGGCGCCACTGATCGTCAAACTATTGGAGTCGACCCAAGGAAAAGGGGTAGTCCTGGCTGAAACCAAGAAAGCCGCCGAGTCGGTGATCGACGCTTTCAGAGGTTTAAAAGCCAACTTCCTCGTTCAGGATTTCGTGAAAGAGGCCGCAGGCGAAGACATCCGCTGTCTTGTGGTGAACGGCAAAGTGGTGGCGGCCATGAAACGCACCGGGTCAGAAGGCGATTTCCGCTCAAACCTGCATCGTGGCGGTACAGCGCAGAAAGTGCGCATCACCAAGGAAGAACGCGACACCGCCGCGCGCGCTGCACGCGTGTTCGGACTTGGGCTTGCTGGCGTTGATTTGTTGCGCTCAAACGCTGGACCAAAAGTTCTCGAGGTGAATTCCTCACCGGGTTTGGAAGGAATTGAAACTGCCAGTGGCAAGAACATTGCGGCACTGCTGTATGATGCAATCGAAGAAAAGGTCCGCCCAACCCCGGTACCGCGGCGCAAGAAATCGGACCCAAAAAAATAGGCGCGCGGACAAGGGTGTGCGACACGACGTCCAGTGCTTTCAATTTTTGGCTTAAAGTTTTGCAAATTCGACCGTTGGGGGAAGGGACACAAGCAAGCTAGGACCAATCATGCTAACCTCCTCCCAAGTACACCTTATCCAAGATTCCTTTGCGACAGCGGTATCCCACCGCGATGACCTGATCACGGATTTCTACCAATCGCTTTTCGCCAAAGCACCGTCCGTGCGCAGCATGTTTCCAGACGACCTTTCAACCCAATCCAAGATGCTTGCCTCAACCCTGCATTTCGCAGTTCAGAAACTCGAGAATGTCGAGGCTTTGATCGAACCGCTGCGCACGCTTGGCGCAAAACACGCAGGATATGGCGCTGAGGCCGCGCATTATGCCGTTGTTGCCGAAGTGCTTGTCGACCGATTGGAAAATGCTGTTGGGGACGCTTGGACGCCCGAGCACACCCAAGCATGGAACGATGCATTGACGATCATCGCTCAGACCATGCTCGAGGGCGCTGCTGCCGTCGAAACAACGGCGCACGCATAAATTCAACTCCGAAGCAGCGAACTGATCCAATGGCAAATGATGATACGAATGAGGAGGCCATCCTTGGCACCCTGATCAATCGGTGTGGCAAGATGCGAATGCTGTCACACCGCGTTGTCGTGACGCTTCTTCTGGAGGGGGCAAAGGAAAACCCTTGTAGCGAAGCAATGGAGGAACTCGAACAAGACCTGACCGAATTTTCAAAAATCGCGTCTGATGTGACCCCAGGTTCGAAAAAAACTTCAGTGCCCGGCAACGTGCAAGGGATTCTGGAAAAAGTGGACGCTGTCAGTAGATCGCAAAACGACACGCTGGTTCAGTTCTTGACCAATGCCCGTTTGATTCAACAGCGCTTGAAGGAAAAGGGCGGCAGCCATTTGAATAAAATCATCCAAGATCTCGCACAGTTCGTGAAAACAACGCTTTTGGCGACACTCAACAGCATAGTTGAAGGGATCAACAGGGCATTGGACTATGTCGTGTCGACCCGCCAATCTCAAGCGGGCAAGCAAACCAAAATGCTTCGCTCGTCGATCTCGGAATTGGAAAAAATCAGCCGCATGATCATGATCATTTCAGTGAACGCGTCGATCGAAGCATCCCGTGTCGGCGAAGCTGGACGCGGATTCTCGGCCGTGGCGACAGAAATTCGGGGATTAAGCCAATCCGCGAACAACGTGATCTCGACGCTACGAACACAATTTGAAAATCAATGACCCCGCCACACGTCCTGCCTACTACTGATCGCAGATCAGTTGTCGCTTGATGATACAGTGCATTTCCGCCCCTTTACCCCCTTCACCCCTTTCCCTATATATTTGGTCAGGAACCGACGGGAAGGACCGACATGAACGACGCCAGCCCCAAAATCGAAGGTGCACCGCTGATTGCCCCCTCCAGCACGGATCATCCTTTGTATGATCAGGTGGTCGAGGCATGCCGTTCGGTTTATGACCCCGAAATCCCGGTCAACATCTATGACCTTGGACTGGTCTACACGCTAGACATCAATGACGAAAACGAAGTTCGCGTGACAATGACCCTGACCGCTCCGGGGTGTCCTGTCGCTGGCGAAATGCCCGGCTGGGTGGCCGAAGCGATTGAACCTCTGCCCGGTGTCAAACAGGTAGAAGTCGACCTGACCTGGGAACCGCCATGGGGCATGGACATGATGTCCGACGAGGCCCGCCTCGAACTTGGTTTCATGTAAGCCGTGGCAGTCTCTGACGAACAGATCGCTTTTGTCCATGATCTGTTCCGCGGACTGCCAGCCATCTCCACACGCAAGATGTTCGGAGGCCTTGGAATTTATTCTGAGGGCGTGATCTTTGCGATCATCGGCCCAGAGGACGCACTGCTTCTCAAAGCGCGCGGACAATTGGCTGACGATCTTGCCACTGAAGGCTGCCAACAATGGTCGTATGAGGGCAAATCCGGAAAGCCTTCTGTGATGCCCTACTGGACCCTGCCGGATGCTGCACTTGACGATCCGGACGAGGCTTGCGCTTGGGCGCGTCGGTCCCTGTTGGAAACTGCATAACCGCGACAATCAAATTCACTTTCTTTGCGCCAAAGAGAGTGATATAGCTTGCACTATGGCCGTCTTCTGCGTGCTCACCGGCGATCTTGTCGCCTCGTCCGACCTAACCCCGCAAGGGGTAGATACCGCTTTGCACTGCATCGAAACGGCCGCCAATGACATGTCTGACTGGTGGACCCCCACTGTAAAAAGCCGGTTTGCCCGGCGTGGTGGCGACGGCTGGCAAGTTGCCCTTGATGCCCCCCTCTTCGCGCTGCGGGCAGCACTTTTCATTCAGGCCTGTCTCCGGCGTGACAGCGACACCACGACTCGCATCGCGTTGGCAACGGGTACAGGCATCTTGCCCGAAACAGGGGACCTGAACGCAGCCCATGGCCCGGTTTTTGTCGCCTCTGGCCGGCTGCTGGGCAAATTGTCGGGCAATACCCGTCTTGCCCACGCCGACGGCGGCGCATCCCATGCTGCCACCCGCCTTGCCGATCACATCGCCTCTGGGTGGACACAGGCACAGGCACGCGCTGTGGCCGCCCTTTTGCCGCCAAACGCACCCAACCGTGCCGATGTCGCCAAATCCATTGGCATCACCCGCCAAGCCGTGAATCAGGCACTTTGGTCCGCAGGTTTTCCTGCCATCGCAGATGCGCTTGATGCGATAGAAACGGAGCAGCGCAAGTGAACAAGCTTTCTTTCTGCCAAAGCAAGCCCCAGAACTTGCCGAGGTTCCCATGATCGACGTGTTTATCGCACTCCTGCTGGCCCATGTGATCGCGGATTTTCTTGGGCAGCCCGACGTTCTGATCCGGCGCAAGTCGGAACCGCTGTTTCTTGTCCTGCATATCGCGATTGTCTTTGCTTTGACCCTCCTTGCACTTGGCGGCAACTGGGAACTGGCACTTGGAATCGCGGCAGCACATTTCGTCATCGACGCCATCAAAGTCTGGGCCTTGCCCGCGACATGGCGCGACAGCCTGCCTGCCTTTCTGCTGGATCAGGCGGCCCATGTGGGCACGTTGGTCGTGGGGGCAACCCTTCTGCCCAACGCCGTCGCCACTGGTTTCTGGGCGGAATACGTCGCGATGCTGCAAGCCCCTGCGATCCTGCTCAGTGGCGCGATCGTGTCGATCTGGGCCGGGGGCTTTGCCGTTGGCCTGTTGATGAAACCCTATACCGACCAATTCGCAGCGGATGAGGCCGGGCCAACCGCCGAAGGGCTGGACAATGCAGGGCGCATGATCGGCAAACTGGAACGCGGGCTGATCTTTCTCTTCCTTTGCGTGGGCGAGGCCACCGCGACAGGCTTCCTGATCGCTGCAAAATCTGTTCTGCGCTTTGACACCGCCTCCAAAGGCCAGAAAGCAGGCGAATACATCATCATCGGCACGCTGGCGTCTTTTGGCTGGGGGCTGGCCACCGGATACGCCACGCTTTCCCTTCTTGAGATCGCAGCCGCAAGCCCCTAGGTTAAGCGTAACAGCGAAAGCGAGAGATCCCATGTTCGGCATACCCGGAAAACAAGCCGTCACCCTGACCCCCAAAGCCACCGCACAAGTGCGCAAGCTGATGGAGTCCAAAGGCCATGCTGGCCTGCGCATCGGCGTCAAGAAGGGCGGCTGCGCGGGCATGGAATACACCATGGATTATGTCGATACCCCCGATCCACACGACGAAGTTGTCGAACAGGACGGTGCCGTTGTGATGATCGCCCCGATGGCCCAGATGTTCCTGTTCGGGACCGAAATCGACTACCAGACTTCGCTGCTGGAATCCGGCTTCCACTTCAACAACCCGAACGTCGCCGACGCCTGCGGATGTGGGGAGTCGATCAAGTTCAAGGATGTGGAAGAGCTAGCCACCGAACACGCAAACGGCGCGCCGAACCTCAAGGCGTGAGCAAGGCCTGCTTGTGATTTGAAGGGCACGGCTCAGCGTTCTTGCTGCGTCCACGAGCATCCACAAAAGGTATCCCGGCACAAATGTGAGCTTTGAGCCAGATTGGCCGATACTGCGCAGCGGGTGAATGTCCAGTATCAAGTCACTTCGCTTTCTGTGCGCATGAAAATCGCCAGTTACTTCGACTTCGTCCATCGGTGTTCGACGTCGACCAGACCCGTTCCCTCTTCAATCTCACGAGAAATCTCGACACAACCTTCTCGACGATAGAACTTGCGAGCGCGAGGATTTTGTTCATACGCCCATACCGTAATCCATTCTCGATCCAGCTTGGCCATGTCGAGTAAATTCTTACCGATACCGCGGCCCCGTACACCGCGTGAGACATAAAGGCAGGTAAGGTTATCGTCTTGCCTAACACAGAACCCAACGACCTTACTGTTCTCTTCACAAACCCAAGAGGTATCAACGTGGTGAAAGCAGCCGGTCCACCACTCCACAACACTCTCAAATTCGTTTATCGGGCCTAGCCAAGGCGTCTCCAGGCTCCAGTCTCTAACTATTTCTGCACAAGGGCGCCCATCGCACCCTTCAGCAAGTCGGTATTTCAGCTTCATGAAGGCTCCGATTGCATTCACCAGACATTCTGGCTTCAATTTGTAACCGGAAAACCAGTAAGAAGCAGCCTTTGGCGCAGCTGCAGCGAAATGGCGCTTTGTCCCGCTCAGTCGACGTTGGGCCTCAACATCCTGAACACCTCAATACAGGGGTATTCTGCCGGGATCTGTCTTCGTGAGACCAAACACAAACTGCCCAATCACCCCTTCCCCTGCAAATGCACATAGGTCTCGGCATAACGCTTGGACAAATGATCCCCTGCGCGGATCAGCTTGCCTGACCCGAGCGGCGCGACATTGGTCTCAACGTTCGGATTAAAGAAAAGCGGCACCGAAATCCGCTCTTCCGCGCCGCCCTTGACCCGGTGCAGCGTCGCCACGACACGGCCCTCGGTCCACATCTCCAGCATTTCGCCGAAGTTGATGATGAACTCTCCCGGCGGCGCGTGTAGCGGCAACCAATCGCTGCGCCCGCGCGGCTGCACCTCCAACCCCGGCTGACCATCCGTCGCCAACAGCGTCAGGCAGCCGTAATCCGTATGGGCACCAATGCCGAAATCCTTGTCTCCGGCCCAGTCCGGGCGCGGCGGATAGTAATTGCCCCGCAAAAGAGCCATCGGGCAGTCAAACTTGTCCTCAAAGAAATTCTCGTCCGTCCCGATGGACATGGCAATCCCGCGCAGAATGCCCCGCGCAACGTCAAGTGCATCACTGTAATAGGCCCGGATCACCTGTTCGAACCCAGCAGGTCTGTCGGGCCAGTGGTTCGGCGCGTAAACCGACAGAGCCACCCGCAAATCGCCATCCTGTAGCGTGTATCCGCAGTCGAACAACTCTTTGTAATCGGGGTTCGCATTCGGATCGACCTGCTCGGATTTCGGCGCACCCCAGCCCCGGTTTGACCCGGTGCGCGCCATGTTCACCTGATCCTTGATCTCATTTGGCAAGGCAAAGAATGCGCGGTACGCAGCCAGCACAAACCGCATCCGCGCCGAGGTGAACTTGGTGTTGTAAACCGTGGCAAACCCCACCTCTTCGGCCGCGATCCGCATCTGCGCCAGCGCATCCGCATCGCCCGCCGCCAAAGCCTTTGCATCCAGTCTCGGGATCATCTGTCGCCCTCCTGATCTGTCGGTCGGTCTTGTGACAGCCAACAACGACCCGTGCAACTGCTCTTGACGCCGCCCCCATCCCCGCGATGATGCGCCCGAACGCAGACCACCAGCAGGAGCCCCCCCATGCGCCGCAAACTCGCCGCCGGAAACTGGAAGATGAACGGAACCACCGCCGCATTGGCCGAGCTTGACGCGTTGCAGAACACAGCTGCTGGTGCCGCGGAAGTGCTGATCTGCCCACCCGCAACGCTGGTTGCCGCGGCCGTTGCCAAATCCGGCAAGATCGCGATTGGCGGCCAAGACTGCCACAGCGCCGCCTCGGGCGCACATACAGGCGATATCTCCGCGGCCATGCTCAAGGACGCGGGCGCGTCTTACGTGATCCTCGGCCACTCCGAACGCCGGGCCGATCATGGCGAAAGCGATGCGCTGGTGGCCTACAAGACCCAAGCCGCATGGGCCGCTGGCCTGACCGCCATCGTCTGCGTCGGCGAAACCCTTGACGAGCGCGAAAGCGGTTCAACCCTCGACGTGGTCGGTCGCCAGCTTGCCGCCTCTCTGCCCGACGATGTGACCGGCGACAACACCGTCATCGCGTACGAACCCGTTTGGGCCATCGGCACCGGCAAAGTGCCCACCACCGACCAGATCGCCGAAGTTCACAGCTTCATGCGATCCGCCCTGATCCAGCGCTTCGGCAACGAGACCGCCCACGCCATCCGCCTGCTCTATGGCGGCAGCGTCAAAGCATCGAACGCGACCGAGATCTTTGCCGTCGCCGATGTGGACGGCGCACTTGTCGGCGGCGCAAGCCTAAAGGCCAGCGACTTTGCCCCCATCGTCGCCGCCTTGAACGGCTGATCGCGTCACTTCAGGACATGCAGCGGTTCTCCCAATCCCCGACCGACCCAGGCTTTGTCCAGAACCCCTACCCGTTCTACGACCGCCTCCGCGCGGCGGGCGATCTGGCGTGGTGGGACGACTACGCCATGCCCTGCGCCGTCAGCCACCGCGCGGTGCACGCCATCCTGCGCGACCGCCGCTTTGGCCGCGAAGTGCCGCCGGAAATGGCTCCAACGATCCCTGACCACCTCGACGCCTTCTACAAGGTCGAAGCCCACTCGATGTTGGAGTTGGAGCCCCCACGCCACACCCGCCTGCGCGGCCTCGTGCTGCGCGCCTTCACCTCGCGCCGGATAAAGGCACTGGAACCTGAAATAACCGCTCTAACCCACGAAAAAATAGGCACCTTCCCGACTGGCACCCCCTTCGACATACTCACAACCTTTTGCCAACCGATCCCGGTGATCGTCATAGCGCGGCTCTTAGGTGTACCCGACGACATGGCCCCACAACTCCTGCGCTGGTCGAACGCCATGGTCGCCATGTACCAAGCCAGCCGCACCCGCGCGACCGAGGATGCCGCCGCACAGGCTGCAAGCGACTTCTCCGACTTCCTGCGCAACTACATCGACATCCGCCGCACCGACCCACGCGACGATCTGATCACCCACCTGATCGCCGCTGAAGAGGAGGGTGAAAAGCTTTCGACAGAAGAGCTGATCACCACCTGCATCCTGCTTCTGAATGCGGGCCACGAAGCCACCGTTCACACGCTGGGTAACGGCATCAAAACGCTGCTCGAGACCAGCACGCAGCAGATCGACGACCAAACCGTCGAGGAAATCCTCCGCTACGACCCGCCGCTGCACATGTTTACCCGCTATGCCTACGAAGAGGTCGCCCTCTTCGGACACACCTTTCAACGCGGCGATCAGGTGGCGCTGCTGCTCGCCGCGGCCAATCGCGATCCGGTTCAATGGCCCGACGCCCACCGCTTCGACCCAACCCGCCCGGTGATACAGAACACCAGCTTTGGCGGCGGTCTACATTTCTGCGTCGGCGCACCGCTGGCCCGGCTTGAGCTGCAAATCGCCCTGCCGATCCTGTGGGACCGCTGCCCCAAGCTGCGCCTCGCAGACACACCCGTCTACGCCAACACCTACCATTTCCACGGGCTGGATCGCCTGATGGTGCAAACCTCCTGATCCGCACCAAGCTGCCCCCGTGTATTTGCATATTTGAGAAAAGAAGAAGCAGAGCATAGCGCCCGAACCCCCGCTTCTTCTTTTTCTAAATATGCATGCGCGCCGCAAACCCCGAAGCGCGACACGGCAAAGGCGTCGCCGGATAACTGGCAGACCAAGTGCGCGCGGCAGCGCACATCTGAGACGCGTCTAGAGCGGTAGCGCCGTGGTCGATTTGATCTCTTCCATCGACAAAAGCGCCGTGACGTTGTGCACCTTCACCTCTGCGATCAACGCCTGATAGAAGGCGTCATAGGCGCGTGCATTCTTCACGCGCACTTTGAGGATGTAGTCGATATCCCCTGCCAGTCGGTGCGCCTCCTGCACTTCGGGGCGATCTTGCAACGCCTTGAGAAACGCACGCTGCCAAGCCGCGTCATGTTCGCTGGTGCGGATCAACACGAAGAAACAGGCCTCGAACCCCAGCGCGTCGGCATCCAGCTGCACCACCTGCGCACCGATTATCCCGGCCTCCCTCATCTTGCGAATCCGGTTCCAGACCGGAGTCTTTGATGAGCCCACCTTGCGGGCGATATCGTCCAGTGACTGCGCCGCGTCTGTCTGCAACTCGACAAGAATTTTCCGGTCCGTGTCGTCGATCTTCATCTCTGTTCTGCTTTCTGCCGATTTGGAGGATCACATGTCCTCGCCCACCCGCCACATAGAACATATTTCCTTATTTCTGCAAGGCACTGGCGCAATGCCGGAACAAAATTCTATTTTAGAGACAAGAAACGCGGTGAAGAGGACAACCCGATGCCACGCGACCTGCACATGACCACGCTCCAGCCTGTCGCCTTTGTCGGCGCAGGTCCCGGTGATCCCGATCTGCTGACAGTCAAGGCTCTGCGCGCGTTGGAATGCGCCGATGTGGTGATCCATGACCGTTTGGTCAGCGCCGAGATCCTTGGCATGGTCGGTCCACAGACCCGCCTGCGCAACGCCGGAAAGGAAGGCTTCGGCCCCTCCCTCAGCCAAGACGCGATCAACCAGATGATCGTGGACGAGGCATTGACCGGTGCCCGCGTCGTGCGGCTCAAATCCGGAGATCCCACCGTTTTTGGCCGTCTGGACGAAGAACTGGATGCGGTGATCGAGGCGGGTCTCGACTACACCATCGTGCCGGGCCTCACCTCCGCCGCCGCTGCCGTGGCCGCGCTTGGGCAATCGCTGACCAAACGCGGGCGCAACACCGCCGTGCGCCTGATCACCGGGCATGACATGCAAGGCTATGCCGATCACGACTGGCGCGCGCTGGCCCGCGAGGGCGAGGTGGCCGCAATCTATATGGCCAAGAAGGCTGCGCGTTTCATTCAGGGCCGCTTGCTGATGCATGGCGCGACACCGTCAACGCCGGTGACCATCGTCGAGAACGCGTCGCGCCCCGACCAGCGCATTGTTGCCGCCACTCTGGCAACGCTGCCCGCCATTCTGGCCGAGGCCGACATGACCGGCCCCGCGCTTCTCATGTACGGGCTGGCCCCGCGCGCGGCGGTCGCCCATGCCCTGCCCCACATTCAGGAGATGATCTGATGCCTGCTATCTTCACGCCGAAAGTCATCACCGCCAACGCGCTCCTTGAGGGCGATGTGGTGTACCTTGCCCAAAACGACACATGGACGCGCGACCTGAAAGACGCAGATGTCCTGACCGACGAGGCAGACGCGCAAATCCGCCTGATCGACGCCAGCACCCGCACCTCCGAAGTGGTCGGCGTTTATCTGGCCGACGTGTCCCCTGACGCCAAAGGCCCCAAGCCCACCCATTTCCGCGAAACGTTCCGCATGCGCGGCCCGTCCAACTATCCCCACGGCAAACAGTCCGAGGCTCTCTGATGTACCGCTATACCGATTTCGACGCCGCCTTCGTGGCAGAGCGCAACGCCCAGTTCCGCGCGCAGGTGGAACGCCGTATCGACGGTTCTCTCACCGAAGATGAATTCAAGCCGCTGCGCCTGATGAACGGGCTTTACCTGCAACTGCACGCCTACATGCTGCGTGTGGCAATCCCCTATGGCACGTTGAACAGTGCCCAGATGCGGCAGCTCGCCTATATCGCCGAGCGGTGGGACAAGGGCTATGGCCACTTCACCACGCGCCAGAACATTCAGTTCAACTGGCCTACGCTGCGTGACGTACCGGATATGCTCGACGCGCTGGCCAAGGTGCAGATGCACGCGATCCAGACCTCGGGCAACACGATCCGCAACGTGACCGCCGACCATTTCGCAGGTGCCGCGGCCGACGAAATCGCCGATCCGCGCCCGGTCGCCGAGCTGATCCGCCAATGGTCCACCGACCACCCGGAATTCCAGTTCCTGCCGCGCAAGTTCAAGATCGCCGTCACCGGATCGCCCAATGACCGCGTGGTGACCAAAGCCCACGACATCGGCCTGCGCATGGTGCGCAACGACGCGGGCGAGCCGGGCTTCGAAGTCATCGTCGGCGGCGGTCTTGGCCGCACCCCGATGATCGGCAAGGTTGTCCGTGACTTCCTGCCCGAGGCGGACCTGCTGCCCTATCTCGAAGCGGTGGTCAGCGTCTGGAACCTGCTGGGTCGTCGCGACAACAAGTACAAGAGCCGGATCAAGATCACCGTGCACGAACACGGCATCGACGACATCCGCGCGCGCGTGGAAGAGCGGTTTGCTCTGCTGCGCCCAGCGTTCACCGGTGTGGATCAGCAGCTATTTGCACAGATCAAAGCGGATTTCGCGCCGCCCGCGTTCAGCGACCGTGACGTGGCACCCTTCGATCAGGCGTACGCGAATGACCCGGTGTTCCGCTCCTGGGCCGACACCAACCTCAGCGCCCACCGCGCGCCGGGCCACGCGATTGCACAGATCAGCCTCAAGGCACATGGCGCAACACCGGGTGACGCCACAGCCGAACAGATGCGCGTGATGGCCGATCTGGCCGAACGCTACGGCCATGACGAATTGCGCATCAGCCACGAACAGAACGTCGTGTTGCCTCATGTGCACAAGGCTGATCTTCCCGCGATCCACTCAGCGCTTAAGGCGGCGGGCCTCGCCACCGCCAATATCGGCAAGATCAGCGACATCATCGCCTGCCCGGGCATGGATTACTGCGCGCTGGCCACGGCCCGCTCGATCCCCATCGCACAGGAGATCGCGATCCGTTTCGACCAGCTCAAGCTGGAACACGAGGTTGGCGATCTGAAGATCAAGATCTCGGGCTGCATCAACGCATGCGGCCACCACCATGTGGGCCATATCGGCATCCTTGGGCTGGACCGAGCGGGTGTAGAAAACTACCAGATCACGTTGGGCGGGGATCACACCGAAACCGCCGCCATCGGTCAGCGCACCGGACCCGGCTTTTCGGCGGACGAGATCGTGCCCGCGATTGAGCGGATCGTCGACACCTACCTGTCGGAACGCGACAATGCCGACGAGGCGTTCATCGACACCTTCGCCCGCGTCGGCATGACCCCGTTCAAGACCGCGCTCTATGGCGAAAGTGACAAAAAGCAAAAGGCCGCCTAATGCTGCCCCTGTCCCACCGTACACGCGAAGACAACGCGCCCGCGCTGGATGAGCGAATGGCGGCGCAGGATCGCGTCGCCGATCTGAACACACGGTATCGCCACTTCGGCACCTCCTACCTGTTGGAGGCGGTGCTGACGCGCGGCATCTTCGACCGGGTTGCGATGGTGTCGAGCTTCGGCGCGGATTCGGCAGTGCTCCTGCACCTGATCGCGCAGATCGACCGCGACCTGCCGGTGCTCTTCATCGACACCGCGCTGCTCTTCGAGGAAACCCTGACCTACCAGCAAGAACTGGCCGATCATCTGGGCCTGACCAATGTGCAGGTGATCCGCGCGTCTAAACATACGGTTGACGCAGTCGATCCGTACGGCGCCCTGCGCTTCAGCAATCCCGACGCCTGCTGCGACCTGCGCAAGACCCAGCCGCTCAATGACGCGCTTCAGGGCTATGACGCATGGATCACCGGGCGCAAACGGCATCAGGCGCAGACCCGTGAGGGCCTACACTACTTTGACCTCGATGAAGGGACTGCCCGCATCAAGATCAACCCGCTGATCGACTGGAAACCGGCCCGCATCGCGGCCCACCTAAATACACACAACCTGCCTCGCCACCCGCTTGTGGCCAAGGGGTACCCTTCCATCGGCTGCGCCCCCTGCACCACCCGCGTCGCGCAAGGCGAAGACGCGCGCGCCGGGCGTTGGCGCGGATTGGGCAAAACGGAATGCGGCCTGCACCGGCCTACACAGACAGGAGACGCACAATGACCGTTCTCATCAACGATACCGGCTTTCTGACCACCGACCCCGCCCGCTGGATTGACCCCGAGGCGCGCATTGACTTGCCGTCCGACACTGATCCTGCACGGCTCAAATGTCGGCTGATCGGCAAGGAACTTGTTCGCATCGACTTCCCCAGCTTTGCAGATGGACGCGGCTTTACCCTTGCCCGTCTTATACGCCAACAGGGCTACAAGGGTTGGCTCCGAGCACATGGCCACGTCATCGCCGACCAATATGCGATGGCACGTCGCGCGGGCTTTGACGACGTGGAAATCGACGACGATCTGGCCGCCCGTCAGCCCGAAGTCCAATGGCTGGCGCGTGCGAACTGGCAGACGCATGACTACCAATCGCGCCTGCGGGGCCTTGCGGCCTGACTCATAACTGCTGCCTTAAGACCACCCGCCCGGTCCTTGCGACCAAGGGCGGGTTTCGTCTGATGTAAATCAAAGATAGATGTAGGGGACCGGTTTACACGAGCCGGAGATGGAAACATGACAGAGTTGACACCCGTGACCGAAGCCACAGCCACCAAAGCGCCCGCCAAGACCCTTGCCATACCCGACGCGCAGACCGTGACATCGGTCAAACATTGGACTGATCGCCTGTTCTCGTTCCGCGTCACCCGGCCTGCGTCTTTGCGGTTCCGCTCGGGCGAGTTCGTGATGATCGGCCTGATGCAGACGGACGAAAAGACAGGTCGCGAAAAGCCCTTGCTGCGCGCCTATTCCATCGCGTCGCCAAGCTGGGACGAGGAACTCGAATTCTACTCGATCAAGGTTCAGGACGGCCCTCTCACCAGCCGCCTTCAGCACATCCAGCCGGGCGATCAGATCGTCCTGCGCCCCAAACCCGTCGGCACACTGGTGCATGACGCTCTGCTGCCGGGCAAACGGCTTTGGCTGTTCGCCACCGGCACCGGCATTGCGCCCTTTGCCTCGCTGCTGCGCGACCCGCAAACATTCGAGGATTACGACGAGGTTATCCTGACCCACACCTGCCGCGAGGTGGGTGAGCTGCAATACGGCAAAGAGCTGATCGACATGATCCGCAGCGACGAATTGCTGGCAGAACTGATCGGCGAAGGCTTTGCCGACAAACTGCGCTACTATCCGACCACCACCCGCGAAGAGAGCCCCAAAATGGGCCGCATCACCGACCTGATGCGCTCGGGCGAATGTTTCGAAGACTTGGAAGTCCCGGTCATATCGCCGGAAACCGACCGCGCCATGGTCTGCGGCAATCTCGCCTTCAACCTCGAAATCAAAGAAATGCTTGAAAGCTATGGGCTTGAGGAAGGCGCAAATTCGGACCCAAAGACTTATGTGGTTGAAAAGGCTTTCCTCGATTAAGGTGAAGCATTAACAAAAGCAGTTAAAACATTAATAATAAAGTAAAAATATCAAAATTGATCGCAAATTAGAACAGGCAAACACAGCGTGACTGAGATCAGTCGCGCTGTTCCGTGCGGGCAGCGCCGGTCATCAACACCTGTTCTTCGCACCACGCAACACCCTGAACTCGGACAAAGTAATAACGGCACGTTTTGCGATGAAGATCATCACCAGAGACTGACACACAGGCTCTTTCCAGCGACTGACTGGGAAAAACACCGAAATTGCGGCGCGCCTCCCCCGAAAAGCCGCTTGAAAGCCAACGGTATGACGTCTACTTTGCATCCCTGATTTGAACTGCACCAAAGGAGCGACACCATAGCCCGCAGACCTCACAACGCGCCCCCTACGCGCGACACCGGCCCCCGCATCAATGAACGCATCCGGTCCCCGGAAATTCGCCTGATCGGCGCTGACGGTGAAAACGTAGGCGTTGTCACGCCCGAGCGTGGTATGCAGCTGGCTGAAGAAGCCGGGCTGGACCTAGTAGAAATTTCGCCCAACGCATCGCCGCCGGTCGTTAAGATCATGGATTTCGGCAAGTTCAAGTATGAACAGCAAAAACGCGAATCCGAGGCGCGCAAGAAGCAGAAGATCATCGAGATCAAAGAGGTCAAGTTCCGCCCGAACACGGACACGAACGATTACGAAGTGAAAATGCGGAACGTGTTCAAGTTTCTTGAAAACGGCGACAAAGTGAAAGTGACACTGCGGTTCCGTGGCCGCGAGATGGCGCACCAGAACCTTGGACGCGAACTGTTGGAACGCGTGGCCGAAGACACGAAAGAACACGGCAAGGTCGAGAACATGCCCAAGATGGAAGGCCGTCAGATGGTCATGATGATCGGGCCGCTTCCGAAATAATCGCGATCCATTTTTTGGAAATTTTTGAAAGCGACCTTCGGGTCGCTTTTTCTATGCCGTTTCGCGCGGTGCTGGGCGGGATGGCGGCTCTTTGAGCAGCCCACCTACGCCCAACGCCATGATGTCTTGCGGGCGCACTGGCACGTCACACAGCAAACGTTCCAAAACCCAATCTGCACCATTCAACGCGGGTGATCGGGCACATCCCGGCAGGCCGATAACTGGAACGTCACCCAAATGCCCCCAGAAAAGCAGATTCCCGGGATCAACAGGCATCCCGTAATGTGCAACGTTTCCTCCGGCAGCCCTGACCGCCTCGGGTGCGACATCATAAAGATCTGAAGTGGCTGATCCGGTCAGGATGCACAGCATATCATAATCCGGCGCAGCCGCGACCAACGCTTGACGCAATGCCTCGATTTCGTGTGGCACAACCGTCTTAGGACCAAGACTGACACCCATGCGGTCAAACCGCTGCGCCATGGCACGCTGACCCTTGGCGCTGTCATCCCGCCCACCAACACTGGTCTGAATCAGCAGAGCCCGTGCGTGCGACACGGGTCGCAGAGCAAGCGCGTCTTGCCCCGCAGCGCAGGCTGCTGCAACTGCCGCTTCGGGAGCGGCATAAGATATGATCTTCACCGTCGCCACCATGCCCCGCGCTGCCATGCGGTGCCATTCAGGAACAGTTGCCACCGTGACCATCGGATGTACCGCATTCACAGCGTTGATCTTGGCCGCGTTAATCTGGGCCACGCCAATCTGGGTGGCGTAGATGTTCACCCTGCCCGTGCTGGCTGATGCAACCCGAAGGTTCACCGAAGCTGGATCAGGGACCAACGCGCGCGCCAGCCGTTCGGCAGCACGATCTTCATGCACATCGTCGGGCTCCATACGGGCCACGGTAACCTTTGCAACCCCGGCGGCGGTCAACTTGGACAGGGCGGCAGTGTCCAGCACGACACCTTTGCGCAGACGACCTTTCGCCAAGGCAACGGAATGCGCAAGGATTGCGCCTTCCGCTTCAGCCAAGGGAACCGCGCCGAACTTCATGCGCCCTTCCGCAAAACGCGGGTCATTTCGGCCAGAATTGAAACCGCAATTTCAGCAGGGCCTGATGCGCCGATATCCAACCCGATGGGTCCATGGATCAGCGCGATCTCGGCGTCGTTGAACCCGGCGGCCATCAGACGTTCCACGCGCTTGGCGTGGGTCCGGGTTGATCCCAGCGCACCGATGTAGAAACACTCTGCCCGCAGCGCCTGTTCCAGTGCCGGATCATCCAGTTTCGGGTCGTGGGTCAAGAGCACCAACGCGGTGCGGCTGTCCAAACCAAGCTGGCTGATCGCCTCGTCCGGCCAGTCGTGCAGGATGGTTTCACCCGGAAAGCGACTGTCCGAACCGAAGGCTTCACGCGGGTCAATCAGCGTTGGGTCATACCCTGCGATCCGCGCCATCGGCACCAGAGCCTGTGCAATGTGTACGGCACCGACGATGATAAGGCGCAAAGGCGGATTGTGGACCGCAACAAAGGTGCGGCTGTCCTCGACAAAACCAGACCGATCCATGCGGAAGGCTTGGGCGTGTCCGTCTTGCACGAGAGTTCGCGCGCCCGCATCAAGATCGACCACATAGGCGACGGGGGTACGGGCCGCGCGAAATTTTACCAATTGGTCAAGAATATCCTCGGGCAGCACCGATCCGACCGGTTCGACCAGCACACGGATGGTGCCGCCACAGGCAAGGCCCACTGCAAATGCATCCTGATCGCTGACCCCAAACTCCAACTCGCGTGTTTTTCCATCGGCCAGCGCATCCATCGCTTCGACCACGACGGCACCCTCGACACAGCCACCCGAAACAGAGCCTTCGATCTCGCCCTCGCCCGAGATGGCAAGCTGTGAACCAATACGGCGCGGAGCGCTGCCCCATGTTTCGATCACCGTTGCCAAAACTGCGCCCTTGCCAGCGCGATGCCAGTCGAGTGCCGTTTCAGGACACCTGTCAAACCGCTCCATTGTCGTGGCCTCCATTGATCTTCGCCGGGACCATATCACGCCGCGCAGCGCTGTCTCCCCCTGCGATGGTGGTAGGTCGCAAACGCGTGAAGCACAGCGGCGTGACAGGGTCGTCTTTACACAAGAGATATGGCCTGCTGCATCTACATCCTCGACAAACAAACGGTTTTCCAAAAACCTGTGCTGTTTTCGGGGTTGTTTAACCTGAAATATGCGGACCTCGCGCCAGACGTATTGCGTCCGGCTTTCACGCACTCGTCACTCCAAAGTGAGAAAGCCTGAATTGTGCGGAGCGGAAACTGAACCCTAACGCTGTGGCAGGCAGAGCGCCCTTGCTCTGGCGTTCTCAATCAAAGCGAAAGGCTTCCCTTCATGTCCATGCTTCGGATCACTGTTACCAATAACTCGCCAGACGGCGGCACGTTTCTCACCCCGTTCTGGTTCGGATTGCACAATGGCGCGTTCGATCTTGGCGACATTGGCGATGCGGCGTCGCCCGGACTTGAAGCCTTGGCGGAAGATGGCAGTTTTGACGCCATCGCCGCCGAATTGACCGGAGCCGACGCCGGAGCCTTGGGCGGTGCCGTGTTCGGCGCTGCCGGCCCGATTGCCACTGGCGAAGTGGCCACAGCGCTTTTGAATGTTGATGGAATATCCCTGCCCTATATCAGTCTTGCTGCTATGATCCTGCCCTCGAATGACGCGTTCATTGGCACACTGGACGCGGTTGAGCTTTTCGCGGAAGACGGCGACTTCATCGGCCCCGTGACACTGACATTCGATGGTTCCGACGTCTACGACGCAGGCACAGAGGTGAACACCGAACTGGATGCTGCATTCATCAACCAGATGGGGCCTAACACTGGCGAGACAGAGAACGGCGTTATCACCCTGCATCCCGGCTTCAACGGATCTGAGGGCAACCCGGACGGCGAAGGGGACCAAATCATTCTCGGCGGGACCAATGCATTTGGCGTTCCGATTGATCCAACAGCAGCGGATTTCACCCGTGAGGGTGCGCAAATCGCACAGATCTCGATCGAAGAGGTTGCTGTGCGCCTTGGCTCTTCTGCGGATGAGACATTCGAGGTCAGCGATTTCGCTTCGGCGGCGCGGATTGCGGGCGATGGGGGTACTGACGTCGTCGACGCCAGCGGGACATCCTTTGACGCGGTCGAGATAAACCGCATCGACGGTGGGTTTGCCATCGCGACCGAGGGCGGATCAGCGCTTCATATCTCGGGGATCGAAGAAATCCGCTTTGACGATGCAACCTTGTCGGTGCAAAGCGGCGGCGCGGTTCAGACTGTTGGCCTGTTCTACGAAACCCTGTTGGGGCGGGACAGCGATATTGCCGGTCTGAGCTTTTGGTCGGCGCTGGGTGCTGGTGATTTCGGCCTTGGCAACGTGGCCGATTTCATCCTCGCGTCAGACGAGTTCGTCACCAGCAACGGCACGCTGGCCGGCACTGATGATTTCCTAGACTTCATCTACCAATCCGCTTTGGGGCGCGAGGCAGACGCCGAGGGTCGGGCGTTCTGGGAGGATGCGCTGGACTCGGGTGCTGTGGATCGGGGCGAAGTCGCGCTTGGCTTTGCCACGGCAGTCGAAACGTTGGACCGCTTTGCCGACACCATCGACGACGGGTTTATTCTATTCGGATAAGATACTGATAAGTTTTTGAAAATATGCAACGGGCTATCCTGGCCCGTTGCGACCGCCGCCACTCACACGGCCTTGGTCACGTCATACCCATAAAGCCAATCGAACCTGCCAAGCATCTGCCCCGGAGACACGCGGCTGAGCACCCTCAGCGCTGTATGGGCGGCAAATCGGAACGGGCCCGGCGACAGGTGGTAATTGCGGGCGTTCTTGCTGGCTGCGTCGATCACCCGTGTGGCACGTGCTTTGCGACGTTGTTGATAATCCGCAAGGCCAGTGTTTTTGTCCGGGGCCTGCGCGAGCGCATCCGCCAGAACCCACGCGTCTTCCATCGCCATGTTCGCGCCCTGTGCCAGAAACGGCAGGGTGGGATGTGCCGCATCCCCCAAAAGCGCCATGCTTGGCCCGTGCCAATGCGCCGCAACCGGATGTCGAAAAAGCCCCCAAACACCCGGAGAGTCGGCCTGCGACAGAATCTGGTGCACCTCGGCATCGAACTCGGCAAACGCTTTGCGCAGATTGTCGGCATCGTCTTTTTGCGACCAGCTTTCGGCGGCCCACTGGGCGCGTTCCTCAACAGCAACAACGTTCAGCATCGACCCATCCCGCAGTGGATAAGTCACCATATGCCGCCCCGGCCCCATATGAACCCGCGCATGCGGCGGATGACCAGTGGAGTTGGGCACGATACAGCGCCACGCAACCTGTCCTGTGAAGAACGGTTTTTGCGTTGCATTGAGAACTGGGCGCACTGACGAATGGATGCCATCGGCCCCGATCACCAAATCGGTTTCGCGGGTGTCACCTGTGGCCAGAACGATGCGTGGGCGGGGTCCGGGCGTGACCGTATCCACACGCTGAAGCAGTCGCACTTTCACCCCTTGATCGCGGGCGGCTGCAGACAAAAGGTCGACCAAGTCGGCGCGGTGTACGAAAAGATATCGCTGGTCGGACGGCAGCCGCGTGAGATCCAGCCGTGCCACCTCGGCACCTGTGCTGCCGTTGCGCAGCGATACCGCACACCCCTGTACGGATCGTTCCGAGAGTGCATCACCAAGACCCAGCGCTTCGATCACCCGCAAGCCATTCGGGGAAACTTGTATGCCCGCGCCCACTTCGGTGATGGCCTGCGCCTGTTCCAGCACAGTCACGTTAGCTCCTCGCTGGCGCAGCGCAAGCGCACAGGTCAACCCGCCAATGCCGCCACCGATTACCGTGATGTACAATGCGTTCAGATCCACGCCAACCCCTTTCAAAACAAACGCGCCAGAGCGTGAGCCCCGGCGCGTCAATTCCGTACAAATCCGTCGCGCGTCAGTCGTCGCGATGCACTTTTTCGCGCCGTTCATGACGCTCTTGCGCCTCAAGGCTTAGCGTCGTGGTCGGACGTGCCACAAGACGCTTGAGCGAGATAGGCTCGCCAGTGGCTTGGCAATAGCCGAACTCACCTTCGTCGATACGGCGTAGAGCTGCGTCGATCTTTGCCACCAGCTTGCGCTGGCGGTCCCTGATCCGCAACTCAAGCGCGCGGTCAGTTTCTTCGGAGGCGCGGTCCGCGACATCCGGAATATTACGTGTGCCGTCCTGCAGACCTGCAATCGTGGATTTGCTGTCGCTCAGAAGTTCGCTTCGCTGTTCCAGCAGTTCCCGACGGAACCACTCCAGCTGGCGATCATTCATGAAGGGCTCATCCTCGGCGGGTCGGTAATCGTCGGGCAGGAAAGTTTCAGCTTTCATCTTGGTCCCCTTGTCTACGCCAGTATCTGTCATAGAAATTCCCCTAGATATCTGGCACCCCTGTGGGCAGCACTTAACCGAAGGCCCAAGGGTTGTCACTACCGAATAGCAGCACAAAACGGTGATTTCCTTGAGTTGGCACAAAGACACAAGAAGGCAGGACTGACATGAGATTTGAAGGCACCGACAGCTATGTGGCCACTGACGATTTAACCATCGCGGTGAACGCCGCCGTGACGCTGGAGCGTCCGCTGCTGGTCAAAGGGGAACCGGGCACTGGCAAGACGGAACTGGCGCGGCAGGTGGCGGCAGGGCTGGGGGTGCGGATGATCGAATGGAACATCAAATCCACCACCAAGGCGCAGCAGGGCCTCTATGAATACGACGCCGTGAGCCGGTTGCGAGACAGCCAATTGGGCGATGAGCGGGTCAACGATGTGAAAAACTACATCCGCAAGGGCAAGCTTTGGCAGGCCTTTGATGCAGAGGAAAAGGTTGTCCTGCTGATCGACGAGATCGACAAGGCGGATATCGAGTTTCCGAACGATCTGTTGCAAGAGCTCGATAAGATGGAGTTCCACGTTTACGAGACTGGCGAGACGATCAAAGCGCGCCAGCGCCCCATCGTCATCATCACATCAAACAACGAAAAAGAGCTGCCCGACGCGTTCCTGCGGCGGTGTTTCTTCCACTACATCCGCTTTCCTGATCCTGACACGTTGCGCCAGATCGTCGAGGTGCATCATCCGGGACTGAAAGAGGCGTTGCTGACCACTGCGCTGACGCAGTTTTATGAGGTGCGTGAACAGCCGGGGTTGAAGAAGAAGCCGTCAACTTCGGAAGTGCTGGATTGGCTCAAGCTGTTGTTGGCCGAGGACATGACGGCGGATGATCTGAAACGCGATGGGGCGAATGCGCTGCCAAAGTTGCACGGAGCACTGCTCAAAAACGAGCAAGATGTGCATTTATTCGAGCGGTTGGCCTTCATGGCCCGACGCGAACGGCGGTGAGGTTGGGGCTGCAGATGCGTCAACGCATCTGCGCGTTTCCGTCGACGGAACCGCTTGGGGGTTCCACCCCCAAACCCCCGAGGTATTTGGAGCCCAAAGAAGCCAGGCTTGGGTTATTTCAGAGAACCTGTCTGGAAGAGCTGCACCTTTAGTCCACCATGCGGGATCGGGGCGCTGACATTGCGGAAATGCAGACCGGTGGCACGGGCAAGGCCTTTGTCGGACGTGACGATCCCGACTCGCCAGCCTTTGAACCGCTCTTTCATAACTGTGCCGAACGATCCGTAGAGCGCAAAAAGCAGATTCCGGTTGCCGATCCGCGCGCCGTAGGGCGGATTGACGATCACAAGACCGGGCGGACCATCCGGTGGGGTAAGATCTGCCACAGCCTGATGGGTAAAGCTTGTGAGGCCCGCCACCCCCGCCCGGTCTGCATTCGTGGTGGCGTTGGTGACGGCACCAGCGTCGCGGTCAAAGCCGTAAAAGCGCAGATCGGTTTGGTTGCGCTCTGGCAGGGAAGCCTTGGTCGCCTCCCACGCTGAGGCGTCAAACGCGGCCAAATCCTCGAACCCGAATCTGCGGTCTCGCCCCGGAGCGAGACCCAATGCGATTTCCGCGGCTTCGATAACAAACGTACCAGATCCACACATCGGGTCGAGCACCGGCTCTGACCCGTTATAGCCGCAAGCGCGCAGGAACAGAGCGGCCAGCGTTTCGCGCATCGGCGCTTTGCCGATGGCCTGTTTGTGGCCGCGCTTGTGCAGACCTTCGCCAGAGGTATCGAGGCTGATTTCACACAGGTCGTCTTCGATCCGAACGCGCACGGCAAGTCCCGCTTTTTCAGCGGGTTTGACCCCAAGCGCATCGGTGATTGCGTTCTCTACCCGCTCGGTGGCGGCACCTGCATGGTATATGCGGGATTTGCGGCACGACGCCTCAACGCGGTAGGGCACATCGGCGCGCAGAAGTGCCGCCCAGTCCAGTTTACGCGCCCGTTTGTCGAGCTGCGCGAGATGCATCGCCCGAAACTGCGCCACCCGCGCGAGCACCCGCCCTGCCCCACGCACCATGAGGTTCGCGCGCCAGACTTCGGGCCAGTCCCCTTGGCAGGTCACGCCGCCCGGCACCGAGGTTGCATTGGCAAAACCGAGTGCGGCGGCTTCATCGCGCAGAAGGTGTTCCAGCCCGGGCGTGCCGGAAAGGAAAATTTCGAGTGGTGCATCCAGTGTCATGGCTGCGACTTATCCTGATTTTAAACGCACCGATAGCCAAAGCCCGCGCAACAGGTTGCGCGCGCAGACGCCACTGGCGCCACAGCCCATGCCTGTTGCCCGTTTGCACAGGTTAAGTGGCTGTTTTCAAGTTATTTTCAACATCCGATTCGGAGATTCGAAAAAAGTGATTCGTACCGATTCGTTCAGTCTAGGCAAAAACCATCTTTTCGCCGTAAGCTGCCCCCACAGAGGACAAAAAAACCGCGGAGCATAAAGCATCCGCAACGAGCAGGCAGGCTTCATACGTGTCCCAAACTGAATTGAGCGTGCGCTTTTTGCGTGCGGATGACTACGACTCGTGGTGCACTTTGTGGCGCGGATACCTGACGTTTTACGAAACGTCGGTGTCGGAGGCCGTGTATGCGTCGACCTTTGCCCGTTTGTTGGGGGATGACCCGCAGGATTTCTCTGGTCTTGTGGCCGAGAAAGACGGCAAGCCAATTGGTTTGGCGCATTACCTGTTCCACCGGCATTGCTGGAAAACTGAAAACGTTTGTTATCTACAGGACCTTTATGCAGATCCCGCCGCGCGGGGTATGGGTGTGGGCCGGGCGTTGATTGAGGCGGTTTATGCGCAAGCAGACGCTGCGGGTGCGCCATCGGTCTATTGGACGACGCAAGATTTCAACCACACCGCCCGCCAGCTTTACGACCGGATCGGTCAGTTAACCCCGTTCATCAAGTATCAGCGGGGCTGACGAATGCGTCGATTTCTTCTTCCGCTTTACCTGTTTTTGGGCGCGTGTATGCCTGTGTCGCAATCGGAACCAGCGACCCGCGCGGCATTTGTTGACTCCAGCCTGCCCGCAATGAAGGTGTTTTCGGTGCCACGGCCACAGCCGGTGCGCACCTCGAATGCAGACCTGTCACGCGATTTCATGGATTTGGCCATGGGGCTGGAATCCGGGCGCGATCTTGAAGTGTTCACGCGGTTTGAGGGCCCGATCTCGGTGCGCTTGATCGGCAACGTACAAGCCACTGTGCCCAGCGATCTGGACCGATTGCTGCATCGATTGCGCACAGAGGCCGGGATCAACATTTTCTCGACCGTTGCGCCAGATGCCAATATCACGATCAACGCAGTCAGCCGAGCGGAGATTCAACGCTTCCTGCCTCAAGCCGCCTGTTTCGTCGTCCCGAACGTATCGACCCTGTCAGAGTACCGGCAGGCCCGTCGCTCGGCCCGGGTGAATTGGGGCCGGATCACCAATCGCACCCGACTGGCTATTTTTCTGCCCAACGATTCCAGCCCGCAAGAGGCACGTGATTGCCTGCACGAAGAATTGGCGCAAGCACTTGGGCCCTTGAATGATCTTTACCGTTTGCCGAATTCCGTCTTCAACGACGACAATGTGCACACGGTTTTGACCGGCTATGACATGTTAATTCTGCGGGCATATTATGATCCGATGCTGCGCAACGGCATGACACGTGCTGAAGTGATGAACCGCATTCCCGGAATCTTTTCACGGTTGAACCCTGAGGGCGAATTGGTGCCAGCACGCCGCGCGCCACGCACGCCGCGCCCTTGGATCGAAGCCATCCAGACCGCGCTTGGCCCGGGAGCAACACCAATCATGCGGCGCGCCGCCGCGACCGAAGCCCTGAGCATCGCGTCCGCTATGGGGTGGGACGACCATCGGCGTGGGTTCACCCACTACGCCATGGGGCGCATCCTGCAAAGCACCGACCCTGACGCGGCACGCGCCCAATTCTTGCAGGCTGACGCCTACTTTGCACGCAACCCAAACACGGAACTACACCGCGCTTATGTCGCGTCGCAATTGGCGGCGTTTGCGTTGACAGAGAACAACCCTGACGCGGCGGTTCACCTGACTGGTATTTCCATCGACCTTGCCGCGCGTCACGAAAACGCGGCGTTGTTGTCGACCCTCTTGATGCTGCGCGCCGAGGCCTTCGACCTTGCCGGTCGCGTGTCAGCAGGGTCGGATGTGCGTCTGGACAGTCTGGGATGGGCACGGTACGGGTTCGGCTCGGACTGGTCTGTGCGGGCGAAACTGCGCGAGATCGCGTCCCTCAACCCGCTTAACAGGGCCAGAGGCAGTTTATGATCGTTCTTGCAGGCGCCCTTTTCGGGGCCATCTTCGGTGCCATGACCGCGAAAAAGCGCAAAGGCAATCGCGCGGACATGTGGCAGTATGGGGCGGTGTTCGCCATCGCGTTTGCCTTGGGTGGGCTGATATTGACCATCGCCATCGAAAAACTGGTGTTCTAAGCTGCGACACGATGCGTCGGCGCATCATTTGTTTCCGTCGACGGAAACATCTTGGGGTCGTCTATTGCTGCGCCATTGGTTCAAGCCCAATGAGCAACGCCCCTGCCCGCGCACGGCGATCTTACCCGAGGTATTTTAAGCCCAAAGACGCCGGGACGGCTGGTCAGCCCACAGTACGCTTGCTAGATCAGGGACATGTTTGTTCCCTTTTTCGACACCCTGCGCTCTACCGGTGTTCCCGTCTCCCTGCGGGAGTATCTGAGCTTTCTTGAAGCGATGCGCGCGGGTCTGGCGACTTATGATCCAGAGGCGTTTTACTACCTTGCCCGTACTGCGATGGTGAAAGACGAGCGCCATATCGACCGCTTTGATCGCGCTTTTGCCGAAGCGTTCAAAGGTTTGGAACACCTGAGCGCCGATGGCGTTCTCGATGCGTTGGAGCTTCCCGAAGACTGGTTGCGCAAGATGGCCGAGAAGCATCTGAGCGATGAGGAAAAGGCCGAGATCGAGGCGCTTGGCGGTTTCGACAAGCTAATGGAGGCGCTGAAAGAGCGTTTGAAGGAACAACAAGGCCGCCATCAGGGAGGCAGCAAGTGGATCGGCACGGCGGGCACCTCGCCTTTTGGGGCCTATGGCTACAATCCCGAAGGTGTGCGCATCGGTCAGAACGAAAGCCGCCATCAGCGCGCGGTCAAGGTCTGGGACAAGCGCGAGTTCCGCAATCTGGATGACAGCGTCGAGCTGGGTACCCGCAACATCAAGGTGGCGCTGAAACGTCTGCGCCGTTGGGCGCGGGATGGTGCGACCGAAGAATTGGACCTTGATGGCACCATCCGCGCCACGGCCGAACATGGCTACTTGGACGTCCAGACCCGGCCCGAGAAGCGCAATGCGGTCAAGGTGATCCTGTTTCTGGACATCGGCGGATCAATGGACCCGCATGTAAAGGTGGTGGAAGAGCTGTTTTCCGCTGCACGGGCCGAATTCAAACATCTGGAACACTATTACTTCCACAACTGCCTGTACGAAGGGGTTTGGAAAGACAATCGCCGCCGCTGGGATGCGCAGACACCCACGATGGAGGTGCTCAACACCTACGGGCCGGATTACAAATGCATCTTTGTTGGTGACGCCAGCATGTCACCTTACGAAATCGCCTATGCCGGTGGGGCCAATGAGCATTGGAATGCCGAGGCCGGTCAGGTCTGGCTGCAACGCGCACGCCAGCAATGGCCACATAACCTATGGATCAATCCGACCCAAGAACGGCATTGGCAATACACCCAGTCGATCCAGATGATCCGCGAGATATTTGAAGATGCGATGGTGCCTATGACGCTTGAAGGCATCAGTCGCGGGATCAAGGCTTTGGCCAAATGACTTCCACAGCGCGCAAGCTTTGGACAGATCACAAGCTGTTGCTGGCAGGGTTTCTGCTTGCCCTTGCAGTGATGCTGTTTTTTGCAGTGCGGTCAGTGATGTTCTGGGTTTACTGGGCCGATCCTGCCCACCGCGAACAACCCATCGCCGGGTGGATGACCCCGCGCTATGTTGCCCATTCGTGGTCGATCCCGCCAGAGGTTCTGCGCGATGCATTGGCGGTGCCATCGGACGCCAAAGGCCTGAGCATTGACGCTCTGGCCAAAGGGCGCGGCGTTTCTACAGAAGAGATCATCGGCCAGATCGAAGCAGCCATCGCCGACCAACGCGCCAATGACCCGGTGCGACAGCCTTGAGCGATGCGCTGTTTGGACTTGTGGCCAATTATGGCGTCTGGGTTCTTGCGGCCTCGTGCTATCTCTCTTGTCTTCTTGTGCCCATCCCCACATCGCTATTGATGCTGGCCGGTGGTGCATTTGTAGCAGCTGGCGATCTCGAAGGCGGGACCGCTTTTGCCGGCGCTTGGCTTGGTGCAGTTCTGGGTGACCAGACCGGCTTTGCCATCGGACGCCGATTTGGGCACCACTTGGAACGCTTTACCGATCGACGCGAGTCACGGAAACGCATCTATGGCCGGGCGATGGGCACTGTCCGCAAAAAGGGCGAAATCGGTGTCTTCTTCAGCACTTGGCTGTTTGCGCCCTTGGGCCCGTGGGTCAACATGGCGGCGGGGGCATCCGGTCTGCCATGGCTGCGCTTCACCCTTTGGGATGCGGCGGGCGAAGCCATCTGGGTCTTCGGTTATATTGCCCTTGGCTACAGTTTCGCTGGCCAGTTGACCTTGATCTCGGACCTCACCTCAAGCCTGTCGGGGTTCCTTGTTGCCGGATTGATCACCGTGGTTCTGGGTTGGATGCTACTGCGGCGCGCGCGGCGATCCGCAGCGGGCAAACGTGCGACCTAGACGGAACCTGTTTGACCCGGGGGTCGTTTGCCTAGCGAACGCAACCCAGAAAGGGAGACAGACATGATCAACAAGACAGCAACCGCTCATTGGTCCGGCAGCCTGAAGAAAGGCAAAGGCCAGATTTCAACCGATTCGGGCGCACTTAGCACCCAGCCATATGGGTTTAACACACGGTTCGAAGACAAACCTGGCACAAACCCCGAAGAACTGATCGGAGCAGCCCATGCCGGATGCTTTTGGATGGCGTTTTCCATGATCCTTGCAAACTACGACGCTTTGGCAGACGACATCGACACCAAGGCGACGGTCAGCGTCGAAGAGAAAGATGGCGGCTTTGCGATCACTAAAATCCATTTGGAAATGACCGCAAAAATTCCTGGTCTCAGCGAAAGCGATTTTCAGGAAGCCGCGACAACGGCAAAGGAAAATTGCCCCGTGTCCAAGGTTCTGGCCGGAGCCGAGATCACGATGGATGCAAAGCTGGCTGATTGATGGGGTTACGGCAGGCACGCACAGTCCAAGCCGCGCATCGTGCTTGCCGCATCGCCTTTCCGCCCCCATATCTAAGACATGTTTAAACTGACCCCGATCCTTCTTGCGATCATGTACGCGTTGGCCATGTATCATTTTTCGGTCTGGCGCACCAAACGCGAGCTTGATGCGCGTTCAACCGAACTTGCTGATCCGCGCCTCAAGGCGTTGACTGACCGCTTGGCGGCGGCGCTCGAACTTGATCGGATACGCGTTAATATTTACGAAATCGATCCGGTAAACGGCCTGGCCGCACCGGATGGCCGAATTTTCATCACGCGCGGTTTTTACCGCAAGTATCAGAATGGAGAGGTCACAGCCGAAGAGCTTGCCAGCGTGATCGCTCACGAACTTGGACATGTTGCATTGGGCCACACGCGCCGCCGGATGATTGATTTTTCAGGGCAAAACGCCTTGCGCACGGCGCTTGCGATGGTGTTGTCAAGGTTTCTGCCGGGGATCGGTGTGTTGATTGCCAATTCGGTCGCCACCTTGTTGGCAGCGCGATTGTCGCGCGGTGACGAATACGAAGCGGATGCTTATGCCGCAGCATTGCTGCACAAGGCTGGCATCGGTATCTCGGCGCAGAAATCCCTGTTTCACAAACTGGATGCACTGACGCAATCGCGGTCTGGCGTTGTACCAGCGTGGCTCATGTCTCACCCAAAGACATCCGAACGGATCGCAGCGCTAGAGCAGCTTGAAACGCGTTGGACAGACCAGCGGTCCTGATATCGTCTTCCCTTTGACAATGGTCGAAGCATCAGTTGCGTGTGCGCTGGGTTCGGCAGACTAAACGAACGTCACAGATGCTTCGGCTCGATCTTGGCCGTTGACCTGCGCCGTCACCTGATGCGCGCCGGGATGCAGCGTAAAGGTAGAGGCCCCCTCCTTCAGCCGATGCGCCTTTTGGACCTTTAACGGAACACCGGCTTTCAAGTTCGCGCTTTTCAGCTTGAACACCTTTTCGCCGACCCGTCCATTTGGGCGATGGAACCGGATGCGGTAATCCACCATCACCGAAAAGTCTTCATCGGCAAGCAACGTCACTTCGATCTGCAGCACGTCGCCAATAGCGACGGGATCGGGGGTTACTTTCAGCGTCACTGATATATCGCGATCCTGCCGATACCCAAGAAGTGCTAGAGCGTTTGCGTCGCCACGTTTTACGGCGGTGCGCAGTGCGTGGCGGGTCATCCAATCAAGTTCTTTCGGAATCTGACGTGCCTCTTGCTGCCACGCGTTCAACTGCGTCACCACGTGATCGGGCGCGTGCCGGGTGAGATCATTCATGTGATTGGCAACGGATCGCGTCACGTAACGGGTTGGATCGGCATGCAGTGCATCCAGAAACCGCAGCGGTACAAGTGGATCAAGCTTGATGTTGGCGGCCCAAGGCAGACGCGGGCGCGTGCCTTCGCTGACCAGCCGCCGGACGTGATAATTCTCGTGCCCAGCCCAGCGATCAAGTCTTGCGAGCGTTTCTTCAGGCCAACGGTTTAGAAATGGTCGGATATAGAATTCCATCGAAAAGCGTTGGGTTGCGGCTTCCAGAAGATCAAGGGCGCGGTCGCGATGATCCTCCAGCCCGTGTCGCACGGCAAGAATACCGGGCACTGCATGAATGAAGCGGCCGAAGTCGTCATCGGTTTTAGACGGATCCAGCGGAGCAGGCATGGCCGCTTCCAGCGCCTCTGCCATCGCAGGAAAGGATGTCGGCATCTGCGCTTGAATACAGTCGGCCAGCCAGTCAAGCCGTTCCAACAACCCCCGCGAGGACAACCCCGCGACGGCCTGTTTGGTAAATCGCTCCGGATCGAAACCGGGCAAGACTGCAAACTCTGCAGCCAAATCCGCAGTCGTTTCAGCATTGAACAACTGGTCTTTCAGGGAAAACCCCTGTGCTTGCCCTGCTCCGTCCGGTCCGCGCGCCATGCCTTAGATGGTCGCGTTGGTGCCACCACCATCAATCAGGATGTTCTGACCCACGATAAAGCCCGAATGTTCGGAACACAGGAACGCACAGGTCGCGCCGAATTCCTGACGCGTGCCATAGCGCCGCGCGGGGATTGTCGCCTGACGGTTCTTGCGGGCCTGTTCGACCGAGATGCCCTGCGCCTTTGACACACCGCCGTCCAGTTGGTCAGCGCGGTCTGTGGCATGGATGCCCGGCAGCAGATTGTTGACGATCACCCCATGTTCCGCCACCTGCCGCGCCGTTCCGGCGACATATCCGGTCAGACCGGTACGGGCTGCATTTGAGAGTCCCAGCGCAGGAATCGGCGCCTTTACGGATTGCGAAGTGATATTGACCACCCGTCCCCAGCCCCGGTCGATCATGCCAGGCATCAGCGCGGTCATCAAAGCAATGGGGGTCAGCATGTTGGCATCCAGCGCCTTGATGAAATCTTCCCGGCCCCAGTCGGACCACAAGCCCGGAGGCGGGCCACCTGCATTGGTCACAAGAATGTCGATTTCGCCCGCTGCCTCAAGAACCTTGGCGCGACCTTCTTCGCTCACGATGTCGGCAGCGATTGTAGTGACTTCAACACCGTAGGCCGCGCGGACCTCTTCTGCTGTAGCCTCAAGCGCCTCTGCCCCACGGGCATTCATAACAAGGTTCACACCTGCTGCAGCCAACGCTTCCGCACAGCCGCGCCCCAAACCCTTGCTCGACGCGCAGACGAGCGCCCGCTTTCCGCTGATCCCAAGATCCATTCGATCACTCCCAATTTGGTCAGAATTGTCCGCGAAATGCCACGGCCTGCCCTTAGAGGTGCCACATTTCAAGTCGATCTTAAACCCATGCCGGTGCGTGTGTCTGCAATTCCGGTCTGCAAAAGAGTATCTGTTTATGTCTGCTTACCTGGGAATTCGATCTTCACACTTCAAAGCCTGCCCTGCCGATGGGGTACGGACCGAATTTGGTGTTTGTCGAGGCGATCCGATCCGTCACATTCAAGACCTGATCCTTGGTGACACATTCCTTCCCAAACGTGATGCAAACTGGACAGAGGTCGCCACTGACGGAACGACGCATGACATCTTTACCCGTGCCCGTGCCGCGAACTTGCCCGAAGAACGATTGATCACTCTTGCCGAGTTGATCTTCATGAGCACGACAGGACAGCGACTTGATGTGTTCGTTGCGGTCTATAACGGGAAACTGTTTTTCGTGTCGGATACCCCGTTTAGCAGCAATGTCGAATATGTGCTTATCGACATCAACAGGCGCGAAGACGTTGTTGTCCCCGCGATCATTCCAACCGAACCGTTCCCAATTGCCCCGGCTGGTCGCGACAGGTCTCACGCCCCTACACCACCGCACCTGCGCCTGATCGGCTGATCCGCTGATCCGCTGATCCGCTGATCGATCTTGCCGACGCACGCGACTTATAGACAAGCCGCGCCGCGCCGCCTATACGCGCGGCCATGCTGGACACCGTTTCAAATCGCCCAAATCTGCCTGCCGAAATCGCACGGCGACGCACCTTTGCCATCATCTCGCACCCCGATGCGGGAAAGACGACGCTGACCGAAAAATTCCTGCTTTACGGTGGTGCCATCCAGATGGCGGGTCAGGTGCGCGCAAAGGGCGAAGCGCGGCGCACGCGGTCGGACTTCATGAAGATGGAACAGGACCGGGGCATTTCGGTCTCTGCATCCGCAATGTCTTTCGATTTCAAAACCTTCCGCTTCAATCTTGTCGACACGCCCGGCCACTCGGACTTTTCCGAAGACACCTATCGCACACTGACGGCAGTGGACGCGGCAGTGATGGTGATCGATGGCGCGAAAGGTGTTGAAAGCCAGACGCAAAAGCTGTTCGAAGTGTGCCGACTGCGCGATCTGCCCATCATGACCTTTTGTAACAAGATGGACCGGGAAAGCCGCGACACCTTTGATATCATCGATGAGATTCAGGAAAATCTTGCCATCGACGTGACCCCAGCCAGCTGGCCTATTGGCGTGGGCCGCGATTTCATGGGGTGCTACGACATGATCCGCGATCGGTTGGAATTGATGGATCGCGCTGATCGTAACAAAGTCGCGGAAAGCATTGAAATCAATGGCCTTAATGATCCCAAGCTCGACGAAAATATTCCCGCACACTTGCTTGAAAAGCTGCGTGAAGACGTGGAAATGGCGCGCGAATTGTTACCTGCGCTGAACCCGCAGGCGGTGCTTGAGGGGCATATGACCCCGATTTGGTTCGGATCAGCGATCAACTCGTTTGGCGTCAAAGAACTGATGGATGGGATCGGGACTTACGGCCCAGAACCACAGCCGCAAAAGGCTACCCCAAGACAGATTCTTCCAGAAGAAACAAAAGTTTCCGGGTTTGTCTTCAAAGTTCAGGCGAACATGGATCCCAAGCACCGCGACCGCGTCGCGTTTGTGCGTCTGGCGTCCGGACACTTTAATCGCGGAATGAAGTTGACCCATGTTCGGTCAAAAAAGCCCATGGCGATCACGAACCCGGTACTGTTTCTGGCTTCAGACCGGGAACTGGCGGAAGAGGCTTGGGCAGGTGACATCATCGGCATCCCCAACCACGGGCAATTACGCATCGGTGACACGCTGACCGAGGGCGAAGCACTAAAGGTCACGGGTATCCCGTCCTTTGCTCCGGAACTGTTGCAAACCGTTCGCGCGGGCGATCCGCTTAAATCCAAACATTTGGAAAAGGCGTTGATGCAATTCGCCGAAGAAGGCGCGGCCAAGGTATTCAAGCCGATGATCGGTTCCGGCTTTATCGTCGGCGTTGTGGGCGCACTACAATTCGAAGTGTTGGGAAGCCGGATCGAGCTGGAATATGGCCTGCCCGTCCGGTTCGAGGCATCGCAATTCACCTCGGCCCGATGGGTGCATGGCGACAAGGCGGCTGTGGACAAGCTGGTCCAAGCAAACAAGCAGCATATGGCCGAGGACAATGACGGCGATGTTGTCTACCTGACGCGCCTACAATGGGATATCGACCGCATCGGTCGGGATTATCCGGACGTGACCCTATCTGCGACAAAGGAAATGATGGTCTGATCAAAGCCCGTTCAAACGGGCTTGGGCGCGCGATCTCAAGATCGCGTCTACAAGGGTCTTTAAAGACAAGTGAATCAAGGCGATTCAACTTGCCTTTTTCGTTGATCGAACCGAAACGAAACGGCACTCTGCGATTATGAGCAGTCAAAAAACGCCACCGAACCCGGCTTATCCAAACGGGCTGGCCGGCATCTTGGAACAAATGAACGAACGGCGCACGCCGTTGGGCTTTGCCAAGGGCGAAACCTTACCGCCGTTGGACTGCGATCTGGCCGAGTTAGCCAAGCAACGGGTCACGGTGCCAGACGAACACAGCCGCAAGACATCGGACAATGCTCGCAAAACCTGGGAAATCGCCAAAGAACTTGAGGGCCATAACGCGCTATTGCACCTCAATGGACTTTTGATCGCGCATTTGCGCAAACGCAGTCAGCCTGTGCACACTGCCGATCTGTTTCTGCGCCTCTGGACCGAACATTCCGACCTTCTGCTGCGTGAGATGGACCTGCGCTGGAAAGTGTCCAGCCTGACCACCTTTGGCGATCATGGCAAGACACCGACACAACGCAGCACTGGGCTGGCGCTGTCCACGCTGTTCGGCACGATGAAGCTTTATGAAAGCGAGCGCCTGTTTTCGGGGCGCGAGGCGGACCGGCCCTTCACGCTGGATGGGCGCGCCGCAGGACCATTACCTTTGCAGATGGACGCATTTTCTCTGACCGATGGCGGGCTCGACGTGAACATGATCGGTCGGCTTTGGGACGAGGCCCAAGGTGACCCGGTGATCCAACCGCTTGCGCATGATCTTCTGCAGCAACTGATCGACGATCCGCGCACGGTCTTCCGACGTTTGCACCGCCTTCGCGCGCGCAAACTGCGTCGGATCGAAGAAAATTCAGCACCGGAGGCAGAAATCGGGGTGAGACTGCCGGTGTCCACCCTGCCGACCAAAACGCCAAAATGGGGCGTGGTCTGCACCACCAATGCGCCACTACGCGATGTGGCACGGTTCGTGGCGCATCACCTCGATATTGGCGCTGCGCATATCTATGTGTATCTTGACACCCCCGATCCCGAAGTTAGCGCGTTGCTTGAGGCACACCCCCATGTCACGCTGACGGTGTGCGATGCGACGTATTGGAAAAAAGCGGGCAAAAACCGGCCCGACGCGCATCAGCTTCGCCAGACCTACAATGCCACCCGTGCCCTGCGTGACGCCACGGAGCAAGTGGACTGGCTTGGCCATATCGATACGGACGAGTTCATTCTGAGCACGAAAAAGCTGTCGACCTTGCTAAAATCAGTCCCCGCAGACATGGCAGGTGCAAGGCTTTACCCAGCCGAGGCGTTGGCTGTCCGCAAAGCGGGCGAGACACCAAAGCACTTCAAATTGCGCACGACGGCAGAAGGCGTTCCCACGACCGCTGTGACGGACATCTATCCGACCTTTGGCAGCTATTTGCGGGGCGGATTTCTAAGCCATTTGGCGGGTAAGGTGTTTGCCCGAACTGGGTTGGGCAATGTACGTTTGGCAATCCACCGCCTGCGCGTAAAAGGCGAAGATGTTCTGAACACACATGAACTGGGCGGAGCGTATGTCGGTCACGTGCACGCGCCTGATTGGGACAGTTTCGTTGCCAAGCTTGATTTCCGTCAGACCAAAGGTTCCTACCGCGTCAAATCGGACGACGCGCTTAAGAATATTGGCCATCTCCTGCAGTATTTGCGCGACGAGGAAGGCGAAGACGGGCTCCGTGCGTTCTTTGACGAACTGTGCGCAGACAGCGAAGACTTGCGCGCCAGACTGAGACGCCATGGTCTTTTGCTGACTCCCAAATTCGATCCTGATGCGGCGGTTGCCCGCGTGTTCGGCAAAGCGCGGATTGGGTGACGTTTTGAGAGTATTCCAGCACGTACTCGGAAATTGTTGCTGCACCGCCACCAAAACCTATCCCAACATGGCACATCCGCGCAGTCCCGCGCCGCTCCATTGACCCGCCTGCAATCCAAGAGTAAACACGCTGTCAGATCGAGACTGTGGATAAACACAGGGTCATACGGGCCAGATCACAACAGACGCACGGGCGCAGTCAGTCCGTGAACAACGGATACACATGACAAAATTCTCTGAGTTGAACCTCAACCCGAAAGTCCTGAAAGCTGTTGAAGAGGCGGGTTACGACACGCCCACGCCCATTCAGGCAGGCGCAATTCCCCCGGCTTTGGAAGGGCGCGACGTCCTTGGCATCGCCCAAACTGGCACCGGCAAAACCGCAAGCTTTACGCTTCCCATGATCACGCTTCTTGCCCGTGGCCGCGCCCGCGCCCGGATGCCACGCAGCCTTGTGCTGTGCCCGACACGTGAATTGGCGGCGCAAGTCGCAGAAAACTTCGACACCTATGCCAAGCACGTCAAACTGACCAAAGCACTGCTGATAGGTGGCGTTAGCTTTAAGGAACAAGATCTGCTGATCGACAAAGGCGTCGATGTGCTGATCGCCACACCCGGTCGCTTGCTTGACCATTTCGAGCGCGGCAAGCTGCTGCTGACCGGCGTACAGGTGATGGTTGTCGACGAGGCGGACCGGATGCTTGATATGGGGTTCATCCCCGATATCGAACGCATTTTTAGTCTGACCCCCTTTACCCGTCAGACGCTGTTCTTCTCGGCGACGATGGCGCCAGAAATTGAACGGATCACCAACACCTTCTTGTCCGCACCGGCGCGGATCGAAGTGGCCCGTCAGGCCACCGCGTCTGAAACGATCGAACAAGGCGTTGTGATGTTCAAAGCATCGCGCCGCGACCGTGAAGGCACTGAAAAACGCGCCTTGTTGCGCAAACTGATCGAGGGCGAAGGCGATGCCTGCTCGAACGCAATCATCTTCTGTAACCGCAAGTCGGACGTGGATATTGTCGCGAAATCGCTCAAGAAATATGGGCTTGATGCTGCGCCGATCCATGGCGACCTTGATCAATCCCAACGCACGAAGACACTAGAGGGCTTCCGCGAAGGGACATTGCGGTTCCTGATCGCCTCGGACGTGGCCGCTCGCGGACTGGATGTACCCGCTGTCAGCCATGTATTCAATTTCGACGTGCCCAGCCACGCAGAAGACTACGTGCACCGAATCGGGCGCACGGGTCGCGCCGGTCGTCAGGGCAAAGCCATGATGATTTGCGGCCCCAAGGACGAAAAGAACTTTGACGCCATTGAGCGCCTGATCCAGAGAGAGATCCCAAGGATCGAAAACCCGCTGGTTCAGGCCGTTACGGAAACGTCGGACGACAGCACCGGGGACAAGTCTGACACCAAGCCGCGCCGGTCTCGCGGTGGTCGCGGACGCAGTAAAACCGCAGACAAGGTGCAAGAGACGCAGGTCGAACCGCAAGATGTGGCATCAAGCGAAGAAGCCCCAAAAGCTGCAGCCCCAGCACCGTCACGCGTCGAAGTGCAAACCTCTGATCAAAATCCAGAGCAGGACAAGTCCCGTAACAGCGGCAATTCCCGCAATCGGCGCAATGACCGTGGTGGCCGGGATAGCAAGGTTGTCGGTATGGGGGATCACATGCCGTCTTTTATCGCCAAAAGCTTTGACGAACGCCGCGCTGGCTGATCAGCAAGCGGGCGTTTCCGTCGACGGAAACGCGGCGATGCGGTTACGCATCGCCTCATCATCCTAAATTGGACGCATCAACTCTTTGCACAGCGCAGGCAACTCTGCGAACTGATTAAACGTGCGGTCATGTGGGATCTCGTCGACAGATTTTGTCCGGATACCTTCCGTGAAGAATGCGAAAGGCACATCGGCCCGCTGCGCAGTTTCCGCATCGACATCGCTATCCCCGACATAGACACCTTCCGTGGCGCCCATCTTTTCGAATGCCAGCCGTAGCGGCTCCGGATCAGGTTTACGCACAGGCAAAGTGTCACCTGCAACAATCACGTCGAACCATTTGGCCAGATCCAGCGCTTCCAAAACCGCCGCCAAAGGTACGCCGGGTTTGTTGGTGCAAATGCCAAGATTTATGCCCTCGGCCTTCAGAACTTTGACCGCGTCCACAGCGCCCGGAAACACAGTGGTCAGTCCAGTGCTGCTTTTGTAATGCGCGATGAATGCGATCATCAGCGTGTCATAGTCCGCAGCGGCCAAATCCGTTGCCGCGATCAGTCGGTCAAGGAAAACTCGCTCCCCCATACCCACAAACCCGCCAATCTGCGTTTGCGGCAGTGATGGCAAGCCTTGATCCGCCAGCAACGCATTTGCGGCTGCCGCAATGTCGGGAAGGCTGTCAATCAGTGTCCCGTCCAAATCAAAGACAACGCCGCGTGTCATGCGAGCCTGCTGATAACAACTGTCACTTCGGGCTTCTTGCCGATTTCGTTCTGCGTCGTCTGACGCGCAATGCGGCGCAAGCCCTCTTCCAACTTGTCGTCATCGGTGACTGTCTTGTCCCCGGCCCGACCAATAAACTGCGACAGATCCTCTTCCAAAGCATCGACCAACGGCGCATTGCTGCGGCCCATCTCGGGTAAACCCATAATCTCGCACCACGGCTCGCCCAGCAGTTCGTCGTCTTCATCAAGAATGACTGTCACGATCACATGACCGTTCAGCGCCATGCGGATGCGGTCGCGTACAATACCATCAAGCGCGCCAATCTTAACCGATCCGTCCAGATAGGTACGCCCGGTTTCGACATATTCGGCCACTGTGGGTTCATTACCGCTCAGGTCCATCATCATACCGTTGACAACCAACACGCCCTTCCGTCCGTTGGCGCCAGCAACCTTTACGTGTTCGCGCAAATGGCGGTGTTCACCGTGCATAGGCACGACCAGTTGCGGATTAACGACAGCGTGCATGGTTTCAAGATCGGGACGGTTCGCATGGCCGGACACGTGGTATTTGCCCGAGCTGTCATCCACCACGTCCACGCCCTGTTCGGAAAACGCGTTCATGATGTTGATGACGCCGCGCTCATTTCCGGGAATTGTCTTGGACGAAAAGAGGAACAGATCCCCTTCGGCCATTGTCAGCCCCTGAAACTTGCCCCGCGCCAATTGCGCCGAGGCGGCCCGGCGTTCGCCCTGCGATCCGGTCACAATCAGCATCAGGTTTTCGCGCGGGATTTGCGTTGCCTCTTCAGGGCTGACCACCGTCGGAAAATCCGCGAGCACACCTGTCTTGATCGACGCTTCGATCATCCGTCGCATCGCGCGTCCCAAAAGACATACCGACCGCCCTGCCCGAACGGCCGCTTCGGCCAAAGTTTTAACCCGAGCCACGTTTGAGGCAAAGGTCGTTGCCACCACCATTCCAGTAGCTTCGCGCACAAGCGTTTCGATTTCCGGGCCGACAGTTGCCTCGGATCGGCCTTCATGTCCCGAAAACACGTTGGTGGAATCGCAGATCAACGCTTTGACCCCCGGCCTGCCAACTTCTTCCCAAAGCGCACGATCAAAGGCCTCGCCCACCACCGGAGTTTCGTCGATCTTGAAGTCACCGGAATGCACCAGCCGCCCCTTTGGCGTGTCGATCACAAGACCCGAGCTTTCTGGAATGGAATGCGAGATCGGCACAAAGCCCACCTTGAACGGCCCCGCCTCAACGGTTTCGGGCCACGGTGAAACGGTGCGGACAATCTCGGCTGACTGACCCGCATCTTCCATCTTGAGCCGCGCAATATGGGCGGTAAAGGCCCGCGCATAGATTGGCGCGCCAAGCTCTTCCCAAAAATGCCCGACCGCGCCAACGTGATCTTCATGCGCATGCGTGATAAAAATCGCTTCAAGTCGGTTGCGACGTTCTTTCAGCCAACTGATGTCGGGCAGGATCAGATCAACCCCCGGCGTGCCGTCCATGTCCGGAAAGGTGACGCCAAGATCTACAAGGATCAGACGTTCTTCGCCGGGCTTACCATAGCCATAGACATAGGCATTCATGCCGATTTCGCCCGCCCCGCCAAGGGGCAGATAGATGATCCGTTCACCGCTCATGTTTTATCCGTTTTCTGTGTTATAGGCGTGTATGACTGTCAGACCATGCATGGTCAGGTCATCTTCAATTGTGTCAAATAGCAGTTCACCCTGCGCAAACAAGGGCGCAAGCCCGCCAGTGCCGATGACCTTCATCGGTTTTCCGAATTCCGCCTTGATACGTTCGGTAATGCCTTGGATCAGGCCGACATAGCCCCAAAACACGCCCGACTGGATACAAGCCACCGTGTTGGTGCCGATCACACGTTCGGGTTGCGAAATGTCCACATGCGGCAACGCTGCCGCCCCTTGGTGAAGTGCCTCAAGGCTTAGGTTTACCCCCGGCGCAATGACCCCACCGACATAAGCGCCATCTTCGGCCACCACGTCGAAATTCGTCGCCGTTCCGAAATCGACCACAACGCAATCGCCACCATGGCGATCAAACGCGCCCGCCGCATTAGCAAGCCGGTCCGGTCCCACCCCAGTGCCCACATCCACCCGAGGCGGATGCGGCAAAAGGCATTCTGGCTTGCCCACGACGATGGGGCGCACACCAAAGAAGCGGTCAGAAAAGACCCGCAGGTTCCACACCACGCGCGGCACCGTCGAGGAAATGATCACATCGGTGATATTCGGCTCGATCCTGTAATGACCGATCAGCGTCGAAAACCATGTGAAATAGGCATCCGCTGTGCGCCCATGGTGGGTCGACGTGCGCAACGTGCACAGAAAGCGCGTGCCATCCCAGATCGAAAACACGGTATTGGTATTGCCACAGTCGATGCACAGAAGCATGGCTTTGCCCCTCAAAAGAAAATATCCGCAGCCGCAATCGCTTGCCGGTCTGTCGCGGTGTTTAGGACGATCCGCCCTTCGGCGTCCACAGTCTCGAACGTGCCCGTCACCTCGCGGTCACCCATCCGCGCCGTGACCAGTTCACCCAAGCGTGCCGCGCGGCTCAGCCACGCCTCGCGTATGGGAGCAAACCCATAGGTGACGAACTGCGACTCGTGCTGCGCATAAGCCACGGCAAGAATGTCTAGAAATGCCTCGGGCGAAACCTCGACTCCAAGACCAGACAGAACCGAGACCGGCGGAACAGCGCGTATCTCTACCTCAGAAGATGCAGGCGCTGTAATCAGGTTGACGCCGATTCCGATCGCCAGATGCGCACCGATGCTTTCCAACAGGATGCCCGCCACCTTGCCCCCGGTCAAAAGCACATCGTTCGGCCATTTGAGCGTCAGCCCGTCCACTCGACCCGATACCACAACCAAAGCATCGTAAAGCGCAAGGGCCGCCACAAAACTGCGCAAGGCCCGCTTTTCCGGCGCGTCCGAGGTTGGCAACACCAAAGTGGCAGCAAAATTACCTTCTGGATTGACCCAGGCCCGCCCCCGCCGTCCCCGCGCCGCCGTCTGCCGCAGCGCACAAATCCAAGTGGGTCCAGCCAAACCAGCCGCCTGCCGCCCGGCCTCAAGCATGGTGCTATCCACCTCAGTCAGCACCTTTCGCTCATATCCCAAAGGCCACTCAGACAAGACAATCTGCCCCTTCATCTTGCCCGACAAACTCCCGCCGGAGGCACCGCGCCCTGCGCAGCAGGGCGCAAAAAACAAAGCGACGCGCCATTGGCGCGTCACTGTTTCTCAACGGAAAAGCAAGTTTAGTTGACAAGGGTCGCCGCAGCAGCCGCAGCCGCGCCTTCGATCCCGAACAGGTTGACCACGCCGACCACCATAATCACCGCACTGGCCATCAGCATGCCCCACAGTACCGGAGATCGGCTGCTGTCCAACGCATCATCGCGCTCTTCGCCGAAATACATGTAGAAGACGATCCGCAGGTAGTAGAACGCACCGATCACCGACGCGATCACACCGGCAATCGCAAGCCATGCCAGACCAGCCTCATAGGCCGCGCGCAGAACATACAGCTTGCCGAAAAAGCCAACCAGCGGCGGCACACCCGCCAAGCTGAACAGCAGCACCAGCATCGCCAGCGCCTTGCCCGGTTCGCGCTTGGAATACATGTTCAGCGCGCCGATATTCGACACCGGTTGACCATCGCGATGCATCGACAGGATGAAGGCAAACGTACCGATATTCATGGTAACGTAGATCGCCATATAGATCAGCATCGCCTGCACGCCAAAGGCCGTTCCTGCCGCAAGCCCCATCAGGGCATAGCCCATGTGGGCAATAGACGAGAACGCCATCAGACGCTTGATGTCGGTCTGGCCGATGGCGGCAATGGCGCCCAGGAACATCGACAGCAGCGACAAAAGCGCGATAACTTGGGACCAGTCGCTGACTGCGGCTCCAAAAGCGTCGTGCATGACACGGGCGAACAGCGCCATCGCCGCGACCTAGGGTGCAGTTGCAAAGAACGCAGTCACCGGCGTGGGCGAGCCTTCGTAGACGTCGGGTGTCCACATGTGGAACGGAACGGCAGAGACCTTGAACGCAAGGCCTGAGATCAAGAAGACCAGACCGAACAGCAGCCCCAGCGACAGATCGCCATGCACAGCTGTCTGGATGATCCCCGAGAACAGCGTAGTACCCGAGTAGCCATAAACGAGCGAGGCACCGTACAGCAGTAGACCCGACGACAATGCACCCAGCACGAAATACTTGAGGCCCGCTTCGGTCGACTTAAGGCTGTCCCGGCGCAACGATGCCACGACGTAAAGCGCAAGCGATTGCAGCTCAAGCCCCATGTAAAGCGCCATCAGGTCGCCTGCGGAAACCATCATCATCATGCCCACTACCGACAATGCGATCAGCAGCGGGTATTCAAAGCGCAACAGCCCGCGCCGTGTCATGTAAGCTTCGGACATCAGCAGCACGGCGGCGGCCGAGGCAAGGATCACGATCTTGGTGAAGCGCGCAAATCCGTCATCGACGAACATGCCGTTGAAGGCAACGTTTGTCCCTGCCCCGTTCAGCCCAATCCAGACCGCAAGGGCAAGAAACAAACCGCTCGTCACCCAGACCAGCAGAGACGCAGCACCATCCTTGACGGTATAGACCGCCCCCAAAAGCGCCAGCATCGCGTAGATCGCCAGAATGATTTCCGGCAGGATGATACCCAGATCAGCCGAGAGCATAGCCTCGCCCCCTTAATGGTTCACGGCGAATTGCGTGGCGGTGTCCGCCGCCGCAACCGCGGTTTGATAATTGGTCACGAGCGCCTCAACCGACGGTCCAATCGTATCGAGGATCGGTGCCGGATAGACGCCAAAGAGGATCGTCGCCACCACCAGCGGCGCAAAGATCGCCCGCTCGCGGCGCGACATGTCGGTGATGGTCTTCAGGCTTTCCTTGATCAGGTCACCCATGACCACGCGGCGATAGAGCCATAGCGCATAAGCCGCCGACAAGATCACACCGGATGTGGCCACTGCCGCGACCCATGTGTTGACCTGAAAGATGCCCATCAGCGTCAGGAATTCGCCAACGAAGCCCGATGTGCCCGGCAGGCCGACATTGGCCATGGTGAACAGCATGAAGATCAACGCATAGGCCGGCATCCGGTTCACCAGACCGCCATAGGCATCGATGTCACGGGTGTGCATCCGGTCATAGATCACACCAACGCAGAGGAACAACGCACCCGAGATGAAGCCGTGGCTGATCATCTGGAAGATCGCGCCGTCCACACCCTGCTGGTTGGCCGCAAAAATGCCCATGGTGACATAACCCATGTGGGCCACCGACGAATAGGCGATCAGCTTTTTCATGTCTTCCTGCACCAGCGCCACCAGCGAGGTGTAGACAATAGCGATAGCCGACATCCAAAGCACAAGCGGCGTCAGCACATCTGCGCCGACAGGGAACATTGGCAGGCTGAACCGCAGAAAGCCGTAGCCCCCCATCTTGAGCAGGATCGCCGCCAGAACGACGGAACCGGCAGTCGGCGCCTGAACGTGCGCGTCAGGCAACCAAGTGTGCACGGGCCACATCGGCATCTTCACCGCAAAGCTGGCAAAGAACGCGAGGAACATCAACGTTTGCAAGCCGCCAACGATCTGGAACCCAAGGATCGAAAATGTCTCCGATCCGAACTGATGCACCAACAACTGTTCGATATCGGTGGTGCCCGCATCCGAGAACATGCCGACCATCGCCACCAGCATCAGGACCGAACCAAGGAAGGTGTAGAGGAAGAACTTGAACGACGCGTAGATACGATTTTTGCCGCCCCAAATGCCGATGATCAGGAACATCGGGATCAGACCCGCCTCAAAGAACAGGTAGAACAGCACCAAATCCAGCGCCATGAACACGCCCAGCATCAGCGTTTCAAGGACAAGGAACGCGATCATGTATTCCTTGACGCGGGTGTTCACGTCCCATGACGCGGCAATGACGAGCGGCATCATGAATGTGGTCAGCATGACAAACAGTACCGAAATGCCGTCGACACCCAGTTTGTATTGCAGGCCCAACAGCCAATCGCCCTGCTCCACCATCTGGAAGCCAGTGTTTTGTGGGTCGAACTGCGCCAGAATGAACAGCGAGATCAGGAACGTCGCAGATGTCGCGATCAGTGACAGCCATTTGGCATTCCGGTTGGCTGCCTCATCGTCCCCACGCAAGAAGACCAGCAGGATCACTGCTGCCAGTGCAGGCAGGAACGTGACAATGGAAAGAAGGTTATCCATCAGTGTGCTCCTCCGCTCAGCGTCATCCAGGTGACAAGGGCTGCAATGCCAATCACCATGAAGAAGGCATATGTGAAGATGTATCCGGACTGTGCCTTACCGGCGAGGCGCGTCAGCATCGGGATAAAGCCCATAGCGACCCCATTAAGCGATCCGTCGATGACATTGCCATCTCCGCGCTTCCATAGCAGGCGACCGACCATGCTGGCTGGTTTGACGAAAAGGAAATCGTAAATTTCGTCAAAATACCATTTGTTCAGCAGGAAGAGGTACAGCGGACGCTGGCTTTCGGCCAAACGCTTGGGCAGTTTCGGGTTCACGATGTAGAACCAGTAGGCGGTCACAAAACCCAACAACATCGCAATGAACGGGCTGACCTTGACCCATTTCGGAACTTCATGCGCCTCGTTCAGAATGTCGTTGTCCGGGCCGACATAGATCGCACCCTCGCCCGGTTGACCGGCAAAGACATAATGATGCTCGCCACCCTTGGCCGCTTCGCCATGTCCGGCATCCGCCGCAGCCGTCTCACCATGGCCTTCACCTTCGGCGGAATGCTCACCTGCTTCGGCATAGGGCACACCAAAGAATTTCGCGACACTGTCGGTATGGCCGAAGAAGCTATTGTACCAGATGGCCCCGGCAAAGATTGACCCAAGGCTCAGAACGCCGAGCGGGATCAGCATAATCATCGGGCTTTCATGCGCGTGCTCATGTGTGTGCTTGTCACCGCGCGGCTTGCCATAGAAGGTCAAGAACATCAGACGCCAGCTGTAGAAGCTTGTGAACAGCGCCGCGATAACCAGCATCCAGAAGGCATAGCCCATCGGACCGGCAGCATAGGCGCTCTCGATCACCGCATCCTTGGACGCGAAGCCAGCAAAGCCGATCCAGCCGGTAAGCGGGATACCAACACCGGTGATGGCCAATGTGCCGATCATCATGGCAGCAAAGGTATAGGGGATCTTCTTGCGCAGACCGCCGTAGTTCCGCATGTCCTGCTCGTGGTGCATCGCGTGAATGACAGACCCTGCCCCAAGGAACAGCATCGCCTTGAAGAACGCGTGTGTGAACAGATGGAACATCGCGACCGAGTAGACACCCACACCCGCGGCCACGAACATGTAGCCCAGCTGTGACATTGTCGAATAGGCAATCACGCGCTTGATGTCGTTCTGCACCAGACCAATCGTTGCAGCAACAAACGCTGTCGAGGCACCAAGGACGGTCACGAACATCATCGCCTCAGGCGCGAATTCCATCAACGGCGACATCCGGCAAACAAGGAACACACCCGCCGTCACCATGGTTGCTGCGTGGATCAGCGCCGACACAGGCGTCGGGCCTTCCATCGCGTCCGGCAGCCATGTGTGCAGGAACAATTGTGCCGATTTGCCCATTGCGCCGATGAACAGCAGGAAGGCGATCAGGTTGGCCGCGTTCCATTCGGTCCAGAGGAAGGTCAGTTGTGTCTCGGCCAGCGTCGGCGCGGCTGCAAAGATGTCGTCAAAGCGGATGCTGTCGACAAGGAAGAACAGCGCGAAAATCCCCAGCGCAAAGCCGAAATCGCCCACCCGGTTGACCACAAACGCCTTGATCGCGGCGGCATTGGCCGAAGGCTTGCGGTAGTAAAAACCGATCAGCAGGTAGGACGCGACGCCCACGCCTTCCCAGCCAAAGAACATCTGCACAAGGTTGTCAGATGTGACCAGCATAAGCATGGCGAAGGTAAAGAATGACAGGTACGCGAAAAAGCGCGGCTTGTAGCTTTCGCCCTCTTTCCATTGCGGGTCGTGATCCATGTAGCCAAAGCTATACAGGTGCACGAGCGCCGACACCGTGGTCACGACGATCAGCATCGTCGCCGTCAGTCGGTCCAGACGGATCGCCCATTCGGTGCTCAGCGTGCCGGACTCGATCCAGCGCAGGATGTTGATGGTCTCGGTGACGCCGTCATGGGTCAGGAAGACAATCCACGAAAGAACACAGGCAAAGAACAAAAGGCCCGTGGCCACCCATTGCGCGGCAGTCTCACCGATGAATTTCCAGCCAAAGCCACACAGAATGGCACCGACCAGCGGGGAAAACAGGATAAGCGTTTCCATGATCGTCAGCCCTTCATCACGTTGACGTCTTCAACCGCGATGGAGCCACGGTTGCGGAAGAAACAGACGAGAATTGCAAGGCCGATGGCCGCTTCGGCTGCGGCGACCGTGAGGACGAACAGGGTGAACACCTGCCCCACCAGATCGCCAAGGAAGCTCGAGAACGCGACAAGGTTGATGTTCACCGCCAAGAGCATCAGTTCGATGCTCATCAGCAAGATGATCACGTTCTTGCGGTTCAGGAACAGCCCGAAAATCCCGATCACGAACAGCACCGCTGCCACTGTCAGGTAATGCTCAAGTCCTATCATCACGTCCCCCGGGGCCTTTTGCCCTCTGGTTCTTCGTCAGATTGGCGGCTGCCAACCCATTGATCTTTCAGATGCCCCTCATTCGGGGCACCAAGTTTATCCGGTCAGAGACCCTGCCCCGGTTTCACATCTTTCAGTTCCATGGCCTTGGCTGGATCGCGGTACATCTGCGCCAGCACGTTTTGGCGTTTGACGTCAGAACGGTGGCGGAGTGTCAGCACAATCGCGCCGATCATGGCGACCAGCAGGATCAGACCTGCCAGTTGGAACAGCAGGAAATACTGATCATACAGGATCAGGCCCAATGCTTCTGTGTTGTGCCGGTCGACAGGCATCACCTGCGCACGCAATCCTTCCGCCGCAGCGTTGCTTTCCCATGCACCGAACGCCAGCGCGAACTGCATCAGGATCACCACCCCAATCAGCAAAGCGAGAGGCATGTAGCGCGCCATTTCCGCCTTCAATTCCGAAAAATCAACGTCGAGCATCATCACGACGAACAGGAACAGAACCGCCACTGCGCCGACGTAAACGATGACCAACAGCATCGCCACGAATTCCGCGCCCAGAAGCACGAAGAGCCCGGCCGAAGACAGGAAGGCGAGGATCAGCCACAGCACCGAATGCACAGGGTTGCGGCTTACGACCGTGAACAACCCGCCCGCAATCGTCGACAGGGCAAAGAGGTAGAAGGCAAAGACGCTCATGTCTCGTCATCCTTTTTGTCGTCTTCCATGACATCCCGCGCAAGTTCCATCGCGCGGGTCATGGCAGGGATACCGGCGAACATCGACATCTGGGCGATGGTTTCGGCAATTTCGTCTTTGGTGGCACCCGCGGCCAGAGCGTGGCGCACGGTCATGCGCACCTGCGTGTCGGCCTGCGCGCCTTGCATGGTCAGACCCGCCAGCGTCAGCAGCAGCCGCGTCTTGGCATCCAGCCCATCTTTGCTGAGGCCCTTGCCGAACCACATTTCCATGGCGTCTTTCGGCATGGTCGGCCACATCTTTTCAAACCCTTTAGGGTCGAACGACGATAGAGCGGGATTAAAGGCTTTCGCCATTTCCTGCGCCTGCTGCATCATCAACTCAAAAGGGGTTTTGGGATCGGTCATCGGTACGGCGCATCCAGTTCGAGGTTGCGCGCGATCTCGGCTTCCCAGCGATCGCCGTTGTCCAAAAGCTTGGCCTTGTCGTAATACAGCTCTTCGCGGGTCTCGGTCGAAAACTCGAAGTTCGGACCTTCGACGATCGCGTCCACTGGGCACGCCTCTTGGCAGAAGCCGCAATAGATGCACTTGGTCATGTCGATGTCATAGCGTGTGGTGCGGCGCGACCCGTCATCGCGGGGCTCCGCGTCGATCGTGATCGCCTGCGCCGGGCAGATCGCCTCGCACAGTTTGCACGCGATGCAGCGCTCTTCGCCGTTCGGATAGCGGCGCAGCGCGTGCTCACCGCGGAAGCGCGGGCTCAACGGGCCTTTTTCGTGCGGGTAGTTGATCGTCGCCTTGGGGGCAAAGAAATACTTGAGGCCCAGCTTCATGCCGACCCAGAAATCCTGAAGAAGGAAATACTTGGCGGCGCGTCCGTAGTCGATCTGCGTCATCTCAGCTCTCCTTAAACCCAGCGCGCAAATGCGCCCCAGAACCAGTCGAATTTCGCCGTGAAGGCCACGAATACCACCCAGACCAACGAGAACGGAAGGAACACTTTCCAACCAATGCGCATCAGCTGGTCATAGCGGTAACGGGGCGTGATCGCCTTTACCATCGCGAAGATGAAGAAGAAGAACGCCATCTTGCCGACCATCCACAGCGCACCATCCGGCAGCCCGGGAATGGGCGACAGCCAGCCACCGAAGAACAACAGGCTCATCAATGCGCACATCAGGAAGATGGCGATGTATTCCCCCGCCATGAACAGCAGGAACGGCGTCGAGGAATATTCCACCTGATAGCCCGCAACCAGTTCAGATTCCGCTTCGGGAAGGTCGAATGGCGGGCGATTGGTTTCGGCCAAGGCACTGATCAGGAACAGGAACACCATCGGGAAGTGCGGTAGCCAGTACCAAGAGAAGAACCCGAAATCCCCGTCCTGCGCCCGCACGATGTCGCCAAAGTTCATTGAACCGGTCGAAATGATGATCCCGATGATGATCAGGCCCAGCGACACTTCATAGGAAATCATCTGCGCGGCGGACCGCAACGAGCCAAGAAACGGATACTTGGAGTTCGACGCCCATCCGCCCATGATTACGCCGTATACCTCAAGCGAGGACACGGCAAAAACGAACAGGATCGCCACGTTGATATCAGACAGAACCCAGCTGTCATTGAACGGGATCACCGCCCAAGCCACCATCGCCAACACAAAGCTGGTCATCGGGGCGAGCATGAACACCGGCTTGTCTGCGCCCGCAGGCACAACCACTTCCTTGACCACGTATTTCAGCGCGTCAGCCACGGTTTGCAGCAGGCCGTAAGCGCCAACTACGTTGGGTCCGCGCCGCATCTGGACAGCGGCCCAGATTTTGCGGTCGCCATAGACGAGGAAGAGAAGGCTGACCATCACAAAGCCCAGTACCGCAAGACACTGTGCGACGATGATCACGCCGATCCCTAGGGGGGTGGTAAAGAAGTCAGCCATCACGTCCTCAAACCATCGGTATTCCGTT
>JANSYF010000069.1 GCA_024742575.1 Paracoccaceae bacterium | reverse complement strand
TCGCTCGAAGATCGCCCGCCGACACGTCTTTCCGTGTGATTTCAACTGCCATCAAAGCCTCCATCGTTTGAAGACAGTGATTCAGATTTTTCTGCAGAAGGGAATCCTCTGCGAGTCAAACAATCAGGCCGTTGGTATTACACCGAAAAGCGTCATTCCACTTGCTGCTATCAAGAATGTCATTGCTGGCGCCTCCAACTGAGTGTGTTCACTGAATGCAGCCGAGATTGAACCAACCAAAGCGGGAACAAGCGCAAGTCCGGCCACCGCAGTGATGAGGGGAAGCGGCGCAAGGCCGGCCAATGACGTTACAAGCGCGGCGGCAAAAGCCAAAAAGACATAGACGATCCCTGACGTGATCGCCGCCCAATAGCGGGTTGCCGGATCGCGACCTGCGTCCTCACCTGCCATCATCGCCGCTGTGATCGCGGACATGTTGACAGGGATCGATCCGAAAGGTGCAAACGCGAGGCTGACAAAGCCAGTCTTCCGGATCAGAGGTTGGCGTTCGACGGGATAGCCATTCAGTTCCAGGACCGCGAAGCCGGGGATGTTTTGTCCCGCCATTGTTACCAGATAAAGCGGTAAAGCGATGGAAAAGAACGACTGCATCGAAAAGATCGGCACGGTTGGGACAAAGGCAGGAAGCGATACGATGTCAGATTGCAGGGCGCTGTCTGACATATCCACGGCGAAAGAGAGAACCGCGAGAAACGCAACCACCGCAAATGGCATTGCGGCCAGCCTGTTCCATGTCAATCCAATCAACCACGCGACGAGCACGGGCAGGACCAGCAAGGGAATGGTGCCGATTGCAATCGCAGGGGCCAGACACAGCTTGAGTAGGACTCCTGCAAGCAAACCGTTTGCGATGGGTTTCGGGATGGCGGCCACGATCCGGCCAAGGGCTGGGATGAACCCGGTCAGGACGATCAATCCGGCGCAAGAAATCATCGCCCCAATAGCCTCGCCGAAACCGCCCGGCAAAGTGGCTGTTGCCGCAAGAAATGCAGCCCCGGGCGTGGACCAAGCCACAGCGGCGGGAATGCGCGTCGCGGCAGGCAGCCAGATGCTGCAGATGCCCATGCCGATCGTTGCAAAGAACAACCCGGTTGTCGCCTGCTCGCTCGTTGCCCCCATTGCTGTCAGCCCCGCCAGCACAATGGCGAACGAAGCTGAATAACCCACGAACGCGGCGAGTAGTCCCATCGAGATGGCTGGCACTGAAAGATCTCGGAACATTGTCTTCAAACGCCTTGGATCGGTGTTTCGTCATGTTGATTGAGCAAGCCATCAGTCGCGATTTTACGGTGCAATTGCAACTGCCTGTGAAGAACCTCGCTACCGCAATGCTATCACAACAATGGCGATGAGAGCGATCAACTGAACACCCATGAAAAAGACGTTATCGAGGTCGGGTTTGAGGTTCATCGCGACGATCATGGCCATAGTCAAAAGGCCCATACCAATGTTCGTCCACCGATTTGCGCCACTTGGCAAAATGAATGCAAGAATTGTCATCAAGATGGGGATTTCTATCATGATCCCCCCTAGCAGCATCATCATGTCAGTCACGACGACCCCGTCAATCGTGCCGGACATCATCTGTTCCAACATGCCGGGGCGGCCCAACTCGTGTATGTCACGGGCAAAGAAGTTGAGCATAACGAAGATCCAAAGGATCGACAAAAGGACGCGTGGGTTACGGTTTTCATATGTCATTTCAAGTTTTCTTTCGATGTACTGATGGCAGCATTGGGGGCAATGACGAACGACTTCGCAGTCGTTTCGATGGCCTGAGTGTGGAACGGATCAAGATTTCCGCGACCAACAGATTGAGCATCCAGGCAAAGACCATCAGCCCATCGCGCAGTGGTCCTAACGCCTCGGAGCCGGCCATGATGATCCAGGCGATGCCGATAAAGGCCTGTGTCGATGCGCCTTGGCCAATAGCATAGGCCCGCAACATTGAAGCGCTGTGTTGAAAGGTGTCACGGGATTTGATGGCAACTACAGCCCAGACGATGAGTCCGACCATTGCCGTGCCCAAAACAATCCGAACCCTATAAAGTGCCGGACCTTGCAACGCTTCGGAAAAGACATAGAAATGCGTCATCCACAAACCGCTCAGTGCGGAAATACATCCGGCCAAGGCTATCACCCGCCCGATGATGCGATGTGCTTTCGGATGTCGCCGCCGGATGCTTGGCAAGAATTGAACCGCCCCGACGATGCAGAATAAAGAGCTGCTTAAGATGTGAAGAATGATAGGTATTGGGGCCAGCAAGGCCCGCGGGTTGACGGGTGCGATTTGTGGTCGGCCCGCAAGTTCCAGTACACGGATCAAACCGCCAAAAGCAGGAATGAACGAATAGACAAGGATAAGGCTCAAAATGGCCCATTCGCTTTTTTGTAGTCGTATCATGGGTAACCTTTCAAAGGATTGCAGGTCATTTTGGCAGCCGCGCCCAAAAGGCCGTGCTTGCGACGCCAGCACAGGCGCCAAGGTGGACCGGTTGGTATCCAATTTCGGTAAGCTGACACGCACGCAGCCACGCAACGCCCTGTTCTTCAGTGACCGCCCATGTGCGCCATTTAAGTTGGATAAGTGCGCCAAATAGTGAGGGGCGCGTTGCGCAAACGAACACCATTCCACCCGGTTTCAGAACGCGGACCATTTCCCTGAGTGCCCGTTTCGGATCGGGCAGATGTTCAAGAACATGCGCGGCCATGACCACGTCAAAAGACTGATCATCATGAGGCAATGACAAAATATCAGCTTGTTTAAAGTGGGCACGCAGTCCGGCAGATTGCATCTTCGATCGGGCCTGCACCAGCATCTTGGCAGAGGTATCTATGCCATGGAATATGACCGGATCCGTGAGGATACGATCAAGCGCGATTGACAGGCTCCCGCTTCCGACACCGCAATCAAGGACCTGCGCCTGTGGTCCAGCTTGCCCAAGAACTGTTGCGACCTGAGAGGCCAGAAGAGGTTTTTGATACGCGGCTTCCAGTTGAAATCGACCCGCCGTGCGTTCCCAATTGCCCGAAACCGTGTCGTAGCGGTTGGCAAGATCCGTAGAAGAAAGCGGCCGTCTCTTCAGGAGGATTTCCCAAGAGCCGATGCGGCCAGATGTCATGAGAATTGCGTCTTCCATCACAGGGGTGTGCGATGGTCTGAGGCCATTGTTTTCGAACTGCGTCATTTTCGTTGCCCGTCTTAGGTTGGTTGACGGCAGACATAGAGTGCGGGCCAGTAATACGAAATTGCGTATTCTTCTTGGTTTGGTATACGTAAATAATGGAGTGGAAACGATCAGCCTTCGATTGGAATCAAGCACGGGCGTTTCTCGTAACCGCCGAGGAAGGATCGCTTTCAGCGGCGGCACGTGCGCTCGGGCTAACGCAGCCAACGCTCAGCCGACAGGTTGCAGGTCTCGAAGAGGCGCTTGGCGTGACGCTTTTTGAACGGACGTCGCGGGCGCTGTTGCTGACGCAATCAGGCGTGGAATTACTTGCGCATTTTCGGACGATGGGCGATGCGGCGAACGCTATTTCCGTTGCAGCAACAGGCCAATCCGAAGCTGTCACCGGACATGTGTTGATCTCTGCGACAGACATGATGGCGACGTATTTCCTGCCATCTATCCTTAAGAAACTGCGCAAAACCGCGCCAGACCTTCAGATCGAGATTATCGCATCACATGAAGTAAGTGATTTGCGGCGACGTGAAGCTGATATCGCGATCCGCCATGGACAACCCACAGACGAGGCCCTATTCGCAAAGCGGCTCAGGGATACAACCGCGCATCTTTTTGCATCAAACAAGTATCTCGACGAAGTTGGGCGCCCCAAGACCCTCGCTGATCTTGAAAAGTTGACGTTTGTAGGTTTCGACCAGCCAGAACTGCGGCTTGGATTGATGGCGTCACGGGGCGTCAATCTCACGACAGCAAATTTCAATTTTTCGACGTCGAGCGGAACGCTCATGCTCGAATTTGTCCGGCAGGGCTTTGGGGTTGGTATTCTTCCAGTTGAAGTAGGTGCGGCCTATCCCGAACTCGAAAACCCCTGCTCGGCGTTTGAGCCACTCAGGATCGAGACATGGCTGGTGGCCCACCGCGAGTTAAAAACAAATCTACGCATTCGTGTCGTTTTTGATTTGCTGGCAGAGGGAATTGGTTAGCAACGTCAAAGCTATCCCCCCGAATTGGCCGCCTGAAGACTCCCTCTGTTTGTTCAACGAACCTTTGGCCGTGCCATCTCACGGGAGGTCCCAACGCAGATGAAACGCCATTTGCGGCCACTGGAGCAGGTGCAGCGAATGTCTCCTTGGACCTGTTCGTTAATGAGATCACGGCGCGTGCGTAACCCCACAAGGCCACGACCCGTGTGTCGATTAACAGGCCGGATACATATGAGCGACTTCCGAGAACAGACAAGAGCATTTTGATACGTTGGTCCCTTTTCTACTCCCACTCCGCGGCAGTGGTGCGCCACATCATTTCTGCATCGTCCCAAACGCTGGCTACAACGCAGGGGCTCGGGCTGATCCCGCCGCACTGCGAATAGTGCACATTCGCAAAGAGAACTCTGTTGGGACCGATCTGTGTCATATCCCACCCCTGATTGAGGAGTGAGTTGACATGATCGCCAATCAGAAAATGAGAGACACATCCACCCGTGCCACAATACATTGAAGGCACTGAAGAACAGGCAAAACCTTCCTCGTCCAGAACCCAGTCGCTATAGAGGTCACCATCAAGATCAACTCTATGCACGGCTCCGAATTCGACGGCGAACTGCCCATTCTCCAAATTCGAACATGCCTGTTGGGCGGCCTCCACTTTTTCAAGCAACTGCGCGGGCAGACCGGATAAATCTTGGGCATTCGCCGAAACGGCGGCGTACGCCACGCCGACTGCTGCCAGGCAGACAGCCCGGCGGGCTTTGCCATCGCTTTTGCGGACTGACCACATCTTTGCTCTATTCTCCATTCATAAAGCCTGCGTCATCAATTTAACTGTGATGAAGGGCTTGCGTTTGAGGCCTAACCATCCCAAAAGTGCCAATCGCCCAGATGAAAAGTGCAATGGCAATTGGCGCTATTGATGCCCGGAAGGCACCGGTTAGTCGGTACGCCACGGCTGCGTCAGAGGAAGCCTTCGTCTGTCAAAGACATGATGCCTTCGGTTGTTCCATCTCCGTAGGTGATACACTGCCAAGGTGCTGCATCTGGTCCAACGCCGACGATCACTAGGATATTGGCCTCGCGCGCCTCGGACGACAGGACTCTGACTTGGCTATTGCCAGTTGCTTGGGCGACTGCTGTCAAACAATCCTGGTTCGCGCGACTTGGAGTTGCGCTTATGGAGCCGCTGTCTTCTACGCAAGCCGTCAGCAAAGTGCCCAGAAGCAGGCCTGGAACGAGTTTTTGTGCTTTGTTCACGTTGTATGCCTTTCTTGTTCGACGTGTCAGTTGCATTGTTCGTAGGTGTAATCGCCGAATTCTATCCAGTTCCGCCCCCCATCGCTGAAGACGAGAAATTCGGAACGGTCTTCGCCGAGGAGCGCGACTTGGAAGCCTGCCGGCGGCTGTGAGTTTCCAAAGAAGCTGTACGAGGTCATCGCGCGGATGGTTTCGCCATTGACGGTCACGATCGCATCCCATTGGTCGCCCGGCTGGCCCAAGACGGCGTATTCAATAACTCGCTGCACAGCACCGCCGCCGCAATAGACGATGCCCTCGGGCGCTTCCATCGTCGGCGACGATGACTCGTCGGAGGTACAGGCCGTGCGTAGTGAGCGCACTGCGGCCCCGGACCCCTTGAGCGTGAAGATGCCATAGGACACATCTTGGTCGATCATAGACAGGTTCAAGACTGCATTCTGCGCAATCTGGTCCAGCACGAAGTTATAATCTGCCTGGTCGAAGAACCGAACCTCGACAGGGAAGTTATCTACAATCGATACATCCGAATTGTCTGATCCAGCCTGGAACGCACCAACTTCGGATGCACCGTTCTCCTTGAAACGGAATGAGAGTCCTTGCTTGGCGGTGATGTCCTCCGCGTCCTCATATCCCGCGGGAGCGAAACGGACCCTGTCACACTGCAACTCAAGGCTCATGTTGCCGGTCTGGATAAAGGCGTTGGGATTTGGTTGCCCATTGAAACTCCAGTCCGCAGCGGCAGCGGATGACATCATGACCATGAGGATCGTAGTGGCAATTAGATGTCTCTTCATAAGTAATCTCCCAGGCAACCAAGCCATGTTTGATCATGTCACAGCGAACCCCCAGACTGGTCCACATCATCGGTTTATACTACAGGCGGACCATATTCGTTTGTACCTTCCTGTGAAGGTCTACTAAGCCACCAGATCATAAGGACCAAAAGTATAAGCTGAAGAACTGCGACGACCGTTAACCCAGTGACGCCAAGCAAGGCTGCCGGACCACGCAGCGCTTCAGAGTCGTCCGCGCCTTGTTCAAGAATTGAAAAAACAGCAATGCCGCTGAAAAGCATGATCATCGTTGCAATGCTCAATGCCGCGGGCAAAAGCAGATACCAGCCAGGCTTTCCAGTATCATGTAGCCGACGCCACCCAGCAGCAAGCAGTGAGATGGCTAAAGCGAGTTGGAAGATTGGAGTCAGGACTTGCGCGCCTTCATTGGTATCAGGGTTAACGCCGAAAACAGAAGCATCGATCACAGCAAAAACAACGCTGACGAGAAAGACGAACAGCGCAAACCACCAATACTCAGAGCGAGCCGCCCTCCCCGAAAAATCGAAGTATTTCGAAAGGCACGTCTTGGTTGCTTCGAGGAAACCCATGTGTACGTTCTCCCGAAAAAAGATAAAGGAGCGATTGCGACCGGCATTCCCCAACGTTGCCGCTAACCTATAATAGGGTCCTAAGATCAGGCCTGCGAGTCAATGTATCTTATGGCTCTGAAGCTCGCCAAAGTTGCGGATGCGCCTAAATGTGGTCGCCTCATGCTTCGAACTGGTGCAGTGCTGGCTCGGAGGTGAGGATTTTCAGCGCTTTGGACAAACCTGTCTTGCCGCTCTCGTTCAGTTTGGGTCCGGATCGTGGTTATACGCATGACGGAGGCGCTCGCAATCGGCGGATTGCGGCGAAGATGGCGCGCACCATCGGTGTCACGGTACCTTAATTAATCAGAATCCGACCTAAGATTACCCCATAAAATCAATGGCAGGTTTGGACCGGTCTCGACATAGAACCGGAGCAGGCCCAAAGGCCCGTCCCACACCAACCCCATCTCACTCCAACTCGATCAACAGATCCTTCGCGTCGATCTGCGCTGCAGCCGTCACATGCACGGCCTTGACCACGGCGTCACGCTCGGCGTGCAGGCCTGTCTCCATCTTCATCGCCTCGATGGTCAACAGCAGGTCGCCCTCTTTGATCTTCTGACCCGCTGATACGGCGATAGAGGCGACGACGCCCGGCATCGGTGCGCCGATGTGGTTCGGGTTGCCGACCTCCGCCTTGGGCCGCGCCGCTGTGGTGGCCTTGGCCTTGCGGTCTGGCACGCGGATCGTGCGTGGCTGGCCGTTGAGTTCAAAGAACACCCGCACCTCGCCATCGTCCTGCGTCTCGCCCACCGCGATCAGACGGATTTCAAGCGTCTTGCCGGGGTCAATCTCGGCGCTGATCTGGTCGCCCTGTTCCATGCCATAAAAGAACGTCTGCGTCGGCAGTACGCGCACCGGGCCATATGTCCGGTGGCGGCCCATGTAATCAAGGAAGACCTTGGGATACATGAGATATCCGTTCAGATCCTCGTCATCAATCGCCTTGCCTTCCAGTTCCTTGATCACCTTGGCGCGGGTTTCCTCAATATCCACGGGGGCTGCGTGTTTGCCGGGGCGGTCGGTAAAGGCTGTCTCGCCCTTGAGGATCTTCTTCTGGATCGCCGCAGGCCATCCACCCGGAGGCTGCCCCAAAGAGCCGCGCATCATGTCCACAACAGAGTCGGGGAAGGACACGTCTTTCGCGGGATCTTCCACATCCGCGCGGGTCAGGCCTTGCGACACCATCATCAGCGCCATGTCACCCACTACCTTTGAGGACGGCGTGACCTTGACGATATCGCCGAACATCTGGTTCACATCCGCATAGGTCTGCGCGACCTCGTGCCAGCGTTCCTCAAGCCCAAGGCTGCGCGCCTGCGCCTTGAGGTTGGTGAACTGCCCACCGGGCATTTCGTGCAGATAGACCTCTGAGGCAGGGGCCTGCTGGCCGGTTTCGAACGCCGCGTATTGCCCGCGCACCGCTTCCCAGTAGTTCGAAATCTCGCGGATCGCGCTGATGTCCAGCCCGGTTTCCCGTTCGGTATGGCGCAGCGCCTCGACCACCGAACCCAATGTGGGCTGCGAGGTGTTCCCCGACAGCGCATCCATCGCCGCATCCACAGCATCCACACCCGCCGCAGCAGCTGCCATGATCGTGGCAATGCCCGCACCCGAGGTGTCATGCGTGTGGAAGTGGACGGGCAAACCCACCTCTTCCTTCAGCGCCTTAACCAGCGGTCCGGCAGCAGCAGGCTTCATCAGCCCGGCCATGTCCTTGAGACCAAGGATATGCGACCCGGCGGCCTTCAGTTCTTTGCCCATCGCGACATAGTATTTGAGGTCATACTTGGACCGCGCCGGATCGTTCAGATCACCGGTGTAACAGATCGTGCCTTCCAGAACTTTGTTGGTCTCAAGCACCGCATCCATCGCGACGCGCATGTTCTCAACCCAGTTAAGGCTGTCGAACACGCGGAATACGTCCACACCCGTTTCGGCGGCCTGTTTGACAAAAAACTGCACCACGTTATCGGGATAGTTTGTGTAGCCCACGCCATTGGCCCCACGCAGCAGCATCTGGGTCATGATGTTGGGCATAGACTTGCGCAGATCGCGCAGGCGCTGCCACGGGCATTCCTGCAAGAATCGGTAGGCCACATCAAACGTCGCACCCCCCCAGCATTCCACGCTGAACAGCTGCGGCAGGTTCGTGGCATAGGCCGGGGCAACCTTGATCATGTCGATCGACCGCATCCGCGTGGCCAGCAAGGACTGGTGCCCGTCGCGCATTGTGGTGTCGGTGATCAGCACCTCTTTCTGCGCCGCCATCCAATCGGCCACGGCCTGCGGGCCTTTTTCGTCCAGCAGGGTCTTAGTGCCTGCGGGCGGTGTGTCGACCCGCAGTTTGGGCGCGCGGGCCGGTTTCAGGTCGGGATGCGGCATCGCGCGGCCCTGCACCTCGGGGTGTCCGTTGACGGTGATGTCCGCGATATAGGTCAGCACCTTGGTGCCCCGGTCGCGCCGTTTGCGGAACTGGAACAGCTCGGGCGTCTCGTCGATGAACTTGGTGGTGTATTGATTGTTCAGAAACGTCGGGTGCTTGAGCAGGTTTTCCACAAACGCGATGTTGGTGGACACACCGCGTACCCGGAATTCACGAAGTGCGCGATCCATGCGGGCGATGGCTTTTTCTGGCGTCGGTGCCCATGCGGTAACCTTGGTCAAAAGGCTATCGTAGTAACGCGTGATTACGCCGCCTGCATAGGCCGTGCCGCCATCCAGACGGATGCCCATCCCGGTGGCCGAGCGGTACGCGGTGATGCGGCCATAATCGGGGATAAAGTTGTTCTGCGGGTCTTCGGTCGTCACGCGGGTCTGCAACGCGTGACCATTCAGGCGGATGTCATACTGGCTGGCTTTGCCAGTGGCCTCTGACAGCGACTTGCCCTCGGCGATCATGATCTGCGCCTGAACGATGTCGATACCGGTCACTTCTTCGGTGACGGTGTGTTCGACCTGAACGCGCGGGTTCACTTCGATGAAATAGAATTTTCCGTCATCCATATCCATCAGGAATTCGACGGTGCCTGCACATTCGTAATTCACATGCGCGCAAATCTTGCGGCCCAATTCACACAGTTCTTCGCGCTGCGCCTCGGACAGGTACGGGGCAGGGGCGCGTTCGACCACTTTCTGGTTGCGGCGCTGGACCGAGCAGTCGCGCTCGTACAGGTGGTAGATGTTGCCCTGCTTGTCACCAAGGATTTGCACCTCAACGTGGCGTGCGCGGATGATCATCTTTTCCAGATAACCTTCGCCATTGCCAAAGGCGGCTTCAGCTTCGCGGCGACCCTCAAGAACTTTTTCCTTAAGCTCTTTGCTGTTGGTAACGGGCCGCATGCCGCGACCCCCGCCGCCCCACGATGCCTTGAGCATCAGCGGATAGCCGATCGTTTCAGCCTCTTTCTTGATGGCGTCGAAATCATCGCCCAGAACTTCGGTCGCCGGGATCACTGGAACGCCAGCTTCAACCGCGACCCGCCGCGCACTGGCCTTGTCGCCCAAGGCGCGCATGGTTTCGGCGCGCGGGCCGATGAAGGTGATGCCGTTGGCGACGCAGGCATCCACCAGATCGGGATTTTCCGACAAAAGGCCGTAGCCCGGATGGATCGCGTCCGCGCCCGATTGCTTGGCGACGCGAATGATCTCGTCGATGCTCAGATAGGCAGCAACCGGCCCCATGCCTTCGCCGATCCGGTACGCTTCGTCCGCCTTGAAACGGTGCAGGCCCAGCTTGTCCTCTTCAGCATAGACAGCGACTGTGGCCTTTCCCATTTCGTTGGCGGCCCGCATGATGCGGATGGCGATTTCGCCGCGGTTGGCGACTAGGATTTTCTTGAAATCTGACATGGCAGCAGTCCTGACGTATTAACGTTATGCGGTGCTTAGTAAGAATTCGTTACATTCTCAACAGCTAGAAACAGCGCAGCTTACCCAGCGTTCCCATCAAACCACGCTTTGCCGCGCAGATCGGTAGGTTTGACAACCCCAAGCTGGCCCAAATTCGACGCCATATCCTTTTGTAGGACCTCGACAAGATGTGCTGGTCCGTCGCTGTCCAGCGCCCCAAGCGCATAGTGCCATGCCCGGCCCAGCATGACGAAGTCCGCGCCTAAAGCGATCGCTCTTAGGATATCCAGACCACCTTCGACGCCGCTATCAAAAATAAGAGGCAATTGGGTCGCTGCCCGAAATTTGGGCAATACCTCGATCGGTGCGGGGGAGGCGTCGAATTGACGCCCGGCATGGTTCGACAGCCAAATCGCGTCTACTCCGGCCTTCTCCAGTCGCGGTGCATCGTCGGGGTTGAGCACACCCTTTACGAAGAACGCCCCATCCCATGCATTGCGTAACCAGTCGACATAGTCCCAATCGGGCGAGGTGCGCAGCAGGTATCCCGCGTGCTGGGTCGAGCTTAGACCCGTCACCTTGCCTGCGTAATCGTCAATCAACCGCATACGCGGCATCCCCAATTGCGCTGTCGCCATCGCCCATGTCGGGCACATCGCAACCTGTGCCAGCAGGCGCGGCGTCAGTTTCGGCGGTGTCGTCAGACCCGACCGCACCTGCCGTTCGCGGCGCGACGGCACGGGCACGTCAACGGTCAGGATCAGGGTCGAAAACCCGGCATCCTTGGCCCGTTTCAACATATCGGTTCGGATGCCCTCATCGCGCGGCGGGTACATCTGGAACCAGCCATTGCCGTCCAGATGCGGTGCCACCTCTTCAGGTGTGCGGGTCGCGACGGTGGAGATACTGTAGGGGATGCCCGCCTTGGTGGCCGCGCGCGCAAGCTTGCGTTCCGCATCCGGCCAGATCAACCCGGACATGCCCACCGGGCTGATGCCAAATGGCAGCGGGTAGTCCTTGCCGCAAAGCGTTGTGCTCAGATCAACGGGCAGCTCGCCATGCAGAATCGACGGGGTGAACAGCACCCGATCCAGCGCTGCGCGATTGCGGTGCAACGTGGCCTCTTTTCCGGTGGCGGAATCGAGGTATTCCCAGACGAATTTGGGGATGCGCCGACGCGCACGTGCCTTGAGATCTGAAATGGCGGGGTATTTTGCGTGATGATCCATGAACCGCATTTGTGGGCAGTTCCCCGGATTTGTCCAGAAGCGGATTATTCGAAAAATCCGATGATTTCCTTCAAAGGAAATTGGCCCTTGGCGACGTGAACATTATCAGAACATCTTTATCTCTGGTGGATGCGGCGCTATCTTGGCGCGCATGAGCAGTTTCGATGAAATGGAGGCGTTCGAAAACGCCTCGCTGTCCGCCCGCGCGATGGCCGCGCGCCCGCAGCCCTATCTGGACGATCTCAACCCCGCCCAACGGCAGGCGGTCGAGACGATGGATGGTCCTGTCCTCATGCTGGCTGGGGCTGGCACGGGCAAGACCAAGGCGCTGACCACCCGAATTGTTCACCTTCTGAATACAGGTCGCGCCCGCCCGAACGAGATCCTTGCCGTGACTTTCACGAACAAGGCCGCGCGCGAGATGAAGGAACGGGTGGGGCGTTTGCTCGGCCAGACTGTCGAAGGCATGCCGTGGCTGGGTACCTTCCATTCGATCTGTGTGAAACTCCTGCGCCGCCATGCCGAACTGGTGGGCCTGAAGTCAAACTTCACGATTCTGGATACGGACGACCAGTTGCGGTTGTTGAAGCAACTCGTGTCCGCCGCCGGGATCGACGACAAACGCTGGCCCGCGCGGCAATTGGCCGGGATCATCGACGGCTGGAAAAACCGCGCGATCACCCCCGACAAGGTGCCTGCCGCCGATGCCGGTGCGTATAATCATCAGGGGCCAAAGCTCTACGCGCTCTATCAGGCGCGGCTGAAAGAACTGAACGCCGTCGATTTTGGCGACCTGCTGCTGCACGTGGTCACAATCTTTCAGGCGCACCCGGATGTGCTGAACCAGTACCAACGCTGGTTCAAATACATCCTTGTGGACGAATATCAGGATACCAACGTGGCCCAGTATCTGTGGCTGCGACTACTGGCGTCTGGGCACAAGAACATCTGCTGTGTCGGCGATGACGACCAGTCGATCTATGGCTGGCGCGGGGCCGAAGTGGGCAACATCCTGCGGTTTGAAAAGGATTTCGAGGGCGCACATGTTGTACGTCTCGAACAGAACTACCGCTCCACCCCGCATATTCTGGCCGCTGCATCGGGCGTGATCGCCGGGAACCAAGGGCGTCTGGGCAAAACCCTTTGGACCGACGCGCAGGAGGGCGAGAAAGTGCGCCTGATCGGCCATTGGGATGGCGAGGAAGAGGCCCGCTGGATCGGTGAAGAGGTCGAGGCGATGCAGCGCGGCACCCGTGGGATGCGGCCTGTGTCGCTGGATGAGATGGCGATCCTTGTCCGCGCCTCGCACCAGATGCGCGCGTTCGAGGACCGTTTTCTGACCATCGGTTTGCCGTACCGTGTGATTGGCGGCCCGCGCTTTTACGAACGGATGGAGATCCGCGATGCGATGGCCTATTTCCGCGTCGTGACCAGCCCCGACGACGATCTGGCGTTCGAGCGGATCGTCAACACCCCCAAGCGGGGCTTGGGCGACAAGGCCCAGCAGACCATCCAAACCGTCGCCCGTGCCAATGGCCTGTCCTTGGTCGAAGGCGCGCGGTTGGCGGTCGAACAGGGCATGATCAAGGGCAAGGGCGGGTCCGAACTGGCCCAGCTTGTGCGCGATCTGGACCGCTGGGGCCGTATGGCTGAAGATACCGAACATTCCGAACTCGCAGGCATCGTTCTGGACGAGAGCGGCTACACCACCATGTGGCAAAACGACAAGACACCCGAAGCACCGGGGCGGCTTGAAAACCTCAAGGAACTGGTCAAGGCACTGGAAGAATTCGAAAACCTGCAAGGGTTCTTGGAACATGTCAGCCTGATCATGGACAATGACAAGGGCGGCGATGGCGAGAAAGTGTCGATCATGACGCTGCACGCCGCCAAGGGTCTGGAATTTCCCGCCGTCTTTTTGCCGGGCTGGGAAGATGGCTTGTTCCCGTCGCAGCGATCGATGGACGAGTCGGGCCTGAAGGGTTTGGAAGAGGAACGCCGTCTGGCCTATGTCGGCATCACGCGGGCGGAAGAGATTTGCACGATTTCCTTTGCCGCAAACCGCCGAGTGTTTGGCCAATGGCAATCGGCACTGCCGTCTCGCTTCATCGACGAGCTACCCGAAGAGCATGTCGAGGTTCTGACACCCCCGGGTCTCTACGGAGGCGGCTACGGCGCGGCGGGCATGGCATCGCCGGCAACGCAGATGATGGCCGGATCGGACCTGCATCAGAAGGCGGCGGATGCAAATGTCTACAACTCGCCGGGTTGGCGACGTTTGCAGTCGCGGTCCCAGCAACGCCCGGTCAGCCAGCCAACCGAGGCGCGCAATACGATCATCGACGCCACAGCAGTCAGTTCCCACGCATTGGGAGAACGCGTGTTCCATCAGAAATTTGGCTATGGCGAGGTCATCGGGATTGAGGGTGATAAGCTTGAGATTGCTTTTGAAAAGGCCGGGACCAAGAAAGTGGTCGCGCGGTTCATCTGCGCGGCGGATGACGTGCCGTTCTGACCTCTGACGCGGTTTCTGGCTGCAAAGAGTGCAATTGCATATTTGAAAAAAGAAGAAGCAGGGCGTGCACCCTAGGCCACTTGTGCCGCAAAGTCGGGCTGGGTGGAGGCACTATCATTGCGCATGTCAAGCAAAGCGGAGCGCAGCACATCATGCCGAAGTGAGCCGTCCAGCAATGCGCGATATAGCGCACCGGTGCCGGGGCGCAGATAGGTTGACCAATGGCAGATCGAGCGGTCTGGTGGCGGCACCGAAAATCCCAAACCTGCAAGCGCGCGCCGATCATCGGCATGATCCAAACGTAGCGTCAACGTGTTCGACCCGGTCAGACCACGCCCTAGCGCGCGTTCGGATCGGATCGGCGCGAGCAGGCACAGTTCGGTCAGGATGTCGAACACCGCGTTTTCCCGGCTTGTGACGTTCAGCAATTGGAACGCGGTTCCGGCGTGACGGGCTTCGGCCTTGGCGGCGTTGATGGTGAAGTCGGCCCCGTTCAGCAAAATCGCGCTGTCCACCTGACCGCGTTGGCACGTGGTCAGGGTACAAAGCGCGACCCGCGCGCCCAAGGAATGGCCTAGCAGGCGGATCGGGCGATGGGGGGCGTCGGTTTTCAGCGCGTCAATCAACTGCGCCAATGCATGTCCTGTGACCTCTGCCTGCCGCCATGCCGTCCACAAGGAGCCGCGCGCCGGCCAGCCAAAGCCGATGGCGGGGCGCAATACGGTTCCGATGCCCAATCGCTTGGGCCAAGGTCGGCTGCGTTTGACCGGGTGTTGGGAGTCAGAGGCATAGAGACTGGTATGCGGACAGTCGCCGCCATGCCCGGGGCGGTACTTGTAGCCGTGCAACATGATCGTGACAGGCGCGTCTTGCGGCAGAGCGTGGATATCGCCTTGCCATTGGCCTCTTGTGTCGCTGCTGATCTGCACAAGAGCCATGATGCGCCCCCCTACATGCTGGGGATGGGTTACGCGTCTTCCGCAACATCACGGTGACGGCTGCATGACACCGATATGTCAGGCTTGACCTGTGTTGTTCGGGCAAGTATCGGGTCGATGTGGCGATTTGTTACCGGATTGCGGGCCACGTTAAACATGCCGCTAAAAGGTCAGCCGAAAGCCCCTTTCGCTTGGCCGGAACGGGGCTTTTTTGATGGGCCGAGGCCCACACAGGTGAAGACATGAAAGACAAGAAACC